>CAZGAU010000133.1:0-14617 GCA_964523725.1 uncultured Saprospiraceae bacterium
CGTTAGTGGATATTAAAATCAAAAAAAGATGCTAACAAAAGAAATTATAAAACAACGAATCCATCAAAATAAAGCTCAAATTAAGAAATTGGGAATAGATGTAATTGGGTTATTTGGTTCTTATGTGCGAGAAGAGCAGCATGAGAAAAGCGATATTGATTTGCTGATTGCTTTTGAAAAGGATAAAGAGAGTTTCAATAATTTTATGGAAGTCTGTTATTTGCTTGAAGCTATTTTTGAAGGAGAAAAAGTAGAAGTAGTGACGAAAAATGGATTAAGTCCATATATTGGTCCGAAAATTTTAAAGGAAGTAGAATATGTCTAAATCGCCGCTAGATTATTTACATCATATTCTGGATGAATGCAATTATATTGTTTCTGTCATTGATGAGCATATGACTAAGGATAAATTATTGGATGATGAAACGCTGAAGCGAGCAATTGTAAGGAGTATTGAGATAATTGGTGAAGCGAGCAAGAAAATTCCGGCAGATTTTAAGGTGAAATGGTCTGAAATATCCTGGAGAAATATGGCAGGGATGAGAGACAAACTGATTCATGATTATATGGGGGTGGATTATTCTATTGTATGGGATGTGGCTAGAAATATCATTCCAGTCTTAAGAAATCAAATTGAAATAATTATTGAAAAAGAAAAATAAAACATCCACCAACACAGCGTAGCTGCCTATGCCGCCACGAGGGACGGCGCACCACATATACAAACCGTTGGGCATCATGGAAAATAAAATTAAATGCTGATACAGGAATATCAAGAAATTTGGGTAAACGATTTCAATAGAATCAAAGCGGTATTTGAAAAAAATCTTCCGGGCATAGATATTGAACATATTGGAAGTACATCCATAAAATATTTAGCAGCAAAAGCAATTATCGATATTGACATTGTGTACAACAGACCAATATCATTTGAAGACGTAAAAGAAGGATTAGAAAAACTTGGATACTACCACAATGGAAATCAAGGGATAGAAGGAAGAGAGGTTTTTAAGCGGGACAAACAAAAAAAACGTCATTTGATATTAGATTCCATCAAACATCATCTATACGTTTGTGAGGCTAATAACGAAGAACTTCAAAGACATTTAATTTTCCGAGATTATTTGAGAGAAAATGAAGAGGAAAGAAAAGAATACGAAAACTTGAAATGGGAAATTGCAGAAAAGACGAATCAGGATAGAAAAGAATATGCTAAATTGAAAGAGACTATGGCACAGGAATTTGTGGATTCAATAATTGAAAAAGCAAAGAATAAGAAAAAATGAAAAAAACGCCATTTATTCTTGCCCATCGGGGCCTTGTTACTGAATATCAGGAAAACACTTTGCCAGCCATCCAGCGTGCGATCGATAACCAATATTGTAATGGCGCTGAATTTGACGTTTTTTTAACCAAAGACAATAAAGTTGTATTGTTCCATGATGAAAACCTGAAAAGGCTCACTGGTGTTGACCGAAGTATTTATGAAATGACCTGGAATGATCTGAAGACTATTCAAATATTACCGGAAATAGAAGTGGATGGTGGAATTCGTAAATATGCCGGACCAGCGAATATCCCGTTATTGGAGGAAGCCCTGGAAACTATAAAGGGGAAAGATTTTTTCGTGGATATTGAATTGAAAGCATATGCTCTAAGTTGGACTAAACGGAAAGTAGGTAGGGAAGTTGCAAAAATTGTTAAACATATGGAAATGCTTGAGCAGGTAGTATGTACTTCATTCAATTTCTTTATGCTCTACGACCTGGAAAAAGTGCACCGTCCCACCCCTTCAGGCTTTGCCTATGATGATAATATGCCTTTTTCTTTAAAGATGACCAATTGGTTGATGGAAGCTAATATAATAGGCAAGCTGGTTCATTCTAATGCTGTCTGCTCAGAGTATACCCTAATTGATAAAGATACGGTTGAAAAGTACCACAGGCGGGATATGACAGTTGGATGTTTCACCCTTTATCCTCTAATGCCGGGAGAAATGCCTGAAGAAAAGAAAGCCTTTTATAGCAAGGAAGTAAAGCGGCTGGCTGAATTAGGGGTGGACTGGATCGAGACAGATCAACCAGAGTTGGTGTGGAAGGATTTGCATGATTGAAGGAATTTTAAAACGATCACCAAAACCAGTTACCTGCCGATGCTCCAATTCAAAACGCCCTATTTCATTACAGCAATTATTATATTAACTATAGAAATTTTAATCGCATTATACGTTCATGATGCATTCATTCGCCCTTATGTGGGGGATTTTCTGGTGGTGATATTGATTTACTGCTTTGTGAGGGCTTTCTTTACATGGCCAATGATCGCTACGGCGCTTGGGGTGTTGTTGTTTTCCTATGCGGTGGAGATATTACAATATTTTAAAATCGTGAATATACTTGGGCTGCAAGATATTACATTTGCCAGGATCATCATCGGTACGGATTTCGCCTGGGCGGATATGCTCGCTTATACGCTGGGTATTGCTTTTGTGCTGTTGGTAGAAAAGCTGCGTTTTCAAAAACATGATATCGTTCATAAAGAAACATCATAACTCTCTACAGCTTATTTACACCTATTCCATCGCTGCCCGGATCACGTCCTCCTCCAGCCGCACAATGTACTGCCCCGCCAGAAACAAGAGCTCCTGCTCGGCGGGTTTGATGGTATATTTGGTACCGATGTTGACCAGCAGTTCGTACAGGATATGCGAATCGGCAGGGCTGAGCTGCGCGGGATTGGTTTTCAATAGCTCGATCAGTCTGAGTTGCTCGGTTTTTATGTTGACCCGCTCGGGTAAAATAGGTGCATCGGCGTTTTTCAGCAAGGTATAAAATCCCAGGAAGATCGGGGTGATGCCCAGTTTAATACTGTTTTCGATGATGTCCTTTTTCAAAGTAGCCCGGCGCGCGTAAAGCCCGCTGGCGGTGAGAGACACAAATACCCCAAGCGGGGCTTTGGAACCTTCCTTCTTGGAAAAGGTGTGTAAATTGCCCGAAGCGTCGGCATCCACGATGATGAGCACCTTTTTGGGCGTGGTTTCCTGTTTGAGCACTTGCAGTGCGGTGTAAGCGCCTTGATTGTCGGTCATTGCGCCGTCCATGATGTGCAAGTAAGGCCGCTCAGGATTGTAAATACTGTGTAACGTCGTATTTGGAATCAATACGGGAAAGCTGCCGCTGCTCTTGATTCCCACCGAGATCGGAATTTTAAATGGATCCACTTGTGTTTCTTTGACCATCCGCATGCGGTGGGTGTAACCATTGATCTGATAACAATCCAGAATATCCGGCGCAAAAGGGAAAATCGCCATCGTGCCCATCGAAGAAGCATTGGGAATGAGCATAGGGAAGCGAACCGACGTCGAAGTGTCTCTTTTTGGTACAAAAAGATCTCCGAGTAAAATGCTGCGCGGTTTGCCAAAGCGGCGGCGGCGTTTGTAGCCCAGCACGTGCTCATCGATTGCCTTTTCCAGTCCGTCGCCGTAATCGCGATACGAAAACCATACTTTCGGGTTGAAATAATTGCGAGCCAGCACACCGGTATAGGAGATGCTCAGGTCATCGGCAATGTGGTCTTCCACATACGCAGACAAGGAAAAAGGCTGCTTTTTCTGAAAATAATGATGGTCGAATAGCGCCGACACATAAGCTCCTCCGGCAAAGCCGCCCCCGGAAACGGTGGACAGGTAATCGATTTCGCTTAGAGCGTTGTGATTATTGGCGGTGCTAATTTTTTCCAGCCCCAGCATAATGCCGATGCCAAAATTGGCGGCGCGGGAGCCTCCCCCGGAGATGGCAATCGCTGCGGCGAGATCAGGGCTTTGCGCAGGGCGTTCCTGCACAGATTTATAGCCGTACAAGTCGGTCACCGGAAATTGCTCACCGTCTTTGATAAATTGCGTACGATCGAGGTAAATATGGCGGCTACAGCTGCAAAAACAAAATAAAATCAAGACCGTCCAGACTTGCCGGTATTGTGTTGACATAGTGTTAAAAGCTTTGAAAATAGTGTTCCCGATAAAAAGTGAATAAATTTCTTAAAAAATCCAGAAGATTCTAATTTTGAGACCCAAACAGTCGTTTTGCTGCGGGGGTCTTTGTTTCTGTTTCCCGTTCAAAACTCCTATTTTCACGATTTATTTTGCTTAACTCAAATCTTGTTATAATGAAAAATCTCGCTGTTATAATTTTCTCTGTTTTTATTGTTAGTTTATTTAGTTGTCAAAACGAAGCTGTCCAGGGCGGTTCTGATGAAATTGTCATTGATTCCACCGATATCGACCGGCACCTGAAAGCGCTGGCTTCGGATGAATTTCTAGGCAGGAAGCCCTTTACCGAAGGAGAAACCAAAACGATCAACTATCTGAAAAGCGAACTGGAAAGCATGGGATTGGAGCCAGGAAATGACGGCAGCTATTTTCAGGAAGTTCCATTGGTAGAAATCGCGCCGACGCCCGATCCTACAATGAAAGTGACAGGACCCAATGGTAGTTTTGATTTGAAATTGCGGGAAGATTATGTCATTTACACCCAGCAGGAACAAGAAAAAATCGAAGTAATAGATGCGGAACTGGTGTTCTGCGGCTACGGCATTGTGGCCCCCGAATACGGCTGGAATGATTACGAAGGTATCGATATGACCGGCAAAGTGGCGGTGGTGATGGTGAATGATCCCGGCTTTCAAAATGAAGACCAAGACTCGACCTTTTTCAAAGGAAATACCATGACTTACTATGGTCGCTGGACCTACAAATACGAAGAAGCAGCGCGCCAGGGCGCCGCGGGTGTGTTGATCATTCACGAGACTAATGCAGCGGGCTATCCGTGGTTTGTACCGGCGAGTTCGGTGAATCCGCGATTAAATTTGCAGACAGAAAACCAAGGCATGGACAAGTGCAAAATCCAGGGCTGGATCACGCTGACTACCGCTTCCGAGCTATTTAAAGCATCGGGCAAAGGTACCCGCTTCCTGGAGCAGGCCAGAACGCCGGGCTTTAAGCCCATTCCGCTGGGATTAAAGGTTACAACTGGCTTGACCAATAAACTAAAGCGCGATGTTTCTCAGAATGTGATCGCCAAAATTACCGGTACCGAGCGGCCCGAAGAGGCGATCATTTATTCTACGCATTGGGACCACCTGGGCGTGGGGCAAGTGGTTGCGGGTGATTCCATTTATAACGGCGCGGTGGATAATGCCAGCGGTACCGCTGCGGTATTGGCTATCGCCAAAGCCTTTACACAACTTTCCAATAAACCTGAGCGCACGGTGGTGTTTTTATTTGTCACAGCCGAGGAACAAGGTTTACTTGGTTCTGAGTATTATGCGCAGCACCCGATTTTCCCGGTGGATAAAACCGTGGCCAATATCAACATGGATGCCCTGAATCCCAATGGTCCGATGAAAGACCTGACAGTGGTGGGCTATGGGCAATCCGAACTCGATGATTATGCCCGGGAGGAAGCTGCCAAACAAGACCGGTACATCCTGCCCGACCAAGAGCCAGAGAAAGGTTTTTATTTCCGTTCGGATCATTTCAATTTTGCGAAAGTTGGAATTCCGGCGCTGTACGCTTCCGGTGGCTACGACCATTTGACCAAAGGCAAGGAGTATGCACGCGGTAAAGCCGACGACTTCACCAGCAATCGCTACCATCAACCGAGTGACGAATATCGCTCGGAACTTTGGAGCCTGGAAGGTGTCGTGCAGGATGCGCAATTGTTTTTCAATATCGGTAAACGCCTGGCTAATGAAGCAACTTTTCCAAAATGGAAAGAAGGCTCGGAGTTTAAGGGCATTCGGAATTTGAAAGATTAAATGGCGTGATTTTGAGGGAATAGCGCGGGAGCAGTCTTAGCGATTATCAATATCTTTGATCCAGAAGCGAAGCGACTTGGGCGTTTCTTCTTCTTCATTGATATCTTTCCAGTTGATTTGGCAAATCATATCGGTTCGTCTGAATCCAAGACTGCTCCAGTATTCATCTGGTTCGCGATAAGTCGGATCGTGTAGCGGATGGCTCGTCGGTCTTTCAATTCCACAAAAAGCAACAAAATCATACCAGCCGAGGCTTTTGGCGCGTTCTTCTCGAGTTGTAAAAAATGCATTTCCGATGCCCTGTCTCCGGTAAGCCGGACTAATGATTGATTCACCAAAGTAGTAAATCCGATCGAGGTCGTAGCCCTTATCTATAAAGGGCTGCTGGATGTTTAGCGTTTCGTATCGCAGCGGAAGCCCGGCCGCAGCGCCTACTACCTTGCCGTGGTCAAATGCCATGGCGATGACGTTTTCCGGCGCCTCGATCAGTGTTTTCAGGTATTTTTCTTCATAATCCATACTACCATCATAAAGGTAGGGATAGTTCTTGAAAAGTTCGATGCGGAGTTTGGCCAACTCCTCCACGTACAGCGAGGCCTGCGGCCCGTGGAAAGTTTGAATGAGTACACCCATAATATCTGTTTTTTGTTTGTTAATCCCTTAATTTACAATGATTTCGCGAGATTTTCAATATGCTGAATCAAAGAATTTTCAGGCTGCCTTCGGGACTATATCCGAAAAGCCGGGATATCCGAAAGTATGGGAACAAAAGTTATTATTTTGATGTTTGAACATTAAAATACTTTATATTGCGCAGCATTATTGTAAAACTTTGTGTTTGTGTGTATTTACGTTAAATTTGTAAGCTCATGGAGATTTTAAACCCATCAATTGCCGATAATATGAAAATCGAGGAAGCTATTCACCAGAAAAAACCATTTCGCAATGCCTATCAACGTGCCATTGTCAATATGATCTATACCACCAACTGGCTCACCGATCATCTGCGCGAACAGTTAAAACCCTTTGGTATTACGATACAGCAATATAACGTACTCCGTATATTGCGAGGCGCTAACAAGCCTATTTCCACTTCCGATATTCGGGAAAGATTATTGGATAAAATGGCAGATACCTCCAGAATGGTGGACCGGCTTTGCCAGAAAGGACTGGTCGTGCGCACCGTTTGCCCCAGTGATAAACGACTAGTGGATGTAACGCTGAGCAAAGATGGTGAAGAATTGCTGACTACGCTGGATCAACTGGACACTCAGATGGATGAGACTGTGACCAACTTGACTCGGGAAGAAGCCGAGCAGTTGAGCGAATTGCTGGATAAATTGAGAGGTTGAATTTGAAAAACTATTCCGATTACCTTCCGGAACAACTTTTTATTTACCTTAGCGGCAAAACAAAACCAGAACCTACATGAAACTTTTGCAAGATAAAGTAGCCCTTGTCACCGGTGGTTCGCGCGGTATTGGCGCGGCTATTGTACGCCGTTTTGCAGAACAAGGCGCCAACGTTGCCTTCACTTACCTGTCTTCTGAGGCGCCCGCCAAAGCAATCGAAGATGAGCTTAAAGCACTGGGTGTCAATGCCAAAGCTTACAAATCGGATGCCAGTTCCTTCTACGGCGCCGAAGCATTGGTCAATGCAGTTGTTGAAGATTTTGGCAAGATTGATATCCTCATCAATAACGCAGGTATTACTCAGGATACGCTCATGCTGCGTATGACAGAAGCGCAATGGGATCGCGTGATCGAAACCAACCTGAAATCAGTGTTTAACCTGACCAAACACGTGCTGCGCCCCATGATGAAAAGCGGCGGCGGCTCGATTGTTAATATGAGTTCGATCGTGGGCATCACGGGAAATGCAGGCCAGGCTAACTATGCTGCTTCCAAAGCCGGAATTTTCGGATTCTCGAAATCCATTGCCAAGGAAATGGGCTCACGCAATATCCGTTGTAATTCAGTAGCGCCGGGCTTTATTGAAACCGATATGACCGAAAAACTGGACGATAAAACCAAAGAATCTTATCTTACCAGCATCCCTATGAAACGGCTTGGCAGGGCTGAGGAAGTCGCCGATTTGTGTGTATTCCTGGGATCGGATATGTCGAGCTATGTATCTGGGCAGACGATTAGTGTTTGCGGGGCATTGACGACGTAGAAGGGGGACGGTGAGACTTTGAGACCGGGGGAGCGGGAGATTTCGTTAGATTAATCCTAAACTAATGCATTGACAAATTTTTAATCTATTCGCGGGCGCGTAGCGGCGCATTGGCGGCGATATTAGTTTTTTGGATAAGTGGCTTAAAATCAGTGTTTTCGCTCCCATATGACGAAGGAATAATCGTAAGGATTTTCAGCATCCCTGGGGTGATCGTCTCGCTGGACTTCCTCCCAGATGCGGGTATCAATTTCCGGAAAAAAAGTGTCCCCTTCCAGCGTAGTGTGGATTTCGGTAATAATCAAACGATCGGCGATGTCCATAGCCTGACGATATATTTCGCCGCCACCAAGAATATAAAGTTTCTCAACTTGCTCTTTTTCAGCCTTTTGAATGCCTTCTTTCAGCGAATTGGCCACTGCAAAGCCTCCCGCATCATAATCCTGCCGACGTGTAATGATAATTGCATTGCAACCATCTTTAAAAATAAAATCCCCCTGGGCCGACTCGTACGAACGCCGCCCCGACAGCAACCAGCCATCCGCGATAGTTTGTTCAAAAAAAACCAGATCGGCCGGCATATGCCAGGGTACGTCTCCGTCTTTACCAATGACATGATTATCTGATTTTGCAGCAATAATGATTTTTAGCATACAAAAAAATTTCCAGCAAGATAATCAGCTTTTTGAAGAAGCACAAAAGCCATTTATTCTTAAGCTGCACTTAGTTTTTGATGCCTGCGCCAGGGTTGCCATTTGAACCAGGTAAGCGTACGCCACAGCCACTCCAACGGACCGTAATAATAGTGCTGTAGCCATATTCTACTAATCCATATTTGTAAAATACATAAGATCAAAGAAATAGCTAGCGTCGATGTGTTGCCAATCTCCCCCAGCAGGCCAAAACCGTATCCATATAGAATGGTGGTTCCAATCAAGGTTTGCATCACATAATTGGTGAGTGCCGTGCGACCGTAAGGCGAAAAAACATTTAATCGTGATTGCCACTTTTCCTTACTAAATAACATTACAAATGCAGTAATATAAAAAAACGTCATTGTAATATTTGCGAGGTCATAAACTGTCATGCCTACCAGCATTTGCATGGATGGTGGAATGTATTTACCAAACAAACCAAAAATAACAGCAGCCAGAATTACCAGGCTAAAGAAACCAATGATACTCCATTTGAATATCTTTTTTGTGAAGGGTTTGTTGCCATCAAGTTCTTCAAAATAACGCCACCGACCAGCCAGCATGCCCAGCAAAAACCAGCCAAAAGTTTGGTAAGCCCTCGACATTTGGCCGAACTGGAACCCCATTTTCATGCCAAAACCCTCGGTCGCATTGAGACCGGCTACCTCGGCCCAGGCGCCCGATTTAATAGCCTCCCAGTATGCGAGCACTGCCGGGCTGTCTTTCCCCGATTGCCAGTCGGGCAGAAAGGTATGAAAGGGTTCGTAACCAGTGATTTGTATCAAAATACGCGGCAAACCCAGGAAAAGCAAGGCGGTTACTGCAATTACCCATTTATCCGGAACTTGATAAAACAGAATCAGCGGTACCCCCAGCATAGCATAAACGGTGAGAATATCGCCGCGGTAAAACATATGATGCAAAAAGCCAATAACGAAAAGGATAACCAGTCGCCAGGCAAAGCGCAGCCGAAAATCCCCGCCGGTGCGATGCGCCCCTCGTTCCATCTGAATGAAAAAACTCAGACCAAAGAGAAAGGAAAACAAGGCAAAAAATTTACCCCGGATCAAAACGCTAAAAATCACCTCAAGTACCGGATCAACGGGATTTTGCTGGGTAAAAGCTCCTGCCGATTGGGGTGACGGGCCGCCGAGATATTGCTCCAGGAAATGAACGATCACGATACCGGCCAGCGAAAAGCCGCGTAGCGCATCTACAATGTCAATTCGGTTTGTCAGTCGGGCATTGTTGTTCATGATTGAAATAGCTTGTCGGTTGATTTCTTATTACAAAAGGATGATTTCCAGGACAATGTACCCCTACGCTTTCCCGCTGACAAAAAAAATAGACGAGGCTTTTCAGAATTCAGTTGTACGATAGATTCAGGCTGATTGACTACAAAACATATAAAAATCCCAAACGACCAGCAAGCTTTCACCTGTATAATGGCGCCGGGAGTTCAGCCTTTTCTGATGCGTCGCGAGCAGTTCCGGTTCTTTTTGTATAAAATTGTACAAGGTGCGTATCACTTTGCAAAAGCGGCCGAAATCCGCAGCCCGGGGAATATCGGCGCTGCCAAGCTGTTGTAATAACTTTCTGAAAGCATCATGATTGTATAATGTATATTTATCAGGATAGCGAAATGCTAAATAAAGCGAGATCATCGCATAATGATCATCATGATAATGGTTATTTTCTACCGAACGCGGAAATTTTTCTTTATACGCCCGGAGCAATTCATCGCAATAAAATACAAACCGGTCTGCGCGTGCTTCTACGTCTTTTTCTTCATTGAATAAATCCTGGAAAGCCTGACGCACCATTTCGGGCTCCAGCGCAATAAACTCAAGCATTACGCGCTTGGGTTCGTAATTTTCGCGCTTCCAGAGGCGGCGGGTTTGGGTGTTTTCCAGGCTACGGTCGTACATTTCTCCAAAATCGGGCTCTTCAAGAGACCAATTATTTTGGAAAATCTGTTGGGACTCCCATGTGTACAAGCGCTCCGTGGCCACAGGGCTTTGCAAAAAATCGCGGTACGCAGTCAGATAGTATTGTATTCGTTTTAATTGCATGTGTAAAATTTACTTTGAGACTTAACCTTCGGGTAACAATTGTTGCATTTTTTATTTTCATGCCAAAACCCCGATAAATGATCTTGATTATGCACTTTTTTAAAAGCCGCAAACAGATAAAAAATGAAAATACTCTTCTAATTGACCGATTGAGTCATTAACTTTTGCAAAAAAATGTCGGTTGCCATTCGGCTTAATTCTTTTATCTTTAAAGGCGAAAGTAAAAATTTCTGTAATTTTTACAGCAAGCGAATAAACACAAAAAATCGAAAGGCCTGGAGCTTCGGCTTCAGGTTTTTTTATTTACAGACATCATTTCTTCCAGGAAAGTCCGCTTGTGCGCTTTTGCCAGCAGCCAATGATGTAAATGAAAATAATAAAAAGTACCGAGCACCTTATCATGTTTCCATTTATCTACACGGGAGAGGAAGTTTTCTGCCAAAAAATGAATTTCCGTGGGCTGATCCATGATCTTTTTAAAAAACTTTAGTGATTCTTTATAAAATGGCGAGGAGTCTTTTTTCTTATTTACCTGCCGGTTTTTTGTAAATAAAATGTTATTCATTAAAATATGATCTTCGCTTTCAAAATGAGAGATCATTTCTACGATAGAAAAAATTTCCCAAAAATAAGCTTTTAAGTCATCCGAAGTTTCATTTAGTTGGCGCAGATAAACATGCACTTTTTTATGATTAGTTAATATAAGATTGGTAATGGCCAGGTATAAAAATGTAATGATACCAATTCGGTCACGGGCAATATCATACTGCTCCAGATGTGCCACCAGTTTTGGTTCAATCACCTGAACGATTTGCTCAAAATTCCTGCGACAAAATGCGATATGCAGTTCCGCATAATGAAAATAGACCAGTTGCTCCCGGTGGATACTGTGGGTTTCCGCAAACTGGAAAGCCTCTTTAATTATCTGTTCGGCAGCTTCAAACTGGTTTTCCTGGAGATAAATATTGACTAAATTGCGCAGCGTACCCAGAAAATCAAATGAATGATGCGTGGCATATTGCGGATACTCACGAAAAATATTTACATTATTTAGTCGATATTGTAAAGAAATATCATGATTGCCCAGGATATCGTGGATGAAAGTCAGTGTGGTATTGCGGGCAAGCCTGGCCCGGATAGAATGGGGCTCATAATTTAATGGAAAAAGGTCGCGTTCCAGCAAACCTTTACAAAAATCGATTTCCTCCTGGGTAAGCGTTCCGGGCGTGTTTTTTCGCTTTATATCCAAAAGCTTATTGCCCAGTTTGGCGTATTTAAATTGCTCCCCCAGCCGCTCGAGGTAAGTGTCCAGTTCTTCAAAAATAGGCCACTGTGACTGGCCGATCTTGTCATATTGGATATGGTGTAACCGAAATTCCCGGTTGACTATCTCGATCAGATAGGCGTATTCCTGATAGCTGATACAAAGCTTTTTCAGCTTGGCAAGCCGATCTGCCGCCAATTCATGCAACTCTTTGTCTATCAATAAATCCACTTCCTCCAGGCTCATCCTGATTTTGCTGTACACGCTTTTTTTATTTTGAAAAAGAGTGAGCGTCTTGAGCAACAAATCGGTGAGCTGAATCTTATGGACCTTCAGGTTTTTCGCTGCTTTGGTGCCGAGGCGTTGTTTTACAACTTCCTCATTGTACTCGCTCAGACTATTAACTATATCAAATAACTCGGTGAGCACATTGTCGGGCGGACCAAAATGCAGCTTGAAATACCTTTTTTCGGATGGGCTCATCGCACTAATAAGCCGATATAAATGATCTTTTGGTTTTTTCATTTTACAAATGTCTGAATACGAGGGGGAAACAGATAAATTTCTTGCTTTGGTCAAGTATTACCAAGCAGAGGCGGATAGGACGGCTTGTGATTGCACGAAGGGGTAGTGCTTGTAAATTAATATTTTTACTCCGAAATTTACAAAAATAATTTAGATGTTAGCTACTGCAAATGAGATTCTTCTGGTAAAATTTTACATTCAGGGTGCCGGATTTGGAATGGCATTGTGCACTGCTTCAATTGCTCGAAGTACCTCCTCCGGCAATGTAATATTTATACTGCCAATATTTTCTTTCAACTGCGTCATAGTGGTCGCTCCAATGATATTGCTGGTCACAAAAGGGCGGGTATTGACAAAAGCCAGCGCCATCTGCGCCGCACTTAGCCCGTGATCATCAGCAATAGCTACATACCGCCGGATTGCTTCTTCTGCCTGAGGGCTATTGTAGCGGGTGTATTGTTTGAATCGGTTGAGCCGTGCACCGGGTTCGTCGGTACTTTTCAAAAATTTGCCGGAGAGTTTTCCAAAAGCCAAAGGCGAGTAGGCCAGAAGCCCAGACTGTTCACGAATGGCGATTTCGGCAAGCCCAATTTCAAATGTGCGATTGAGCAAGCTGTAAGGGTTTTGAATACTCACGCAATGCGTCAAGCCGTGCATTTTTGCCAGATAAATAAAGCGCATGAGGCCCCAGGGCGTTTCATTGCTAAGTCCAAAATATCGGATTTTTCCAGCCTTAATCAGTTCGTCCATCGTTTGCAAAACCTCGAGTAAGTTATCTTCCCAAGGGTCGTTCGGATCGTGCACGTAGCCGCGTTGACCGAAGCGATTGTTGTTGCGTTCGGGCCAGTGAATCTGGTACAAATCGACATAATCGGTTTGCAGGCGGTTTAAACTTCCCTCGATTGCTTGTAATATTTGTTCACGATTAATATGTAAAGGATTGCGAATGTGCAGGAAAGCTTTACCCGGGCCGACAATCTTGGTGGCAACGATGACCTGATCCCTGTTACCGCGACTTTTCATCCAGGTGCCGATGATCCGCTCGGTGCTGCCCTGCGTTTCCGGGCTCGGAGGAATAGAATACATCTCCGCAGCGTCCAGAAAGTTAATTCCCTGATCCAGGGCATAATCCATTTGCTCGTGCCCTTCCACTTCGGTATTCTGTTCACCGAAGGTCATGGTTCCAAGGCAGATTTTACTCACTTTTAAGTCGGTATTTCCGAGCGTAGTGTATTGCATGGCTAGTGTTTTGAAGGCAAAAGTAAACAGTTTGATTTAACCGGCTTTTATTAAAAAGGTTTAGCTGCGAGATTAAAAACTTTTGTAACTTGTCGCAAAAAGCGCATGCAAATTCAGCTTGAATGCCCCAACTGCGGGGCGTCCATTCGCGCCGAAGATATTAACATCGACCAGTTAATCGCGAAGTGTAGCGCCTGCCATACGCTCTTTGGTTTTGACGCTATGCTCAAGCAGGTAAAACGCACCCGCCCGGAAGTGCCGCTGCCCCCTGGCATAGAGGTCACAAGCTATCTGAGCGAATTAAACCTGGAAATCAGTTGGCGCAAGACTACCAACGCGGGTTTTTTCATCTTTTTTACCATTTTCTGGAATGCTATTTTGATCCCGTTTATCGTCATTGCACTTACCCAGGGCGAGTGGATGATCTTGCTTTTCATCAGCATTCATCTGCTGGTAGGCTTGTCCCTGCTGTATTATACGCTGACGATTTTACTGAATGTAACTTATGTAACGGTCAATCATCGGGAACTGATCATTGAACACAAACCCCTGCAAATGCCGTTTTATCCCAACCGGCGGGTGCCGGTGAATGATTTGCAGCAACTTTATCTTGACAAATACGTGGAAAGCCGCACCAATAACCGCCCGAACTTCGCCTACGCCGTCCGGGCACTGGTCAAGGGTGACAAGCGCATCCGCATCGTGAAAGGTTTGAAAAATCAGGATCAGGCTCGATACATCGAGCAGGAAGTGGAACGTTTTCTGAATATCGAGGATCATCCGGTGGATGGCGAGTGGGTTGGTTAGCAATATTCATCGAAAAAACTTTCGGG
>CAZGAU010000134.1:0-13268 GCA_964523725.1 uncultured Saprospiraceae bacterium
TGCGCAGTGAAGCCGGGCAGGGTCACCGGGGTTTCGGGGGTGGCATCATCCGTGTCGGGGGCGGGCGCTGCCAGTTGGTCTGCGAGGAGGATGTCGGCGATGGCTTCGGCTTTGCCGGTGGGCGCGAATTGGGCGACGTTGCCGAGCAGAATCACCGAGAAGCGCTGCGCCGGAAAGCGCACGTAGTAAGCGCGGTAGCCCGCGAGGGAACCGGTGTGCCCGTAGTTTGGGAGTCCGCGGTAGGTATCCGGGCGGATGGCGAAGGCATAGCCGCAGGGCTTGCCATTGTTGAATGTACCTTCGGAGAGCATGGTGTTGATCAGACTTTGTTGGGCTTTGCCAAGTTGATTGTGATAAAAATTCTGATCCCACTTGTAGAGGTCTTCCACGGTGGTATATAATCCGCCGGAACCCACCTGGTCAAAACGCATGAGCAGGGAGGTAAAAATGCCCTGATCGCCGCGCTGGTAGCTGAAAGCGCGATTGGGCACAATCTGGTAGGTATCATCATTAAAAAAGGAATGGGTCATGCCCAGCGGTTGGAAGATATGCTCATCGGCAAACTGGCGCAGGCTCTTGCCCGACACCCGCCCGATGATCTCCGCCAGCAGGAAGTACCCGGAGTTGCTGTACGCGTACTGAGTGCCCGGCTCAAAATTTAGTTCCTGTTGCCGAAAGATCATATCCAACACCGCTTGTTTGGGCACATGATCCAAATAATCCCTGCCACTCAAGCCCCATAAGGACAGGTAATCACGCAAGCCGCTGACATGATGCACCATATGCCGGATAGTAATGGTTTTGCCGTAATCGGGCAGCTCAGGGATGTGTTTGCGCACGTCGTCATCAAGGGAGATTTTACCCTGCTCCTGCAAGAGCAAAATACACATGGCGACAAACTGCTTGGATACGGAACCCGCATAGAATACAGTTTGGGGAGAGATCGGCACGCCGTGTTCCAGATCGGCCATGCCGTAGCCTTTTTTGTAAATGATCTGACCATCTTGCACGATAGCGAGGGCGCCTCCGGGCGAATCGGTGCGATTCCATTCGGCGAAGACGGCGTCGATTTGTTGTTGCTGCTCGTAGGAAATTTGCGCAAAGCTGGTTTGAATGATAATTACAGACAGGAATGTAATGATGATACGAAGCATATGATATGGTTTTAGGTGGATGGGAGGGGAAACTAATTTTTTATTTAGTTGCTTATAAATTTTTATGATAGAAGAAGTGCGGCACATCTTGCCTGTCAGCAGACAAAATGTGCCACACCTCAAGAGGAGATTACTGCGCCAGTTCGCCGGCGTTGACGGTTACTGTGCGGCTGGATCTGCCTCTGGCGTCGAATGCTTTGAGTTTGATGGTGCCGTTTACTTTTACAGGTTCTTTATACAAGGTAGCATTCACGGTGGGTTCGCTGCCATCCTCGGTGTAGCGAATCTCGAAACCCGGGAAATTATTATTGGCCATGAGTATGCCCTTTTCCACCACGACGCCCGGCGGGGCAATGCGGTAATTCCAGCCTCCAAACAGATAATTCAGCCGCGGCAGATCGCGCTGCCCCACGGTATTGGCGAAGATACTCCAGGACTGATCGAGCGCGGTTTCGCGTTCTGTTTGGTTGTTGATTCTCGCCCAATCGGGCTGCTGTGCCCAGGCGCGTTCGGCGAGACCGAGCAATTTGGGTAAGAGATAATATTCAAGCATGTCCTGCCCTTTGAGCGTTTCGCTCCAGAGCTGCGCCTGAATACCCAGCACATTACTCAATCCCTGCGGAGTGAGGCGCTCCATGTTTTTGTAATCGTTGAGGTTGAAGGTATTGCCCATCGGGTCAACAGTAGTCGATTTTAAAATATCTTCAGGAATGAAGGCATAGGGTGCGCGCGTATCCACGAAACCGCCCCAATAGAGCCCAGGCTCACTCGGGTCTTTGTTATAAGCCAGATCAAAGTAAAGATTGGTCACATTGCACAGCACCACCGGGAAGCCAGCATTAGCAAGGCGATTCGCCATATCCTGATTGCCCCAGAGGTTGATCCAGACGTAAGCCATGAGTTTTTTGTCTGCAAAAGCGGAATTGGGCACGTAACGATTCCCATCTTTTTTCATCGCAATTTCTTCCCAGCCGCCGGTGTTCAAACCTTTTTCCAATAGCAATTTATTCACACGGCGGAGGTAGTAATGCGCCAGGTCTTCGGTGGTTTTCAGCTCGGGATTGTTAGCTTTGAGTTCATTGCAAATGGGAGATTTTTCCCAGACGCCCGCGGGCACTTCGTCGCCGCCAATGTGAATGGTGTTCAAAGGTGCGCCGGCTTCGGTGTACATTTTTTGCAGATCATCGATCACCGTTTCCCAGAAGTTATACACCGATTCGCGACACACGCAAATCACGTTGTCGGGATAACCTTGCACCGATTCGTATTTGGAAGAATCCGCCGGATCGTGCAGCAGAAAGGCTTCGGCCTCGGCTTTCAGACCTGTTTCCATCAGTTTTTTATAACGACTTTGCATGGCTTTGATCGCCGCGCGCGCGTGACCGGGCGTGTCAAATTCCACAATTACTTCGATGTGGCGGTCGGTGGCTTTGCGCAAAATCTCCAGAAAATCGGCTTTGCTATAATAACCGCTGCCGTGGGAGACCTTCGGGTCCGGGAAAGGTCCCGAGCCATAAGCCGGATAGATCCTGTCTTCTTCGGTCAGGGTATGTCCGCGACTGGCGCCCACTTGCGTCAGCCTGGGCAGCGTAGGAATTTCCAGACGCCAGCCTTCGTCGTCGGCCATATGAATGTGGAATTTGTTGAGTTTGTAAAACGCCATTAAATCCAGGAGTTTCAGCACGCTGGCCTTGCTGTGAAAATTACGAGATACGTCGAGATGTAAACCCCGGTAGCCAAAACGCGGCGCGTCTTCGATCTGTACTTCCCGGAACGTCAGCGATTGTTGATTTCCCTTAAAAGCATCTGGCGGGAGCCAGGAGAGCAGACTTTGAATGCCATAGAACACGCCCGCCGCATCCTTCCCTTCAATAGTGATGCTGTTGGCGCTCACAGCAAGCTTATAACTTTCATTCGCAGGAAGCTGTGGATTCAGTTTTAACATAATAGTTTTAGCGCCTTCGCTCCCACCTTCTTTCGCCTCCAGCGCTTTGTTGAAAATATCATTCAACCTGGCCGATAAATACTCAGATTCTTTTTGCAAACCCTTCTGATACTGGATTTTCCAGCTTGCATCAAGTGTGCCCGTGGCATTGCCGGTGAGCATGCGGTTGGGCGTGGGTATAATTTTGGGAACGTCATCAAAAGGCAAAGGCGTGATTTTCGCGTTTTGCTCGTACTGCCAGGCAGCAGTCGGGATAGGTGTTTTGTCATTTGTACCGCGCATCGCCATTTCCATCGGAATGGGTTGGATGGTGTAATTGCTCAGCACTTCGGGCTGTTGCTCGCTCCCATCCTCATTTTCAAATACGATGTACAAGCCCTGCGGCGCTTCGGCTTCCTTGATGAGCCAGCCCCGGAAATCAGCATTGAGCATCACGCTATCGCCCGGCGGCATCGGCATGAATACTGAACTGGGCTGCATTTTGTAAAAATCTCCCGTGATACGCTCAATCACGATATCCGGCGATAGTCCTTCGGAAATGACCGAGCCACTGATCTGATTAAAATAGATCGTCCAGCCGCTGCCGGGCAGTGTATCTTCGCTTTGGTTAATAATGGTGAAACGAGTGCTATAGCGGTTTTCTCCACCGATATTGCTGGCTACTAGTTCCCAGCGAACGGCAAGCTCAGCGCCGGTAGGCCGGTTTAAGTCTTGAGTCGTATCGGTTTTGCAGGCAAATAGGCACAGCATTATTCCGATGCAAAAGAATAGTCTGGTCATACATTACAGATTTTAGGCTTTACAAAGAAAGAGAATATTTTGGGAAGGTAAAGGAAAGTTAACCTGGAATTAATGTTGGCTTTGTTATTTTCGCAAAAAAATAAACCATGACCCGAATCCTCATCACCATTATTGCTATTGTTCTGTTCGGTTGCAATGCAAAAACCACGCAGCCTGTTTCCGATCGACAGCTTTCCGGCATTGAAAAACCGCTGGCTACCATTGCGCTGGGCTCTTGCGACCGCCAGGACTTGCCGCAGGACTTTTGGCAGGATGTGATTGCCAACAAACCCGACTTATGGATATGGTTGGGTGACAATATCTACGGAGATTCTGAAGATATGAGCGTGCTTGCCGCCAAATACGAAAAACAAAAATCCCATCCATTATATCAGCAACTTCGCGCGACAACGCCCATTATTGGCATCTGGGACGATCACGATTACGGCGTAAATGATGGTGACAAAAATTACCCGAAAAAAGTAGAATCCAAGGCGCTGATGCTGGATTTCCTCGACGTGCCCGCGGATGCGCCCGTGCGCACGCGCGAAGGAGTTTACCAGAGTTTTACCTTTGGTCCCAAGGGCAAGCGCATCAAAGTTATACTGTTGGATACCCGTTATTTCCGGGATGAATTGCAAAAAGGGGAAGGTGATAACGTTCGGCGATACCTGATCAATCCTACCGGTGACATGCTCGGCAACGCGCAATGGCAATGGCTCGAACAGGAACTTACCAACAGCGATGCGCAAATCCACCTGATCGGTTCAGGGGTACAGATTATTTCAGCAGAGCATCCTTACGAAAAGTGGTCGAATTTTCCGGCAGCACGGCAACGACTCTTTGATCTGATAGCCAAAACCAACCCGCACAAAGCTATTTTGCTCAGTGGAGATCGCCATACTTCGGAGGTTTCAAAAATTGAATTGCCTGGATTGAGTTATCCTTTGTACGATTTCACTTCCAGCGGACTCACGCACGCCTACACCGGCGCCAATGCCAATGATGAACCCAACCAATACCGCGTAGGTAAAAAAGTCAATGACAAAAGTTTTGGTATCCTGCGGATTGACTGGAACGGCACAGCACCCAAGGTCACTGCCGAAATGCGCGGCTGGGGGAATCATTTGTTTGGAGTGTATGAGCTAAATTAGAAGAGTAAAATTCAGAAAATAAAAAGCCCTTCCTCAGCGAACCGAGCAAGGGCTTTATTACCAGGATATAATCAACAAGGTATTAATATCTTCTCTTGTCGTAACCGCCGTCACCACCGCCGTATCCACCACCACGGTTTCCGCCGCCGCCGTATCCGCCACCACGGTTTCCGCCGCCGCCACGGTTGCCGCCGCCACGGTTGAATCCACCACGGTCACGATTTTCGCGTGGTTCCGCTTTCTTTACTACGATCGTGTTGCCGTCCAGTTCGCTTTCGTTCAGATCGTTGATGGCATTCATTGCCTCATCATCGTTTGGCATTTCAACAAAGCCAAAACCTTTTGATTTACCAGTAAATTGGTCCATAATGACCTTGGCAGAGTCCACTTCGCCATAAGCTTCGAAAACTTCTCTCAGATCATCGCTCTGCGTCTTGAAATTCAATTTTGCAACAAAAATGTTCATTAGAAAAAATTAAAAAGTGAAAAAAAATAAAATTGCTAATAATTCTATTTTGAATCAGTAAAGTGTAGCGAAGATTCTTCTTAGTACTTAACTTTTGAGGAAAGGCTAAAATAGGCTTGCTAAACTTGACATGATACCTTTTGTATCAATTAACGGGGCGAAGCTACATCAAAAAATAATATGATGCAAGTTTTTTTTCTCAACCGATGTAAACACAATTCTTTATCTTCAAGAAAAAAAAACAAACACCATGAAAAAAACCCTGCTTATTGTGCTTGGAATTATTGCCGTGCTGGCCATCGGAGGCTACATCTTCGTGAAAGTTTCGCTTAACAATACCAAAAAACACAGCCCGGAACAAACGGTAGAATACCACCAAAACAATGCTGATATTTCTATTTTTTATTGCCGCCCTTCCAAAAAAGGCCGGGAAATATTCGGCGAACTGATCCCTTACGGCGAATGGTGGCGCACCGGCGCTAACGAACCTACCACCATCGCTACGTCCAAAGATCTGGCTTTTAATGGCGAAGTACTGAAAGCCGGCAAATATCACATCGTAACCATCCCGGAACAAAGAGAGTGGACAATCGTCTTTAATTCTGATATTCCATTCTGGGGTACTATGTATGATCCTGAAGCTGACGTATTGCGCGTGAAAGCCCCCGTACAAATTCTTCCTGAGGTAGTGGAAATGTTTACCATTGATTTTGAAACGATCGATGGTCAGGATGCTATTACTTTTACCTGGGATCAAACAAAGGTGACGCTGCCGTTTGAGGTGAGGGAGTAATGGAATATTGGAGTGATGAGAATTAAAACAACAACCTCTTCGCGAAGTCTTTCGGAAGAGGTTGTTGTTCAGGATATTAACAAGTTCGTATTAGTATCTTCTCTTGTCGTAACCGCCGCCGCCGCCATAGCCGCCGCCACCGCCGTAGCCGCCACGGTCGCGATTGCGATCGCGATTGAAACCGCCGCCACCACGTCTTTCGCCGCGTGGCTCTGCCTTTTTAACAACGATCGTGTTGCCGTCCAATTCGCTGTCGTTTAATTCATTAATTGCATTCATAGCAGCTTCATCATCGGGCATTTCTACAAAACCAAAACCTTTTGATTTGCCGGTAAAATGATCAACAATAACTTTGGCAGAATCGACTTCGCCAAACGCCTCGAATGCTTCACGCAAATCATCACTTTGCGTGTTGAAATTCAATTTTGCAACAAAAATATTCATTAGAAAAAATTAAAAAAGTGAAAAAAATAAGTTATTCTTTGAAATCAGATAAGTAAAGCGGAGAGACGTTGAAAACTTACAAAAGAAGATTAAAACAGACCTGCTCTAAACTTAACGTGATCTGGATTTTTATACCAAGTTTTTTGCAAAGTTAACTGAAAAAGTGATACCATGCAAGCTTTAACCACCTGAAAGGTAAGATATACACATGGGATAACCATTTGAAAGCCAAGCAAAATAGTGGCTGGTCAAAACCTGATGATTCTTGTTGTCACCGATTTTCCGATGATCTTAAAACTGTATCTCATCCACTATTGTTGGAGAATAGAATTCGTTTTATATTGTCAAAGTTTTAAAAACCTTCAATCAACAAATCAAGAAATATGAGTAGAAGACGTAGTTTAATGGAATCGCGCAACCCGGTGATGAAGGAAGAAATGTACCGCAGAACCGCAGAAGGCACACTCGACGGAGACATGATACAAGTGACCGGCGAACGCATGACCGTGCAGGGCGCAATTAATAAAACATTCATCCTGACGGGTATCATGGTGTTGACCGCTGCACTGGGTTTTGCCTATCCTAATCCACTGTTTATGTGGGGTGGTGCTATCGGTGGTTTGATCGTGGTACTAATTGCTTCCGCCCGGCCGCAGAACTCCCCTACCCTGGCTCCTCTGTATGCTGCGCTGGAGGGCTTGTTCGTAGGTAGCATTTCGGCAATTTATGCGTCTTTGGTAAATGGAATTATTTTTCATGCAGTGACATTAACGATTGCGGTGCTGTTTATGATGTTATTTTTATACAAATCGCGTATAATTAAAGTCACCAAACAACTCCGAACCGGTATCATGATGGCTACCGGTGCAGTTTTTATTGTTTATATGCTCAATATTGTGCTTTCATTATTTGGCATCAATATGCCTTATCTGCATGAAGGCGGGGCCATTGGTATCGGTATCAGCCTAGTGATTATTGGTATCGCAGCGTTTAATTTACTATTGGATTTTGATAATTTTGAAAAAGGCGAAAAATACGGCGCACCTGGCTTTATGGAATGGTTCTCGGCCATGGGACTCCTGATCACCCTGGTGTGGCTTTACATTGAAATATTAAGGTTGGTGGCAATTATCTCGTCTAGTGATTAAGTCGATGTGCTGATGTGCTGATTTATTGATGTGCTGACATGTTAATATATGTCTGCAAATCAGCCTTTTACAATAAAGCAAAATCCTTAAACTCTGATGTAAATAACAACGTCATAAGTCTGGGGCAGTATTTTTTAATCGAATGATTACACATGCTGCTCCAGACAATTTTACATAAAACAAATAACAATATTATTAATGCGGTAAATGTTTTCTCACCACGCCATAGAAAAACGTACCAAACATTGCCGCCGCCAGAAACACAATAAATACGGTGTATCCGCTTCCCATCAGGATGAACATCGGCGCGGGGCACACCCCCGCCAAAGCCCAACCTAATCCAAAGATAAATCCACCGATCAGATAGCGCGGCACGCTTCGATCTTTAGGATTAAATATAATCTCTTTACCCTCAACGGAATGCATATGCGAACGCTTAATAAATTGTACAATCAGTACCCCCGCCACCACTGCAGAACCAATGATTCCGTACATATGGAAAGACTGAAAATGAAACATTTCGAAAATACGAAACCAGGAAACCGCTTCGGATTTATATAATGTGAGGCCTAAAAGTATGCCGATTATGATAAATTTGGATAATTTCATGATGCCGTGTATTTAAAAAATGAGCGGAAATAGAAAATAGGTCATAAACATCCCCCCCAGAAAAAAGCCGATCACCGCAATCAAAGATGGTAACTGCAGGGCCGACAAGCCACTAATCGCGTGCCCGGACGTGCATCCGCCCGCATAACGCGCACCAAAACCCACCAGAAAACCGCCGCCGACAATGATCAGCAAGCCACGCCAGGTAAACAGCGCCGACCAGTCGTAAAACTCCGGCACCAGCGGTACTTCGCCCTGTTTGTAATTAAAATGCAGCTCCTCCAGGCTCTCGATCGTAGCAGCAGAAACATGGGCAACATCAGCGCCGTTCTGGGTGAAATAATGCGCCGCAATATACCCGCCAAACATAGCGCCCAGCGCCACCATCAGGTTCCAGCCCTGGGATTGCCAGTCGAATTTGAAAAAATCGGAATATTCATCAGCGCCATCAGCCGCGCACATGATGCGTAAATTGGCAGACATGCCAAAGTCTTTACCAAACCAGAGCAGTAGGAACATGATCAGCGCGATCATGGGGCCGGCTACCCACCAGGGCCAGGGCTGGCTGATAAAATCTTTTACTTGTAGCAAAAATTCAGGTACCATTTTTTATGATAAATTTAGATATTTTATAATAAAATTAGATACCTGAAAAATAGAACATTATAAAAAAGTGCAGAATGATAGAAATCACCGAAATTCGGTAATTTATGACAATGTCTCCAGCGAAAACCCGAAGCGGGCATACGCGGACTCTCCCGGAGCAAGCGTGAGCAGCCCCTCTTTATTGTTGAAAGCATTGATATTGCAGGTCATGGGCTCTACCGCGAGGGACTTGCGCAGGGGTGAGGTAAATAATTGCAGGAAATTGAATTTGCCCTCACCGGTTTCCTGCCAGTAATGCAATACAGACTGATTGCCAATGAGTTGCAACTGAGCTTTGCCTTTTTCAGGGTTTAGCGCAAAGCAATTGTCTAAAACCGTTGGGCCGATTTTTTCCATGTTTTCAAACTGACTAAAAGGCAAGCGCCTTTTGGTGGGGATCATACTTTTGTCAATTTCAATTTTTTCAACGGGAGGCAGTTGCAAGTGCATTTGATTCACGGAATCTGTCAATTTGAAATAGGGATGCCAGCCAAACCCCGCTGGAATCGGCAGTTCGTCGTCATTTTGAAACAGTAGCTCCGCCTCAAACCGGTTAGGCTCTTCTATTCTGAAAGTGATCGCAAAAGAAAACCGGAAGGGATAGCCCGGCTGGTCGCCTTCGCTGATATAAAGACAAGTGACCTCAGCAAATTCTGGTTCAAGCTCAATCTCTTCTACCCGCATAGGCTTATCCATCCCAAAGCCATGCAGGGCATTACCCGTATCGGTGTCGTTGATCGGAAACTGGTAGGTTTTGCCTTGCCATTTATACTGCGCTTGCTGCAGTCGATTCGGGAACGGATAGAGCAACACATTTTTACACCATTTATTGGTGATCATTTCTTCCGGTGTCGTGTAGCCATCAAGGATGGAGCATCCGTTGAGGCGAAGTTCGAGCATACAAGCACCAAATTCGGGTACCAGCGCAAAGCCGTTACCGGTTTCATTATTATAAAAGTGAAACTTTTCAAATTCACCGAAAGGCGTGATTTCTAATTGGTACATAAAGATCAAAATTGCGGCAAAGATAAAGGATGAAGCCGAATATTGAGAAAAAATTAATGCCGGTATTTTGCCTAAAAACAGAGAAACTTTTGGTTCTCATAGGGTTATCGACTGTATTAAATTGATTTTTCGTGTATCTTTGATAGATAAAAAGGTAGGTTTGGTCGGTTTTCCCATTATTTTAACAAAAAAACAAAAACTTGCCGCAACGACCTAGGGGGGATATGCGTTACTTACGACGATATTGATTCATCTTCATCGCGATAACAAATCCGGCTACGAATGAAAACGACTACACAAGATAGAGTAATTCACCTGATCAGCGGCATGTGCAAAGTGCCCTCTTCCAGGATTCATCCGTTTACCAGTCTGCGGGATGATTTGCATCTTGACTCCGTGGATATGCTTTTGCTCATTGCTGCTTTGGAAAGTGATTTCAAAGTGTATCTGACTTCCGAAGAGGCGGATGCTATTGAAACGGTGCGAGACGCAAGCTATTTCATGCAGAGAACTGCAGCTTAAATATTATGTCCGACAACAACAGATCAGCACAACTCGAACGCATTGCTTTTGAGCTGGGTATGCATTACCAGCCAAAGGATGAATGGGGTTTGCTCAATCTGCTGGAAGATTTTCACCTGTTTCGTCGGGGCGGTCGCAAGCGCATTGAGCACCTGATGCACCAGCGCGACGGCATGCTGGAATCGGATATTCATATTTTTGATTATCGTTATACGATCAGCACCGGCAAGAGCAGCCACACCTACAAGCAAACGGTGTTTTTCATGCAATCCAAAAAGCTGGGCTTGCCGCAATTTCTAATGAAACCGGAGCATTTTTTCAATAAAGTCGGCGAGTGGCTGAATTTGAGCAAGGATATTGATTTTGAAGAATATCCCAAATTTTCGGATCAGTATTGGCTCAAGAGTGATAATGAAGAATATCTTCGTGCTTCGGTCAAGGACGATTTTCTGAAATTCTTTTCCATCGAACGCGACTGGCACCTCGAGGGTATCAACTATTACCTGATTTTTTACAAAAAATCCAAGCTGCTCACGCCTCCACAAATCAAGGATTTTTACAAAAAAGGCATGAAAATCTGCGAAATGTTGTATCATTCTGATATAGCATAATGCCGAATTTGGATGTCAAAAAAGCCAGGTGAATAGCGCTTCGCTTCACTTACCTAAAACATCCATCCTCTCTATTAGAAAGTGCCCTGTCCAAACGCCCGTTGGCATCTACCTGTGTCGGGAAAAAACAACCTGGTTTTGCTCTGAAAATAGATGCATCAGCCCCACATACAATTCTACAAGCCCTCCCTTCTACCTTCATGAGCCCTCCTTCCTTTAAGGCAACCAGCATAGTATATTTAAAAGCTCCCTTATATACAGAACCATCGTAGCGTAGTCCATTCCATGCATAATTTTCTTTATCATTAAAGTCAAATGTTGGGCGATCAAAAATTACCGTATCACCTTCGGCGGTATAGATGATATAATCAACAATTTCTACGACTCGTTCATTGATGAATGGTAAAAAGTAATCATTAATACCATCTCCGTTAGGCGTAAAAACATTAGGAACAAAAACATAAGCATTTTCTGTTTTGTATTCGACGGGCTCTACTCCACAGCAGGATTCATAACTATCAGTTGTGCCAGGACGTGGAGCATCTTGTGCATAGCTGTTAATAGTTAGCGCGAAGAAAACACTAATTATGAAACATTTTTTTTGAGATTTCATGTCTGTAAAATTAAAAATTTTAGAAATAACATTCTATCGGTCTGACTTAGCAATGACGACTGTTTTTGAGATGCTATCACTAACGATTTTAATGTAATATGTTCCAGCCGGGTAGTCCGTTAAGTCAAATTGTCCATCGTTTAATTTTCGCTTGAATAAAAGCTTGCCGCTCATATCGAATGCGGATACGTCAGATTCAGGCTGAAAATCACTTGTTTGCAGTTGAAAAGCGCCTTTCGTAGGATTTGGGAAAACGATTAATTCACCTTGCGTTTGCGTTGTAGCTGTTTTGTCTATTACATCTAATAACTTAAAATCACTGTATTGCTGCTCCTCCGCTGCAAGTGATGACATGCAATTATTACGAGCCGTTCGGTTGCCTGCTGCATCGTATTCATAACAAACGCCGGTCTGGGCGTCTATTTTCCAAAACAAAAGTAGTAATGGGATAAAAAAGGTGATTTTTTTCATATGGCAATTATTTTAGTTTGTAACCAATTGATAACCGAAAAAGGAAGATGGCTTCTTGAGCTTTAATTCCGACCCCAAGGGCAGAATCACTAATACCCAAATTGATTAACCCATTAAATCGTTGTAACCATACTCCTTGTACGCCTAAATGCATCTTGCCCAAATAATGGTATAACCCTAGCCCCATGTTGAAACCGTAATTAATTTCTGCCAAAGCATCGTTCTGGTTTAGAAAAAAGAGCGCATCTTGATCTTTATCACCAAGTAATAAATCTACTCTGGGTCCAATTTGTAATTGCAACTTTGTAGCACCATTGATGGGATTGATATTTACGTACGTGCCAAAGGAAGCATAATCTATTATGATTTCTGAATATTCTCTAAGCCTGATTTCTTCATCCTCTGTGTATTTGCCTCCACTTCGATAAAAAGACACTTCTGAGCTAAGCGAAAACAATCCTCGATCCATGTATTCCAACCCTAACCCCAGCGCATAACCAGTAACAGGTTTCATATATCGAACTTCTCTATAACCTCCCGGCTCACTGAGCACCCAGTCCAATTCTGAATAGGCTATTCCTGTTTGCAAATAGAGCGTTTGGCTATTTATGGCTGTAACGCAAAACAATAAAAAGATGAATAGGAAAAAACTTTTGCTCATATACCATTCATTTTAATCGGTAACCTAAAGATAATTGCAGTAAAAACACCTGTTCGCTTGCCTCTGCCCCCCAAAAAAGCCCATCATTAGTAACGGCACTATCCAGATCAGCTAACTTTCTGAATCTGCTCAACCAAAGCGCTCGCAAACCATAGTCAAATTGCGCTGAAGTTCGGTGCAGCCCTAATCCCAAATTAAATCCGTAGTTGATATTGGATAAACCACCCCTGCTCTCTACAAATTTGAG
>CAZGAU010000134.1:13368-14523 GCA_964523725.1 uncultured Saprospiraceae bacterium
GAATAGGTTGTGCCTATACTCAGATATACATTCTGACTGTATCCACAGACATTAATTAAGACAACAAATAAAAAGATAAATTTCATATATAAAAATATTTCTATAAATTGTATGTTAAACTCAGTTATAAAATATCCATGAGAGGATAGGTCAATTGTGTTTTTCCCAATACCCTCTTTTTACCCATTCTTCTAGGTCTTGAACGGTTAATTTTTTACGTACCACATTTTCTTTAATCCCCATTATTCTTCGTAGAACTTTAGTAATACCTAATAGTTCAGAACCTTCATCACTAAAAAAATCAGTGATTTCAAAACCAGTTCCATCTAATTTAAAGTGACTTATAAAAGCCGCTATAAAATCTTCTGCATCATCGCCAGTAATCCAAAGATCATCTTCCAAGATTGAATCCCAGTTATTTTTTTTATGGGTACTCCTTGATTGTTGTGGATAAATTCAATCACTCCATTAAATTGTTGATTCATAGTATTTTAATGATTTTACTTTTCAAATAATCGCTTTTTTTGTTTAAAAGATGTCCCTACCAGGTGATACGTATTTGCATTAATGTGTAATAACATAGTGTCAGATAGAAACAGGTTTTTATACTCTGAAAAAGAATAGTTGAATTTCCCCTGCAAGTAAAACTCCAGAGAGCCACTGTAAGAGGGAGGAATACTTATTTGCTCAACATCTGAGTTTACTTTGATCCGATTAAAAATCACCTGTTTTAGTACCAAAGTATCAACAGCAGTATTTGCATAAATAAAGCCTTTATCTAGTGACATTGTATCTTTTGATTGGTTAATGACATCAAGAGATATTAGTAAGCCTATCTTTCTTGTTTTTTTATCAGATAAAAATATCGGCATTTCACTTGCTAGTAGAATGCTGTCTAAACTTAATTTGATCCCCTCTGGGCTTATGATTTTATATTCATTAAACATAGAATAATGATACCATGGGTATATCAAACTACACCCAATTGTGATTATTGAAGATAAAACAAGAAAAATAAATACCCGAAATCCTAACATAACTTGACTTTAGATGTATGTTGCCGCAAACCTTGATATTTATTCCTCCTCACGAAACACCATATTAAATTATATATAAGAAGTTTAGGAAAAAGGAATCTGTTTTCATTATAGCTTA
>CAZGAU010000135.1:0-14458 GCA_964523725.1 uncultured Saprospiraceae bacterium
GCGAAGGAGAGTTTGGAGAGTGGGCGGGCGTTGAATAATTTTAGGAAATTGATATGATGATTTCCCGATGTGCTAATGTGCTGATGAGGCAATAATAATGATAATTCGTAAATCTGAAATTGTAAATCGAAATGAATATTCTGGACAAAATTATTACACACAAAGTAAAAGAAATCGCGCAACGAAAAGATATTCAGTCAGTTGCCGAATTGGAAAAAAGTCCGTTTTTTGAGCGGGATATTATATCGTTGAAGCAGGCTTTATTACAAAAAGATGCGTCGGGCATTATTGCTGAATTCAAACGGCAGTCGCCCTCGGCGGGGGTGATTAATGATAAAGTATCGGTGGAGGAAGTGACGCGCGGGTATGTGGAGGCGGGCGTGAGTGGCTTGTCGGTGCTGACCGATGCAGATTTTTTTGGCGGTCGCAACGAGGATGTACAGGTGGCGCGGGTGTTGCATAAAATTCCGATCTTGCGGAAGGATTTTATCGTGGACGAATATCAAATTCTGGAAGCCAAAGCCATTGGCGCGGATGTGATTTTGTTGATTGCGGAATGCCTTGACCAAGAGCAGGTTACGCAATTATCAACTTTCGCGAAAACCCTGGGGCTGGACGTGCTGATGGAAATTCACTCTGGCGATCAGTTGGATAAATTGAATCCGAACATAGATATTGTCGGCGTGAATAATCGCAACCTGAAGACGATGGTCACGAGTCTGGAAGCGTCGTTTGAGCTGGTGGAGCAGATTCCGGCGGAGTTTGTGAAGATTTCGGAGAGCGGTATCAGCAATCCGCAGGCGATCGTAGCGCTGCGAAGCCAGGGTTATCAAGGCTTTTTGATCGGGGAGAATTTTATGAAAACGCTGAATCCCGGCCAATCCTGCGCAGAATTCATTCAGAAAGTGGCATATATGGAGGATTTGTTGCATAATGCGATTGTTTGAAAATGGCTGAAAGGTTGATGAGTTGAAAGGTTGAAATGAAGACGCAAATCAACCTCTCAACCCTTAAACCCTTCAACTTCATTAATCTGGCATCTGTAAATCTGACATCTGTAATATGAAAGTAAAAGTTTGTGGACTACGAGACCCGGAAAATATCGAAGCATTGGCGAAGCTACCGATTGATTTTATGGGATTTATATTTTACAAAAAATCGCCACGTAATGTCACGGGTGATAAATTGGAAAAATGGCTTCATAAAAATGGCGCGGTGCTTGGCAACATCAAGCGGGTTGGGGTGTTTGTGAATGCGGAAATCGAGGAAATTCTGAATCGGGTGCACGATTTTGGTCTGGATTATGTGCAGTTGCATGGGAACGAAAGCCCTGGTTATTGTCGGGAAATTCAGTCGTTCTGGGCGGCGAGCACGCTCAAAAATGCCCGGTTTATCAAGGCTTTTGCGGTGGATGCGGAGTTTGACTTCGAGCAAACGCGCGCGTATGAGGGCATTTGTTCGCTGTTTCTGTTTGACACCAAAACCCCGCAGCATGGCGGTAGCGGCGTGTCGTTTGATTGGAATTTGCTGGAAAAATATAAAGGTAATACGCCGTTTTTGCTAAGTGGCGGCATTGACGAGGGCGATGCAGAGGCGATCAAGCAACTCAATATTCCCCAGTTATATGGGGTGGATGTGAATAGTCGGTTTGAGGTACAACCGGGGGTGAAGGATGTGGAGAAGCTGGGGCGGTTTTTGGAGAAGCTGGAAATGTAAGATGTAAAACCGCGAAATGTAAAATGTAAAAGTTTCCCATATTATTTTTGCGGTTTTGAGTTTAGCGTTTTACATTTTGCGGTTCAGGGGGTGGGAGATGCCGGAATAAATAGGGAATTAAACTAAAGTCATCTTATTTATGTCGAATTTTTTTAAAAAATCATTCATTTACATTGCTTTTCTGATTCTTTCTGTTGCTATTGGTGGTTGTGGACCGGCAAAGAAAGGAGAACTGATTACTCAGGAAAATGGTTGTCCATTCATTGTGAATAACTCAAGTAAGAAGATTATTTCTTTTACAATTCAATATTTGGATGAGAGAAAAATAATCGGGTCAACAATAAAGGTATTAAAACCCGGGGAAGTTAAAGAGCTAAGGAATTGCAAAGGAACAACTTCAAAAATAGTAGGAGCCGTCGAAGTTGCCCCCATCAATTATGAACAGCATCTCAAATTGGAGAGATAAGTAAGCAATGGGACAATTTTAAATTAAAATAAAATATTTCATAAGAAGTTGGTTGTCAGCTTAATTTGACTTTCGACAATCGACTGTAAAACTGTCCGACTACTTAATTAAACAATTAATATTTTCAACGTACAACTTGATTATTAAGACCGCAAAATGTAAAATATAAAATGCAAAATGTAAAAGTGACAGAAGCCCAATTAACAAATAACCAATCCCAAATTTCCGTTGACGAGCGCGGCTACTACGGTGAATTTGGCGGCGCGTTTATCCCAGAGATGTTATACCCGAACGTGGAGGAACTGCGGGAGCGGTATCTGAAGATCATGTACGAGCCGGGCTTTCAGTTAGAATTCCAGCAATTGCTGCGGGATTACGTGGGGCGACCGACGCCGTTGTACCTGGCGGAACGCTTGTCGGAGAAATATGGCGCACGGATTTACCTGAAGCGGGAAGACCTGTGTCATACGGGAGCGCATAAGATCAACAACACCATCGGGCAAATTCTGCTGGCAAAGCGGCTGGGCAAAACCCGCATCATTGCAGAAACAGGCGCAGGGCAACATGGCGTGGCGACGGCAACGGTGTGCGCGCTGATGGGCATCGAGTGCATCGTGTATATGGGCGCGGTGGACATCGAACGGCAGGCGCCGAACGTGGCGCGGATGAAGATGCTGGGTGCGGAAGTGCGACCGGCTACAAGCGGCAGCCAGACCTTGAAAGACGCCACAAATGAAGCGATTCGCGACTGGATCAATAATCCTGAGGATACGCATTATATCATCGGTTCGGTGGTGGGACCGCATCCTTACCCGGATATGGTGGCGAGGTTTCAGTCGGTGATCAGCGAGGAAATCCAGTGGCAGTTGGAGGAGCATACCGGGCGCAATTATCCTGATCTGGTGGTTGCCTGCGTGGGCGGCGGCAGCAATGCGGCGGGTGCGTATTATCATTTTTTGAACGACAGAAGAGTGCGATTGATTGCGGTGGAAGCGGCGGGCAAAGGCGTGGATAGCGGGGAATCGGCGGCGACGAGCGTGCTGGGCACCAAAGGCATCATTCACGGGAGCCGGACGCTGCTGATGCAAACCGAAGATGGTCAAATCGTAGAGCCTTACTCGATTTCGGCGGGCTTGGATTATCCCGGAATTGGTCCGTTGCACGCGCATTTGATCTCAACTGGCAGAGCCGAGGCGGTAAGCATCACGGATGAGGAGGCCTTAGAAGCAGCCTTTGAGCTGGCACGCACCGAGGGCATTATTCCGGCCTTGGAAACGGCGCATGCGTTTTATGCACTAAATAAAATTAAATTCAAGCACAGCGATGTGATCGTAGTCAATTTATCGGGGCGCGGGGATAAGGATTTAGCGACGTATATGAAAATGTTATAAACCGCAAAACCGGAAAATTTCAAATGTAAAATTTAAAAGTTAGCAGAGCTTACACTTTTGCGGTTTTATATTTAGCGTTTTACATTTTGCGGTTTGGTAAACTCTTCAACTTTTCAACCAAAAGAAATGAACCGAATTCAACAGTTATTTCAAAATAAACGGGAAAACATTCTAAACATTTACTTCACTGCCGGTTTTCCTAAATTACATGATACGGAGCATATCATATTGGCGCTGGAAAAAGGTGGCGCGGATTTGATTGAAATCGGAATGCCCTATTCCGATCCCCTGGCGGATGGTCCGACGATCCAGGAGAGCGGCACGAAGGCTTTGGCGAATGGGATGACGCTGCCGTTGTTGTTTGAGCAGATTTCGTCCGTTCGTCAGAAAACGCAGATTCCGTTGATTTTGATGGGCTATTTCAATCAGGTGATGCAATACGGTGAGGAGAAATTTTTCCGGAAGTGCAAGGAAGTCGGTATTGACGGGGTTATTCTGCCGGATATGCCATTACATGTGTATGAAGAAAAATTTCAGGATTTATTTATCGAGTTAGATTTGAGCATCAGTTTTTTGATAACGCCCCAGACGAGCCAAGATCGAATTCTAAAAGTGGACGAACTTACGCGTGGCTTTATTTACATGGTGTCCAGTGCGGCGATCACCGGCGCGAAGGCGGGCATCTCCGAGCAGCAACTAACATATTTTAACCGCATTAATAATATGCAATTAATAAATCCGCGTTTAATCGGATTCGGTATTTCCAATCATGATACATTTACCACAGCATGTAAATATGCGAATGGGGCTATTATAGGAAGCGCATTTATCAGAGCGTTGGAAGGCACCGGACAGAGTCCAGCGCCAGCAGATGATGTAAGGCAGGCGACGATAGATTTTGTACAAAGTATTCTGGGTGAGGTAGTTGTGTGAGATTATTCACCCAGCCAGGTTTTAAAATCGCTTACCCGTTCGCGGCTGACGATGGCCAGGTTGTCGTTGTCTAATAGTTTGATTTTCAATCGGCTATTGGAGTAGGTAGTCACTTCTTTAATAGCGTGAAAAGATGTAATGATTTGACGGTTAAGCCGGAAAAAAAGAGCAGGATCGAGCATGGAATCGAGTTGTTCCAATGTAAAATCCACCGCGAATTTTTTAAAATCATTACGTTTGAGCCAGACGATTTTATCTTCATGATAAAAATATAAAATATCTTCTACTGGTACGGAATGCAGGTGGGCGCCGCTTTTTACCACAAAACGATTTTTGTAAGAAGGCTTTTGTAATGATTGTATTATCTGCTGCATGGTTTCCATTGAAATATGATGATCCTGTTTGGTTAAGTTGGATTTTAATATTTCCAACTTGGCGAAAGCATTCCGAAGATCTTCATAATCAATGGGTTTTAAGAGGTAATCAATGCTATTTACTTTAAATGCCCGAAGTGCATATTCATCATAAGCGGTGGTGAAAATGACCGGACAGGGCACCTGAATTTGCTCGAAAATTTCAAAGCTACGTCCATCGGCAAGCTGAATATCAAAGAACGCCAGATCGGGTGGGGGAGCGGTGCGGAAAAAAGCAACCGCTTCCTGTACTGAGTCGAGGCATGTAATAATTTCAATCGAATTATTATATTGTTTTATTAAGTTGCTCAGTCGCTCTGCGGCGAGTGCTTCGTCTTCGATTATTACAATTTTCATGATTTCATTTCAATCATTGGCACAGAGACCCAAAATGAATGATCGTCCTGTGTAATTTGCACCATTTTATCCGAAATATAACGATATCTTTCCTGAATATTGGACAGCCCGATCCCATTGGATCCCTGTTCACTGCTCTTTTTTTGCAGGTTATTTTTTACAATGATATTATTATGTTGATCTTTTGTGATGTGAATGTGTAATGGTTGATTTCTAGATACAATATTATGTTTAATCGCATTTTCCACCAGCATTTGTAAAGTAAGCGGCGGGATCATGATATGAGCTGAATCTGGTAAATCTATTTCCACCTTTAAATTATCACCAAAACGGATTTGTAGCAGGAAAATATAGGCTTCCAGCGCTTCCAGTTCGGTTTGCAGAGGCACCACCTCGCGCTCGCGCGTGTCCAGTACATAACGATACACCTCAGAAAGTTTCTTTATAAATTTGGCTGCCAGATCGGCATCTTTATACACAAGCGTAGAAAGCACATTCAAACTATTAAATAAAAAATGCGGATTAACCTGATTTTTAAGGCTTTCAAAACGCGATGAAAGGTGCGCTTGCTTGAGGCGTTCGGCTTCCAGAATTGAATTTTTCCAATGAAATAAAAAGGCTCGACCGTGTAAAAACAAGCTGACCAGGAATGTAATAACCAGCACTGAAATGATAAAGGCAGAACTAATCCGGCGAATAGCGGTGAATGGATTATCTCCATAAACTAAATAATTAATAGCACCGTGGATAAATGCGGCTATAAAGATGGTATAAATAACAGTTAATATGAGGCTTACGAAGAACCTTTTTAAAGGCTGTTCTACCCAGGAAATAGGCACTTTTTCGGCAATCAAGCCATTGCCAACCCAGATAGCGGCAGTTAATAAACCGCTGTAAATAAATTCAATAATGCCTTCTCGCCAACTAAAATCATCATCAAGAAAAAGCGAAAAGACAGTATTGACAAAACCTCCCAGCAAGAAGCAATAAAATGATATTTTTAAATAAGTTTTTAATTCTTTCATGAAATTATATAATAATGGAATGATGAAAATTTCACCATTCCAAAATTAATAAAATTATTTACCTGATAATGTTTTTCGGGTGTTTTCGAGCATATAATCGTTGGTTCCCTTGCCCCAGTTTGGGAGCAATTTGGAAGCCGGTTCATAATTTGCAAATTTCGCTTCCGCTTTCTCAAACCACGGCAAGGCTGCTTTGGCGCCGCCACCGTAAAAGTCAGGTGTGTAGAGCAACTGCTGCCCCATAAGGTAGTAAGGGCGGGGGTTTTCGGGGTTCATAGCAATGGCAGTTTGGAGAGCTTCCTGTACTTTTGGGCTAAATTCAGCGCCTTTCACCATTGGGTTTTCCCAAATTCTTCCCTGGTAAATATAACCTTGCAATGTAATAATTTCCGCTTCTTTTGGCGCGATGGCAATGGCTGCATCCAGTGATGCCTGGGCTTTATCGAGGTGGGCGGTGAGGGCATCCATTTTTTGCAACTGCATGTTTTGCAGGGCGAGCATCATATTGCAATAAGCATTATAATAAGCAGGCAACCATTCACCGGTTTCAATCATGGCAATACGCTCAAAAGTGTTGGCTGATTTTTGCCATCCCTCCAGGGTTTTGGCAGTGTCGAGTTGCAACAGCGCTTTTTCCATGGCTATGATATATTTTTCGCTTTGCGCAAAAAGAATTGCATTTATAAGTAAAAAAGCGGTAAATAAAATGATCTTTTTCATAATAAAAGAGTTAATGGTTAGCTATTAATTTTTGGAAAATTTAATTCAAAATTTCTTCTGCGGTAAGATTGACTCGTTGCCCAATAGACACGAATACGCCAATAAAAAAGAACTGCCGAGCCGGTGGACGAATAGCAATACCGGTAAACTGTCCGTTGACATCGGGCGTGTTGCTAAAACGATAGCCAAATTCTTGATTAAGCCCCAAAATATTACTCACCGATAAGTGAATGATTGTAAAATTATCCCAGATATTGGTTAAATAACTTGCATTAAAGCTTACATCATGATAGGCTTTGGTGCGGCCGCCATTAAATTCATTGGTGTTGGGGTCGTTGTACGGGCGCGGGCTTACAAACGCATACGTAAGCCCCATGCTGGTGGTCATTTTGGGAAACCAGCGCTTAGCCACCGCAGATGCATTATGTTTGGAGGCGAAAATCGGTGTAGCTCGTGTCGGGAAATTTAAGTAATCGCGTTCGGTATCCAGGAAAGAGTAGGACACCCAGAAATCAGTATTTTTAATACTTCTGGAATCCCGGAAGAAAACGTCTAGCCCGCGCGCATAGCCGTCGCCATTGTTTTCACTTAGCCAGGGCGTATCGGTATCATATTTTACCAAATCATGATAATTTTTGTAATAACCTTCTACCCGGAAGATGCGGCGATCTTTGGCAAATTGGTAATTTAGAATATAATGGTCCGCTTTTTCAAAAAAGAGATTTGTATTAAAGCGTAATTGCTCAGGTTCCGGCGTTTGGTAAAATTGTCCGAAAGCCATTGAAACCTGACTGTTTTCACCTGTCCTGTAGGCAAAAGACAAGCGTGGCGCAATGTTGGATTTTTGTAATAAGCGGGAATTTTCTACCCTGATACCGGTGCGCAGCGCCGTTTTACGATTCAAATTCCATTCAGCTTCGGTAAATAAAGCGGTGTAATTATCAAATAGTTGAGTGCTGAAAAAGGCACCATCGGGATCGGTGTAATCCTCGATATATTGATTGTAAATAAACTCTGCTCCGGTCTTGATATTCAATTGGTTAGAGGGTGTGTATTGAAAGGTGGCTTTGCCCTGTGCCGATTGTTCGTCAGTGTTAACCCGGAATTTTTCTTCGATCAGATCATGATTATACGTATAACCACCACCTACAAAAAGCGACCATTTATCATTTATTAATTCCCGGTAAGAGCCGCTGGCAAAATAATTATCATTTTTTAATTGTAATTGATTGGTATTCAGTACATTTTCGATGTCGGGATATTGCATAATAAAGCCGCTGTTGCCACCCTGTGCCTGGAATTTGAGCATACCCGTTTCGGAAGTTTTATGCCGGAAAATGACCTGGCCGTTCAATCCGTTTGGCGCTTGTTCCCAGTCAATGTTCTGAGGCACCAGGTTCATGTAAGGCGCCAGGTTTGAATAATCGGCAGAAACCGCCAACGATGTATTGTCCCAGCGTTGTGTATGCGACAGTCCGCCACCCACGGTCATGAGTGAAACACCTGTAACGGTCTCAGGAGCAAGGTCTTGTGTATTTAATATCAATGCAGATGATAAGGCTTGTCCATATTCGGCAGAGTACCCCCCTGTGCTAAACATCGTACCTTTGAATAAAAATGGCGAAAATCGACCTCGGGCCGGTACATTGGGTGCGGTGCTGGTGAAGGGACTTTGCACGTACATGCCGTCAATAAATGCGCGGGTTTCGTGCGCTGCGCCGCCACGTACAAAGAGTTGCCCTGTTTCCCCCACGCGTTGTGCGCCGGGTAAAGTGTTCATCGCGGAGGCAATATCGGCGAGGGCTCCGGCAGTGGTCACAATATCGAGGGAATTTAAAACCGTCGTTTTTTTCTCGTCTCCGGCTTCAAAAGAGCCGGCCGTGATGGTGACCATTTCCAGGTTATTGGCGGCAATTTTGAGCTGAATCTGGAATTCAAGTTTGCTTCCATTGAGCGTAATGACTTGCTCGTAGGTTTCATAACTTAGGAAAGAGACCACCAGCGTTTGTTCTCCAGTTTCTTCGGTCGTAAAGCTGAAGCTGCCGTCCAGTTCAGTGGAAGTGCCATCGTAGGTGTCTTTCAAGAATATATTCGCGCCAATGATCGCTTCCCCGCGTTCGTCGGTTATGGTGCCTGTCAGCGTGGTTTGCCCCATGAGTTTTAAAAACAAAAGTTCGAATGCAATGCTGAGTAAAATACGCCACATATTTCGCTGATTTTCTTGCAATATGTGCTCTAATATGGCTTCATTTCAAAAAAAGATAGCTGAATACTCAAAAAAACAGGATGAAATGCAGACGGAAGCAAATGAATGGAACAAGTCTTCAACAAAACAATTCAGAGTACCACGGCCGTAAGTTATATATTCGTTAAGGGCTTTATTTTACTGAAAAAGTTGTTTAAACACTATTATATTTGATTGGAATGACAATTATTTTTTAATCTAAAAACTCGGATAGTATGCGGACTCTAATCATTTTTGTACTTACTCTTTGTTTTTCTCAAAGTTTTGCCCAAACCAAGTGGGCGCTCGATAAGAGCCACACTAATATCAAATTTACCGTGACACATATGATGATCTCGGAAGTAGATGGTGAATTTCGTGAATTTGATGCAACGGTAACCAGTACCAAAGATAATTTTGATGGAAGCGAAGTAGAATTCATCGCCAAAACTGCTTCGATTGATACGGGAAACGAGCGGCGGGACAATCACCTGAAATCTGATGACTTCTTCAATGCGGAGCAGTTTCCGGAGCTAAAATTTAAAGGTAAAATTCAAAAAGAAGGCGAAAAATATTACCTGGTTGGCGATTTTACGATACGTGATGTAATGAAGCCTGTTAAATTTGATGTAAAATATAATGGTACTATTAATGGTGGACGAGGAAAAAAAGCAGGTTTCAAGGTTATGGGGACGATAAATCGTTTTGACTATAACTTAAAATGGGATCGTATGATTGAAGCTGGTGGTGGATTGGTTGCGAGTAAAGAAATTGCTATCACTTGTAACGTAGAGTTAAATGAAGTGAAACAATAGGTATTTTTATATTTCGATCTCCCGCACAGGGAGATCGATTCAAATTTCGGCGCTATGAAAACGGGTGGTATCATCATAATCCTGGGTATATTTACTATTTATTTCCCTGCTGCTCAGAATCTTGCTTTGGGGATTCATGCCATCAATCCCAGCCAGGGGCGCTGCCCGCTTTCGCTTAAACTTATTAATACCGAAGAAGTATATTGCATACTGGATCAGCCGGTTATTTCCCCCGATGATTTTTTGGGTGTCAGTGAAATTTATTATGATGAAACAAAAAAAATTTCAGTATTCAACATACAATTGACGGAAGCTGGAGCCAATAAAATAAATATGTTGACGGAGGGTTTTACGCAGATCAGGCTGGCCATGGTGCTGGATAATGAAATCATTTCAATACTCTCACCCAGCGGGAATGTGACCAATGGCGTGGTGAAACTTTGGCAAGACGGCTCCAATGCTGAACTACGGCGGCTCCGCCAGAAATTCATCCGGATTCTCAAACAATAATTATTCCTCCTCTTCCCGGTTTTTGGCAAAAAAACTAAAAATCGTTTTGCCATAATTGCGCTCCTGGAAAAAATGCGGATGCTGCCTGTAAGCATGCGTAGGGTCGTGTTCCAGTACAAACCAGCCGTCTTCTTTAAGTAAATTGTGTTGGAAAATAAGGTCGGGAATATCATCAATGGTTGGTAAAGCGTAAGGCGGCCCGGCGAAGATGTAATCAAACTGCTCGGTACATTGCTCTATGAATTTGAATACATCTGCCCGCACGATGCGGATTTTGGATTCGATTTCCAGTTCTTTGGCGGTTTTTTTTACAAATGCAACACAAGCCGGAAATTTATCAACGTACGTGACGTCCTGGCACCCTCGGGAGATAAACTCGTAGCTATGACTGCCTGTCCCTCCGAATAAATCAAGCACTTTAACTTCCTCAAAATCAATGTTATTATTCAGAATATTAAACAGCCCTTCTTTGGCGAAATCGGTCGTTGGGCGGGTTGGCCAGTTATCGGCGGGCGGATGAAAGCGCCTTCCTTTAAATTTTCCTGCAATGATGCGCATGTGAAAATTATTGTTGATTCGAAATTCTTAACTATTGAAATTATTCAGTTGCACAAAGAAACGCTGAATAAATCAAAGAACAAATGCGGCGGCTGATCTTTCCAGTTTTTGCCAATATTAAGAAAATCGGGCGGAGAAATAAAATTCAGTTGACGCAAATAGCGGTGGAGCAGGGGATAGATTTCAGAATCCTTTATCAGATGACCGGATACAAACGCGGGTATTTCTTCAGGATTCAGTTTGAATTGATCAAAAACAAGCATCACATAATACAAAAAGTCTTTCGCAGATTGATAATTATAGGAATTGATAAATTGGAGCGATTGACCATCCAGTAAAATCATTGTTAATCTGCTGGAATTGAGGTGGATATGTACCGAATGTCCTGTATCGACTTTGCTTTTTGAAAGCAAGCCGTGCAATAAAGCAGTGGTGATATGACAAATCTTTGAGTTGGGTAAATATTTCCGGACCGTATCGAGCCGATCACGTTGGATGGCGTAAACATTGGTAACGGACAGGGATTTGATTTCGTCAGAACGGACATCCATATCATTGGAGAGCGGAGAGATTTGCTGGAGGTACGTGCGTTTTTCTGCGGTGTTGTAAAGGCGATTCGGAACAAACGTGAAATAAGGTGAAACCATGGCCGTACGTACATTTTGATACGATTGGCGCAAGTATTCATCTTGTAGGAAAAAATCACCAAGCTGTTTGAATCCGGACAAATCACATTCCCGAACAAGTAATACCTGACGCTGCTGGTCGATAATACAATACGACAAACTGTCCACCCCAATGAGGATGGACAGTTCGCATTGCAGATTGATACGGCCTGCAATGTTGTCTTCTGATATTTGTAATTTTATCTTCCCTCCCAATTTCCGGACAGATTTGGTGCTGTAAGACTTCCAAATTTGATTACAGTTTCGGGATTGTAAGACTTATCATACTTTGCATAGCGAGGACTAGCATAAGGGCCCATAAATTCTTTGCGTCTGATCCCTACTTCCACCACGTTTACGAGCGTACTTTGGTAAGTCAGCGTATCTGCTTGGAGATTAAAGGTAGAGCCGCGACCATAAGGTACGTATTGAAGTGAATCCAGGTTGATATTCAACGAATCCACCGTTCGGATTGCAAGAAAATAGGAAGTATCATAAGTGATTTCACCGGTGAAGTTAGGATCATCTGGATCACCAAACACCTGTACAATGGTGAAACTGTCGTTTCTTAAAACATACTTCAGAGAGTCGAAAGTTGGTGCGAATCCGCCTTTAATATCCCGGAACAATTCCTGGGCCTTACGAATTTCCATCAGTTTGGCGATCACGGCTTGTTCGCGTTTTGTTCTTTCAGCGTTGAAAGCAATAGGCTCCCGGATGCTTTGAATCAGAACCCATACTAATCCAATTATAACGGCAGCTAAGATCAGGTTGATTACGAGTCTCATTTTTCGGTTTTGTTTTGCGCAATTATACTGCTTTTTATTTAAAAACTGTCACATATCCAAATGCAATTTTACAAAGTCTTCATTTGGCTTATGCGAGATTTTGGCACAATGTAAAGATGCAAAAGCATTCAAAAATGGTGTGTGAATGGCGAAATTTTTATCCACCGATTTTGCAATCACCATTAAATATTGCGCCTTCATCTACGATCATAAATTTGGCGGTGATATTGCCTTCAATTTTAGCGGTATTTTGGAGGTGCAGGGTTTCCGCAATTACGATATCACCTTTAATTCTGCCCATTACCACTGCATCCTGGGCAAATACCTTTCCATCTACTGAGCTGTCTTCGCCCATCACCAGTTTTTTGTCACAGCGAACTTCCCCCACAATCGCACCATCCATCCGGATGTTTTCAGGCGAGCGGAAATTTCCTTCAATTTTTGTACCCTTGGCCACTACACAATTCGCTGAGGAAGAAGTGGGAAGCGCGTTTTTTGATGCCGCGACGTCGGCTTTGGGTTTTGCTTTTGTATCCAACATTGCCATAACTGAAAAAATGTTTTTGGTTTTTGTAAAAATAACTTCTTAGAATTTTATGGTGACTCAAAAGCGCTATGCCGGCAAATACACTATATAACAAGGATGAGTTGAACAAATATCGTCCAGCAATTGTCACTAATCAGTTACCTTGGGGGGATTTTGCGATAAAAATAGAATAATTTTGTTAGTTTGTACAATATGAGTGTCACTATTTTAGGTATAGAATCGTCGTGTGACGACACTTCGGCTGCAATTGTGCGTGATGGTCAAGTACTTAGCAATGTGGTGGCCAATCAGGAAGTTCACAAACGCTACGGTGGTGTGGTGCCCGAAGTTGCTTCGCGTGCCCATCAGGCGAACATCGTTCCGGTAATAGATATTGCGCTACAGAAAGCCAAGGTATCCAAAGAAGAAATCGACGCAGTAGCTTTTACCAGAGGACCTGGTTTGATCGGGTCGTTGATTGTTGGGGTAGCTTTTGCCAAGTCATTTGCCCTGAGCCGAAAAATTCCATTGATCGAAGTCAACCATATGCAGGCGCATGTGCTTGCGCATTTTGCCGAAGAGCCTCGACCCGCCTTTCCGTTTCTTTGTCTGACGGTTTCCGGCGGGCACACACAGATTGTACTGGTACGGAATTACCTCGACATGGAAGTTTTGGGACAAACCATTGATGATGCCGCAGGCGAAGCTTTTGATAAAACAGGAAAACTGCTCGGACTGGATTATCCGGCCGGGCCTTTGATTGATCGGCTGGCTCAGCAGGGAACGCCGCGATTCGAATTCCCTGAACCTCAGATTCCGGAACTGGATTTCAGTTTCAGTGGTTTGAAGACATCTATTTTATACTTTTTAAAAAAGGAAATTGAATCGAACCCTGATTTTATTCAGGAAAATCTCACTGATATTTGTGCTTCCGTGCAGGATCGTATTGTATCCATTTTAATCAAAAAACTCACCAAAGCAGCCAAAAAGACTGGAATCGGGGAAATTGCCATTGCAGGCGGTGTATCTGCTAATTCCGGTTTGCGCAAAGCTCTGGAAGAAACCGGCAAAATAAAGGGTTGGAATACCTACATTCCCAAATTTGAATATTGTACCGATAATGCTGCTATGATTGCAGTAACAGGCTATTACAAATATTTGCAAGGCGAATTTGTAGGACAGGATGTAGCGCCAGTGGCGAGGTGGGGAGTCTAGGTATTAATCAACTTTTTTGTTACACGACTGATCTTCAGAAAATCGAATCAGCGCCAACCCGGATCAGGAATTAATGATAGAAAACAAAAACTCAGGTATTATTGGCACTCCCATCTGGAATCTAGGTTGACAGGTT
>CAZGAU010000136.1:0-14412 GCA_964523725.1 uncultured Saprospiraceae bacterium
GTATATTTTTTCCGATAAAAAAGCAATTTGATTATCTTGCGGGTGGACAAATTGCCGAACATGCTCACCAGCCAGAAATCATTGTTTCAACTACCGGATACGGTCAGTTACCTCAATTGCGCTTACCTCTCGCCACAGTTGCGCAGCGTGGAAAGTGCCGGCATTCAAGCCTTAGCCAAGAAAAACATGCCGTTCACCTTGTTTCCGAATGACTTTTTTGAACCCGTGCAACAGGCAAAATCGCTTTTCGCTCGACTGATACAATCTTCAGAGCCGGAACGAATCGCCCTGATTCCTTCAGTTTCGTACGGCATCGCCACCGTTGCCAGGAACATACGCTTAAAATCAAAGCACAATATCGTCGTTGCGGAAGATCAGTTTCCCAGCAATATGTATAGCTGGCACCGACTGGCAGAAGTTTCCGGTGCTAAAATCAAAACCGTCAAAGCTCCTGCGGCTGAAAACCGCACACAGGCCTGGAACGAAGCCATTCTTAATGCTATTGGCAATAAAACCCGCCTCGTAGCCATCGGCAACGTGCACTGGGCGGACGGCACCTGGTTTGATCTGATGGAGATTCGCAGAAAAACCCGTGAAGTCGGCGCGCTGCTGGTGATCGACGGTACCCAATCCGTCGGTGCTTTGCCTATCGACGTAGATACCCTGCAACCAGATGCCCTTATTTGTGCCGGCTACAAATGGCTGCTCGGACCATACTCCACTGGCCTAGCTTACTACGGACCAGCATTTGACAAAGGTACACCTATTGAAGAAAACTGGATCAATCGACTCCACAGCGAGGACTTTAAGAACCTTGTCAATTACCAACCCGCCTACCAACCCGGCGCAGGGCGCTATTCCGTTGGTGAACAAAGCAACTTTGTGCTGCTGCCCATGCTCATCGCTGCACTTGAACAACTCCTCGACTGGGGTATTCAAAATATTCAGGATTATACCAAACAACTCAGCGCCAAACCGCTGGAACAATTACAGGAAATGGGCTGCCGGATTGAACCTGCGTCCTATCGCTGCGGACATCTCTTTGGCATCCGCCCCGATGAAGATGCTTTTGACATCGAACTCCTGAGTGAAATATTCACCAAAAAACAGGTCTTCGTTTCCCTGCGGGGCAACGCCATTCGCGTGGCGCCTCATTTGTACAACGACGAAAACGACTTCGATAAACTGATCGACTGCTTTGAAGAAGCGAGAAAACCCAAAACAATGGTTGTATGAAAACCCTTATCACCGGCGTTGTCCTGTTGATGGGCTTTTTGCTATGGCGCATCGGCAGGCAAATCATACAAACTTATCAGCACCTCGACGAGGAAACCCTGCGGGATTTCTGGCGCAACCGCCTCAAAGACGAGGAAAAACGCCGCGTCATCACGCACCTGGGGCACTGTGAGCAATGCCGCGACCTATTCGACCGCATACGCACCGGCAAACCACTCGAAGATCATTTAGTGGAATAATCAGAAACCAAATTACAATCATCTTCCCACTTCCCACTTCCTACTTCCGCTCCAACTCCATTTCAAAAAACGAATACCAGTTCTTACCGCCGTCTGCTGAAAACGAACCCGTCTCCATCCACTTGCCATCCTCCAGCCAGATCGTGTAACGCGTCACCCCACGCGGATTTTTCATCGACCACTCAAACTTACCGTCCTCATGCAGCTTGCACTCCGCCGATGTGATGTAGCCATCCTTGAATGACTGAAAATGATACGCCTGTTTGACCGGATCATACGACAAAGTGGCCACGGCATGGTGCACCACTTGATCGCCCTGCTTGCCTATACCTTCGATCAGGAGGACTGTACCATCCAACATGGGCGTGATCTTTTCATATTGGTCGATTTCCTGACGCTCATTGCCCATTTGATAATAGGCTTTGCCGGTCCACTCACCGGGCTTAATGGGTAAAGCTTCTACTTTAGAGGCTACTTCAGCGGTCTTGGAGGGTGGCATCTGGGCATAACTGGTTATGGCAATTAACAATAAGGAACAAAGACTGATAATGGTTGTGTACTTCATAATGATGATAAATTTTTCCACAAGATTACAGCCTGTTTCAAAAGAAAGCTTGTAAAAAACCGTCGATTTACCAATGAATGTCGCCATGTGCTATCCGGCGCAGATAATCTTGAAGCTCGCTGGGTTTCATTTGGGCGAAAGCCTGAAAATCACGCAGGAAATGCGCCTGATCGTAATAGCCGCCCTCATGCGACACATCGAGCGACCGCTGTTGATACAGCACCATTTGCACTATCGCCGCACGCATGCGACGCACTCGTGCAAACTCTTTCATACTCAAGCCAACCGCCTTGCGAAATCGCTTTTGCAAAGGTCGTTCACTAACGAATGCCTGGTTTACAATGTCCTTGATCTTACATTGTCCCTGGCTATCCAAAATTAATTGCACGGCTTTCTGTACTTCTGTGTCAGGCTCAGACTGTTTTAATTGCAATAAAATCGCATCCAATTGGTCAAAATCATTAAAATCAGCGTTTAAAGATGGTAACAGCGCTGTAAAAGGTGTATCCAAAGAAAATGCTTGCCCTTGATTCCGAAGCATTTCCAAATCTATATCAAAAAAGCAACCAAATGCGCCTGGTAAAAAGCGCACACCCAGGTACACCGAGCCAGGTAATACGGTCGTTTTCAGCACTTCTACGCTAGGACTCGCCAAAGCCAGGTATTGTATTTGCAAAGCCACGTTGCGATGCAGAAATAATGAGACACACCCATCCGGCGGGGCGGTATGCTGAAAAGGCTCCCGGATATGCTCCGGTGCTACAAACTTCCAGTAGCAAGCTACCACATTGCGCAAGGCTTCACGAGGCAAATATTCCTGATAGAACATAAATAAATTATCTTAGAAGCTGTTTGAGTTATTGATAATAAGTAAGTCAAATTGCCCCGACGGGGCAACATATGGGTAAAAAGCACGATCTCCTTTTTGAGTGTGCCGTCAGGTACACTTGATGGAGAAAAGTTATGGCAGCATAAAGCGTACCGATAGCACGCCAACAAGCTTTTGAGTTATTGTTTACCTGTAATTCGTTTCCACGGAACCTTAGAATGAAAAATCAATTCAGATGGTTTCTTATAAAAAGTCATTTGCCATCATTTCTCCCAAGTCACTAATAAACAGCTTTTTCCCCTCGCTTTCAAAGAAAGGAGCACACAATATTAACAGGTCGGAAAATAACAAAATAGCCTCGTTTACACACAATGTTTTCCTGCAAAACCCCAAAGGAGTGACATTTTTATAGTTTAATCAAGTCAAAATGATCTAAACCCTGAAAGGGTGACATAAAGTGTGCTTAAATTCCTTATTTGCAACCTTTTTCCAGCGCTGTGATACGAAATCTTACCCCAATTGAATCATTATCGCAAACCCTTGTTATCTTTAAAGCCGAATTACCATATTGCCCTCATACACCAGAGGTAGCGCTGCTATTTATGCCCCCCACGGAAACGAATATTTATTGCATAGCTACTTACCACAGACATAAACGCACCGTAAAAAAAGGCATTTTGATAACGAATACTTTTCATCTCAAAAACAATAATAGTATGAACAAACAACTCTTGACCCTGATCTGCCTGTTGCTTGGTTTGGCAACATTAACTGCACAAGGCTACATTAAATTTGACGGAATCGACGGCGAAGCGACCGAACCCATGCACAAAGGCTGGAGCGACCTTACTTATTTTTCAGTTGATATGAGCAATGCAACATCCGCAGCAAGTGCAGGCGGTGGTCGTGCTACCGGCAAGGTCAATTTCGGCGATTTAATCATCAGCAAAAACCTCGACAAATCAAGTCCCAAGCTGATGGAAGCCCTTGCCACCGGTAAAAATATCCCCAAAGTGGAATTACACGTAATCAATAAAATGAGAGAAGGAAAATCAGCTACCTATTACCGATATGAGCTAAAGAATGTAACCATTACCAGCTATCAAATTAGTGGAGATGCCTACGATACAAGTACGTCCCCCAACGAACAGATCAGCATGAGCTACGCGAGCATTAGTGTTTTTTACGTTGAAATGGATCAAAACGGCAAACCCAAAGGTGAAATCCCTTTTAAGTGGGATATAAAAGGAAATAAAGCAGGTAATTAGCGCGATCCTTTTGGTGCATACTGATAGCGATGTCATCAAGTCATACAATGGCATCGCTATATCAGCATAATGGCATGATGATCCAGCTTTATGCTATGATGAGCTAACTTTATGAGAGGATACACCAACTTTATGCTACGATACTTTAACTTTATGACAGGATACACCAGCTTTATGCTACGATGCACTGACTTTATGGTCTCCTCATTTTACTTTATGCCCTGAGCAGGCAACTTTATATGTAGTGAATTCAACTTTATGCGCATATTATTTTACATTATGCCCCGAGTCGGCAGCTTTATGCCCTGAAACTTTTACTTTATGCGATCATGATTCAGCTTTATGGCTTGTACATTTCTATTTATGCATGGCATATTACTTATTTATGGCATTGTACGCAATTGAAGCAATTCAGGAGTGTGATACCATTGCTGTCTGCCCGAAAAAAAAAATAGATATTTAGTATATCATAAGTATTGCATAATTTCTGATAAGATATTATTTTTGACACATCTTACCCAACAAATAAACACATCTGAGCTATTTCCCAGGTAAATAGAACCTTATTTTATAACTAAACTTCAAATTTACACCTATGGCTTCACAAACTGAAAATTCGTTTGGTGCGCGGCTACAGCGCGGCTATGATCTGCACAATTACATCAGTAATTTTCAAAATTTTTCACCACCACGTCCCGAAGAGACGCCTGCAGAGTTGTACAACCTGCTCAACACCATTGCATCGACCAATATGGAGGAAGCAACGCTGCAACAACAGTACAGTACGGCGGTAGCCATTCGCGAAAAGGCTTTCCGTAAAAACCCGGACAGTCTGCTCAAGCTACTTGCGCCTGCACGCGCACAGGTAATGGCACAATACGGCAAGCACGGCATGGAATTTAAGCAAGTAGATGCCATCATCAAGCGCATGAGAGATACCAAACTCAGCGTAAAGCCTGCCACCGAGCACACACCGGAGCTTACGGTGTCCCGGTCGGAGCAATCCTACGGCTCAATGTTGCAGTATTTTAATGAATTGATTCAAGTGTTGCTACAACTGCCGGGTTACAATCCAAGTAATCCATTATTGCAGGTAAGTCACTTACAACAATTTGCCCAACAGCTTTTGCAACTCAACGGAGAAGTGGCCATCCGTTACCAGATGGTACGTGACAGCCGTAATCGCCGCAATGCCCTGTACGATGACCTGCACGACCGCGCGCTACGCATTAAAGCATACTGCAAAGCAAACTATGGCACCCAATCATCGGAGTATGGTTTGGTGAAAGGGCTGCGGGTGTAGGGAACTCACCTCCTCCCGTCCCCCTCTCTTTAGTAGAGAGGGGGAAACCCAAGCGCAGCGAGGGAGGGGGTGAGTCGCCCGAACCCCTCTGTCTCCCCTTGTGAAGGGGAGTACCTCTAAATTAAAAGGGTTAAACTTATATAATGGAATGAAATACAGTGATGCACTTACATTTGCTCGCGCTATGCGAAAAAAACAAACGCCTGCGGAAAAGTTCTTTTGGGAAAAGGTGCGCAACCACAGGTTTATGAGAAAGAAGTTTTACCGTCAATACATTATACAGCACGATGAATCACAGGGACGAAAGCAGTTTTTTATTGCAGACTTTTATTGTCATGATAAGCGGCTGGTTATAGAACTGGACGGTAAAATTCATTTACAACAACAGGAATATGATGCTGCCAGAACGGCGATTTTAACAGAAATGGGCTTCAGCGTTATTCGATTTGATAATGAAGCTATTCTGAAAAGCTGGGAAAAGGTAGCGGAAGAATTGAAGATGATTTTGGCATGAGATGTTTATTATAAACTCATCCCCTTTTATCTCCTTATCCTTGAAAGAGCGTAGGAGACCCGAGTGTAACGAGGGAGGGGGTGAGTTATTTCACCCCCTTTATATTACATTCATTTCTTCTCATCCATCACTTCTTTCAAACTCTTGCTGGTTAGCATCTGGTTCAGCTTGGGTAAATCCGCTTTGATTGTGGTTTCCAGCTTGTTCAGGTGCCCTTCAAGTTCTTTCGACAACTCTTCAAATACTTTATAAGCGCCTGCGGTCGGTTTGGCATCGCCGGTTTCTACGCTACGGCGCAAAGAGCTGAGTCTGTTGTTGAGTTTGATCGGGAAATTCAGGGGATCCTGATTACTCTGGTTGCGTACCTGATACAAATCCTCCTCTATGACACGGAGCTTTTCCAGCATGGCTTTGGCATGATCGGTTACGGCAGCGTCATTGGCTTTTGCCAGCCGGTCATTGACCTGTTTGCGAATGTCACGGATGCGTATCACCGCTTCATTGGCGGCGCTTTCTTTGGCAACGATCTTCATAGCAAGATCAAACTGCTCTTTCAGATCGGCTTCGGTCACGCCTTCCAGGTTTGGATCGATTTTGATGGTAAAAGGATAGGTTTGGCTGTAATTACCTGCCGTCATCCGTACCTGATACTTGCCCAGCGGCGCGCTTGGACCCCTTTGCGGACGCGCACTCCAGATGATCATGCCATCAAAGGTAGTGGCACCGGGATAACGCAAGTCCCAGGTAAAGGTATTTAAGCCTGCCTTCACCGTTGGCGCAGATGAACCACCTCTTTGCCACCATTCCAGATTGGCATTGGATCTTTCTCTGCTTTTTTTGCCCACAAAGGTATGGACGACCTTACCTTGCGCATCGAGAATCTCCATTTTCACAGAATCCATCTCGGATGCAAGATGATATTGTACCACTAAATTATATACACTGCGGATTGGATCAGAGGGTTGATACAAGATAGCGTCTTGTTTTGCCAGTTCAGGCGTAATTTGCCGCAATGGATTGATGTCATCCAATATCCAGAAGCCGCGACCGTGGGTTCCCAGCACCACATCGTCATTTTTCACCACGAGATCGCGAATCGGCGTATCAGGAAGATTAAGTTGCAGCGGCTGCCAGAGGTCACCGTTGTTGAAAGAGACGTATGCACCGTGCTCTGTGCCGAGAAATAGCAGCCCAGGGCGCACATGATCCTCGCGTACGGCGCGTGCAAAGTGTCCATCGGCGATGCCGGTGATGATTTTGGTCCAGGTTTTGCCATAATCGGTCGTGCGATACACATAAGGCTGGCGATCATCCACCTGATAGCGGTTGGCAGCCACATAAGCCGTACCCGGATTGTGCTTTGATTCATCAATAATGCTGACCCGGGAGAATTTAGGCAAATCTTTGGGTGTAATGTCGGTCCAGGCCTTACCACCATTGCGGGTAATATGGATTTTGCCGTCGTCAGAGCCGGCCCAGATCGTATTTACATCGTGATACGAAGGCGCAAGGGCAAAGACTGTGGCATAAATCTCGGGCCCGTTCATATCTTTGGTAATGATACCGCCGGTCTCGCCAAGTGTTTCGGGATCAGCGTAGGTTAAATCAGGGCTAATCTTTTCCCAGCTTTGGCCATCGTTCGTTGTCTTCCACACATGCTGCGAACAAGTGTACATAATATTCGGATCCTTTGGCGCAAAGACGATCGGGAAGGTCCATTGCCAACGTTCGGGCAGCGCACTGGCAGGTTCACCCGAGAAAAAGCGAGGATACACCTGAATATCGCGGATTTGACCGGTTGCCCGGTTATAACGCGTCAGCAAAGCACCCTGACTACCTGCATAAAAGATATCCGGATTGGTGGGAGATTGCGTAATATAGCCACTTTCGCCACCCCCTACTGCATAATAATAACCATGATTGGGGCCACGCGCCAGCATATGATCCCAACCGTCGCTTGGCATGGCCAAAGTGGAGTTATCCTGCTGCGCACCGGCTACATGATACGGCACATCGCTGGTTGTGGTGACGTGATAAAATTGAGTGGTGCAATAATCCTGTTCTGTCCAGGTATCACCGCCATTAATCGACACACAACCGCCTCCGTCATTGGAGGAAATCATGCGCTGCGGGTTATTGGGATCGATCCAGAGATCGTGATTGTCGCCATGCGGCGGACGAATCTGAATATCAAAGGTCTTACCGCCATCTGTGGATTTGTAAAAGTTTACATTCAGGCAATACACGGTATTTTCATCCCAGGGATCGGCGTAAATGCGTGAATAATAGAAAGCACGCTGGCGCAATTTGCGTTCATCGTTCATATATTGCCAGGTCCAGCCGCCGTCATCGGAGCGATACACGCCGCCATCATTGGCTTCTACGATTGCATAGAGTCGATTGGGATTGGTTGGAGATACGGTAATCCCGATTTTACCGATCGGTTCCTTGGGCATGCCCGGATTTTTGGTCAAATCGATCCAGGTATCACCGCCATCGAGGGATTTCCAGAGCTTACAGTCAGGGCCGCCGCCCCACATTTTCCAGGCTTTTCTGTAAACTTGCCAGGTGGTGGCATAAATGACCTTTGGATTGGTACGATCGATGATTAAATCTGCCGCACCTGCCTTTGGGCTGACGAACAGCACCTTTTTCCAGGTATTACCGCCATCCATAGAGCGAAATACACCGCGTTCTTCATTGTCCCCGTAAGGATGCCCCAGCGCAGCGACATACACAATGTCGGGATTGGTCGGATGCACCCGCACACGGGAAATAGCCTGCGTCTCTTTCAAACCCAGATGCCGCCAGGTCTTACCGCCATCGATAGTTTTGTAAACACCATCACCCTGGGTGATACTACCGCGCAGCTGGGTTTCACCCATACCGATATAAACGATATCTGGATTTGTCTCAGCGACAGCCACTGCGCCCACAGAAGAACTTGTCACTTGCCCATCGGTTACCGGAAACCAGTTTTGACCGGCATCCACGGTCTTCCACAGACCACCGCCCGTCGCACCGAAGTAGTATTCGTTGGGACGACCGGGACTGCCTGCGCAACCAAGCGATCGACCGCCGCGTAAGGGACCGATATTGCGCCATTCGAGTTGGTTATAAAACTTAGGATCAACGACCGGCTTGGTTGGGGTCGTTGATTGTGCAAGAAGATCGCCTGCAACCAGGGTAATGCCAAGTGCAAGCAACAAAAGGTAGATTCTTTTGCCGAACATGGAATAGAGTTTTTAGGTGAAACAAAGAGAGTTCTGCCAATTAGACAATTAAAAGTGCCTAAACAATCAATAATGGGCAAACAAATTCAGAAGATGGCTACATCTTTGAGCATTTTCCAAGAAAATGGAAGGAGTGCAGTGAAATGAGTGGGGTTGAACGAGCGGTAGCCCTGGATCATCCAAACCAATCGTACAGTTCGCTGAGGGAAAGCTTGGCTTTTGCCTGAGTATCAAGGTCGTGTTTGATTTTACCTTCCGACATTTGAATCAGGCGATTGCCGTATTGGTGTGCATCTTTCAAGTTGTGGGTGATGAGTACCGTTGTTAGTTGATATTCCTCGATCAATTTTTGGGCAGTTTGCATCACAATCTTTGCAGAGCGGGGATCAAGCGCCGCAGTAGGCTCATCCAATAGCAAAATATCAGTATGATCCATCACACTCATGAGTAGCGTGAGCGCCTGGCGTTGTCCGCCGGAGAGTGTGCCCATGGGTTGCGAGAGTTTGTTTTCCAAACCCATATTTAAGATAGCAATTTGATCGCGCACGCGCCTTTTAAAGGCATCATTGATACCAATCGTCAGCTTTTTGCGTTGGGTACGCAGCGCTGCCAGGCGAAAATTGGACAAAATGCTTAGATCAGGCGCCGTACCGCCCAGTGGATTCTGGAAAACGCGGGCGATCCACTTGCTACGGCGATATTCGGGCATTGTAGTGACATCCTGACCGGCGATTTTCACCGTACCTTCCGATGGGAACTCCGCACCGGCGATGATATTGAGCAAAGTCGTCTTACCAGAGCCGTTTGAGCCGACCAGAGATACAAATTCACCTTTGGCAATATGCAGCGACACATCGCTTAAAGCTTGAACCTCATTGGCTTTGCCAGGATTGAACGTCTTATTGATATGATGTAATTCGATCATGCGCTTTTTCTGAATCTGATTTGGGGAATGCCGACGATGATTAATACAAAGACTGCGGTGACGAGCTTGAGCATATTGGGGTTGATACCCAGGCTCAGCGCTACTGCCAGCACCAATTGAAATAATACGCTGCCGCTGACGATAATGAGCAATTGCCACCAGATTAATTTGATCTTGAGCCAATTAATAAGCGTGTCGCCGATCAGTACCGAGCCGAGCCCCACGATCACGATGCCGATACCCATATTGAGATCGGTGAAGTTCTGGTATTGTGCGACGAGGAAGCCGCTCAATGCTGTTAAAGCGTTGGCGATCGCCAGCCCAATGATCTTCATTGCCTGGTTGTTGATGCCTAAAGCCCGGGTCATTGATTCGCTGTTGCCGGTGGCCCGCATGGCGATGCCGAAATCTGTGCGCAACAAATAAGCGAGCAAACCGCTCATGATGCCAATGAATAAAAGACTGACGAGGAGTTCGTTGTATGTTGGGTTGTCAAAAGGAGCCAGTACCCTGAAGATGGTTTTTTGATTTAACAATGGAATATTGGAGCGCCCCAGAATGGTGAGATTGACAGAGTACAAGCCCGTCATGACCAGGATACCCGCGAGTAACGCGTCCACTTTCAGTTTGGTGTGCACCAAGCCTGTGAGCACGCCGGCGAGCGCCCCTGCCACGATGGTGATGCCGATGATTCCTCCCAATGACCAGCCTTGTGTCAGGAGAATTGCCGTGACTGCTGCGCCGAGGGTGTAACTGCCGTCCGTCGTGATGTCGGGGATGCGGAAGATTTTCATGGTAATAAAAATCCCCAGGGACATTGCCGACAGGCACAGACCAAGTAATAAGGCGGATAAGTAAAATTCCATGAATGAATGACGGTGTAAGGATTAACGGTATATCAGTGTAACAGTCAATACGTTATTCCACAGGTTCAAAATTTGCAGGTACCTGAATACCAAACTTTTGCGCAGCCGAAGGATTGTACACGCGTTTGCGCACCTCCACCATTTCCCAATCTAAGCCCTCAAGCGATTTGGTTTTCAGGAATTGAGCTGCCTGCTTGCCCGCTTGGTATCCCCATTGGTACAAATCCGCGCCGTAAGCTGCCACTGCGCCCCGGGCCACGAGCCCTGCCTCGCTGGTGAATACAGGTACGTTGGCTTTGTTGCAAGCATTGATAATGGTTTCGAACGAACCGAAAACCGTATTGTCGGGATTGGCAAAAAAAGCGTCGAGATTTTTATTCAAAAGAGAAGCGGTGACCAGTTGCACATCGGCTGTGGTATTTACAGGCAAGGAAACCAGTTCCACATTCATTTGAGTAGCAAGCCCTTGCAGGCGTTCAAAAGCATCCACCGATTGGGGTTCGGATTGATTATACAATAAGCCTACACGCAATTGACTTTCCTTGGGCGTAATCAATTTTGGAATCAAAGCAAAAGAAGTATCGATATATTCCAGGTTTTCTGCCACGCCGTATAGATTCTCAGGCGCGTTGCCTTGTGCGTTGTTTACGTTCATCAGCGTTGGAGTGGGGGACACCATCATAAAAACCGGGATTTCCTGCGTGTTTTGAATCGCGGTGATGGTAGAAAGCGAAGCATTGGAAGCAATCAGCGTAACCTGCTGGCTAATAAAATATTGCACAATTTGCGTGAGCGTCGGGATATTGCCCTGAGCGTTGCGGTAAATGATTTTTATGGTATTTTGTTCTTCTGAGAAGCCATTTTCACGCAGTGCCGCCAGAAATCCGTCTTTCGCCTGTTCGATCGTGCTGTCTTCAAAAGCATCCACAAAGCCAACGGTCGGTATATTTTTGTCATTTCCGGAGTTGCAAGCGCTCATCCAAACCAGTAAGCAGCAACAAAAAATGCATCTTACGAAGGGTTTCATGTCTTTCATTTTGGTAGTCAATCCAATAATATTGTGAAACAGATTTTTGAAAGAGAAGTTGCGACCGCTAAAAATAAACAAATTCTGAAAAAATATGCATCGGCGAAAGATGTCGTTTTTTTTCAATACTCGTGTACCTACATGAAATAATTTTGCATAACCAATTGAAAACAAAAATCATCCGAATCATGAAAAAGAATTTGTTATTGACCCTGGTCGCCTGCGCTAATTTGCTGTTGATTATTGTATCATGTAATGAGCAAAAAATTAATACCGAACCGATTGAAAAATATACACCGGAACAATTGATTAAACGAGGTGAATATCTGGTTAACGTAATCGCCTGTGACGACTGCCATACACCTAAAACCGGCGATTTTGAATTTGATTTTGAACGCCGTCTCTCCGGTCATCCTGCAGATGAACCAGTAGGCAAGATTGATACTACGTTGATGAAAAATTATATGGCTTTCAATCCTGGATTTACCTCTGCGGTGGGTCCCTGGGGCGTTTCTTTTGCTGCAAACCTTACTTCTGACGAAACGGGTATTGGCAACTGGACGGAAGAACGGTTTTTCAAAGCCATTCGTGAAGGAAAATCAAAGGGGTTGGATGATACACGACCACTTTTACCGCCAATGCCCTGGTTTATTTACAAGAATCTTAGCGATGAAGACTTGCGGGCAATTTTTGCTTTTTTAAAGTCAACAAAACCCATACACAATGTGGTGCCGGCACCGAAGACTCTGGCCGATGTACAGCAATAACAAGGGGTTTAATTCCAAAAAAACATTTTACTTTCAAAATGTCGCTTTTTTTCAATACTCAGACATTCACATGATATAACTTTGCAGCATCAAGTGAAAACAAAATCATCCGAACCATGAAAAAGACAATATTATTAACATTGGCGGCATGTGCCAATATCATGCTGCTTTTCTTCGCCTGCAATGATCAAAAGACGGAAACCGCTCCGACTGGACAAATTTCGCAGGAAGAACTGATCAAAAAAGGAGAATATCTCGTCAACGCCATCGGCTGCGATGATTGCCATACGCCCAAAGCGATTGGCCCCGAAGGTTTTATAATAGATTTTGAGCGTCGTTTCTCTGGCTTTCCGGAAAATGGCACGCTGGCAAAAGTCGATCCTGCTACTGTTGAGAACTGGGCGCTTTTTGCTCCGGATCTAACCGCTGCGGTGGGTCCTTGGGGCGTATCTTTTGCAGCCAATATCAGCTCCGACGAATCGGGTATTGGAAACTGGACCGAGCAGCAGTTTTTCAAGGCCATTAGAGAAGGTAAATACAAAGGGATGGACGACTCTCGTCCCCTGCTTCCGCCGATGCCGTGGTTTGCTTACAAAAACTTGAGCAATGAGGATCTGCGCGCAATCTTTGCTTATTTGAAATCCTCCAAACCCGTGCGCAATGTCGTTCCGGCGCCGAAGTCTATCGCTGATTTGAATCAGTAAGTCGTAAAAAATTAATAAATGGTTCGGAAGGTCGTAACTTTCTGAACCATTTATTGTCTTTTGCTGAAAACGATTAACCAAACGAAAACAAACACCATGCGTATCATTTATCGTGAATACCCTGCTTCACCCAGTTTACAATCCTTAGTGGAATGTTATTGGCACGAAGAATTTGTTGGAAATTCGAACGAAGATTCTCCTGTACAAACATGCCTTCCGATCGGGTTGGCTAAAATCATTATTCATATCAGCTCGAGGCCGGGAAGTGGCATCGTCAACCAGGAACAGCGTATTTTCCCCGATGCTTACCTGGTGGGCATTTCCAAAGAACCGGTACCCTGGACGATGCCGGGCGGCAGCCAGGTATTTGGGGTGAGACTGAAGCCCGAAGGGCTGATCCAGCTTTACCAGCGCCCAATGGGCGATTTTGTGAATGATTATGTAGAACTGGAAGTGTTTTTTGGCAAACAGGTGAAGCCTGTGGTAGAACAAATCCAGCAGGTGGGAAATGCGAAGGAGCGTATTGCCATTATGGAAAACTTCCTGCTGCGGCGGTTATCAAAATTCCAACCTGAGCAAAATTATTTTTCCGAGGCGGTTAAAAGGATTCATCACTCCGAAGGTTCTATTTCCATTGAATCGCTGAGCAAGACGCTTTTCGTCTGCGAACGCCAGCTACAACGCGCTTTCAAGGTAAACCTTGGCATCAGCCCGAAAGCTTATCTGCGGGTAATCCGGTTTAAAAATATTTACAAACAATTACAAGGCAATGAAAACCTGAATTGGGCGGAGCTGGCGCATCGCTATGCCTATTCAGATCAGGCGCATTTTATCCGGGAGTTCAAAACCTTCACCGGCGCTACGCCCAATGTCGTTTGGAATGAAATGATGAATGTAAGCCCTGGCTTGTATTACTAGTTTTTTAATTATTAAATT
>CAZGAU010000137.1:0-14129 GCA_964523725.1 uncultured Saprospiraceae bacterium
TTCATGAACGGCTCACAGGGACGTATCGAACTGTACAATACCAGCCCGATGCTGGAAGTAAAACTATTTTCTGGTACCGAATCCATGTATCTGGCGGAGGAAATTGCCAAAAAATATGGGCAGCCACTCGGCAAAATCACGGTCAATCGCTTCAGCGACGGCGAAATGCAGCCAGTTATTGATGAGTCGGTTCGCGGCTCTTTTGTGTTTTTCATACAATCCACGTTCCCTCCTACAGAAAACCTAATGGAACTTCTGCTGATGATTGATGCGGCAAAGCGCGCTTCAGCAGGTTATATCACGGCGGTGATACCCTACTTTGGCTACGCACGCCAGGATCGCAAGGACAAGCCGAGGGTGCCAATTTCCGCCAAGTTGGTCGCAAATCTTCTACAAGCCGCTGGTACTAACCGGATTATGACAATGGATTTGCACGCCGACCAGATTCAGGGATTTTTTGATATTCCGGTGGATCACCTCAAGAGTGACGCCATTTACATTCCTTATTTTGAACAGCAGGATTTGTCGAATGCCATTTTCGCCTCGCCTGATGTCGGAGGTGTAAAAAGAGCGCGCGCCTACGCTAAATACTTTGAGAAAGAACTGGTTATTTGTGATAAATACAGGCAAAGAGCCAACGAAATTGCAAGTATGACGGTAATCGGTAGCGTGGACGGTGCGGATGTCATTCTGGTGGATGACCTCGTGGACACGGCCGGCACACTCTGCCGGGCAGCCGATATTATCATCAAGAAAGGGGCCAAAAGTGTTAGGGCACTTTGTACACACCCGATTCTTTCGGGTAAAGCTTATGAAAATATTGAAAACTCGAAACTGTCGGAGTTGCTGGTTTGTGATACCATTCCATTGCACAAAAAATCCAGCAAAATCAAGGTACTTTCCACAGCCGAACTGTTTTCAAAAGCCATTCGCAATACGCATGAGCATCGCTCGATTTCAGCGCTATTTGTTGAAGGGTAATTAAAGTTGGGTATTGGAGTGCTTTGGTTCGAAGTTTGATTGAAAATTAATTCATTTTTTTTGATCAAACCCAGCTAGCATACGATTGTATCAAGAACTGTAATACATTTTAAAAAAAATAGTAGCTTTTTCAAACGAGAATCACTATCTTTGCGTGCCTTTTTAAAATTTAGTAGAAGCAAATTATATATTTAGCCATGCAGGTAATTGAAATAAAAGGTCAGATCAGAAATGACCTCGGTAAAAAAGGAGCAAGAGAAGCCAGAAAACAAGAGATGATTCCTTGTGTGATGTACGGTGCGAAAGAAGTCGTGCATTTTACCACCACTCCAAGTGTGGTAAAAGATCTGGTATACACTCCTGATTTTAAAGTAGCAGAAGTAGAAGTGGAGGGAAAGAAATTCAAGTGTATCTTGAAAGACAAGCAGTTTCATCCGGTTACTGATGCTATTCAACACCTCGACTTTTTGATGTTGATCGAAGGTCATCCGATCAAAGTGGACGTGCCGATCCGCTTCAAAGGCGTATCTCCGGGCGTGAAATCAGGTGGTAAGCTGGTGCAAAAGCTCCGTACCGCTAAGATAAAAGCCTTGCCAGAAAAACTGGTAGATGAAGTAACAGTTGACATTTCTAAATTGGAAATGGGGCAATCCATTCGTGTTCGCGAGATAGAACCAGGTGAAGGAATTGAGATTCTGAACTCTCCGGGTGTTCCGATTGCGACAATCGAAATTCCGCGTGCACTGCGTAGCGCCCAACAAGCTGCTGCTGCCGCTGAGAAGAAGAAGTAATTTACTGAACGATAAATTTCGATGGAGAGGCGTAGGGTTTCCCTTATGCCTCTTTTCGTATTTGTATGGAAAATCTTCGCATTACGCTTGTTCAAACCTTTCTTCACTGGGAAGATAAAGCTGCTAATTTCCGGCAGTTTGACCAAAAGCTGGCTCCACTGGCAGGACAAACAGATCTCGTTGTCCTTCCCGAAATGTTTACTACCGGCTTCAGTATGCGTGCTGCCGCCCTGGCGGAGGGTATGCAGGATCAAACGATGCAATGGCTTGCCAAGAAAGCCAATGATACTCAGGCAGTTATCACCGGAAGTTTTATCGCCGAAGAAAATGGAAAGTTTTTCAATCGACTGGTATGGATGCGGCCCGATGGCAGCTACGAAACTTATGATAAGCGACACCTATTCACGTATGCCAAGGAACATCATCATTACACGGCTGGGAAAAAACATTTGCTGGTTGAACTGAAAGGCTGGAAAATCCTGCCGTTGGTTTGCTATGATTTGCGTTTCCCGGTTTGGAGTCGCAATGTGCAAGATTATGACCTGTTGATATATGTTGCCAATTTCCCCGAGCGACGCAATCACGCCTGGAAATCACTGCTGGTTGCCCGTGCCATCGAAAACCTGACCTATACCATCGGTGTAAACCGTGTGGGCAATGACGGCAACGATATCTATTACTCTGGTGACTCTGTCGTCCTGGATTTTGCCGGGCAATACTTATATCAAATCAGCCACGTAGAAGATGTTTTTACCACTACCCTATCCTACCAGACTTTGCAAGATTTTCGCCAGCGTTTTGCATTTTTAAATGACCGGGATAACTTCAGCATCCAAAATGGTTGATTTTCGGCTACTTAGTTTAGCTTTTAAAATAATTTAAACAATTGATTATCAGTTTATTAAACCCAGTTGTGGAAAACTTCTCCAGCCAAACCGTTCCATTTTAGAAACAGAATATCTATCTTGCGCCCTGCTAGCCCATGAAACATATCCGAGCGGTTCCGAAATAATAAAAACGGAAGCCGGATTCCTTTACAAAACTGAAACGTTTATGCCAACTGACAGTAGCTGTAGGCGCTTGCTAGCCCTATTTGTTTTTTGTTTCTTTGTTAATTTTGCTGCGGCAAAATCTGTTCATTCCCAGCTTTCGGGTGATTCTACCAAAATCCAGGCCGATACTACCATTGCAAAACTCGACTGGCTCAAACCCAGCCTTCGATCAGACATGGTATCCTATGCCAAAGAATTTCTGGGAATTCATTACCGCTACGCGGGCCGTGCCCCGGAAACAGGCTTTGATTGCTCTGGGTTCACGCATTTTGTCATGCGTAATTTTGATGTGAAAATCTCAACAAGCTCAAGAGCCCAGATCGATTATGGCAAAAAAGTGGCATTGAAAGAGGTAAAACCGGGCGATCTTATTTTCTTCCGGCGCAGCAGTCGCAGCCGGATTTCGCATGTAGCTATGGTCTATTCCAATGATGAAAATGGCCTGCGGATTATCCACAGTACTTCTCGCGGTGTGGTAATTGACGACCTGATGAAGTCTAAATACTGGCGCCCCAAAGTTTATTCCGCAAGAGATGTTCTGTCTCAATTTGATAATGATTATGCCCGACAGCGCATGCAACTTTTTCTGGAAAGTGCAAAACAATTGCAGGAAATGAGCGTCGATCTTAACCTACTTTCAAAAGGGATGAAGATCTGACCTTTGGTTCAGTCAATCAACTCATATTGCTTTAAATAGGTGGATTAATTTCGATTTTCCTGTTAGTGTGCTTTTTACACCAATTTTTCTTTATCTTCGCCTGCGGTAAAAATGGCAACACCATATTTTCATTATAAATTTTCAATTGACAGGAATGATCAACTTGATACTCTTTGGTCCTCCCGGCTCCGGTAAAGGCACTCAGGCTCAAAAACTGGTAGAACAATACGAATTGCTGCATATTTCCACTGGGGATCTCTTTCGAAATGAAATGAGCAATGACACGCCACTGGGGAAACAGGCAAAAAGTTTTATTGCCAAAGGCGAACTGGTACCAGATGAAGTGACCATCGGGATGTTGCGCAATAAAGTAGAAGCCAACCCAAACGTGAGAGGCTATATTTTTGATGGTTTCCCAAGAACAATCGCACAGTCGGTTGCGCTGGATACCCTCCTGTCGGAAAAAAACGAAGAAGTTTCAAAATTGATCATGCTGGAGGTGCCCGATGATGAAATTGTAGATCGCATTCTCAAACGTGGTGAAACTTCCGGCAGAACCGATGATCTCGACTCCAGCATCATTCGCAACCGAATTGAAATTTACAAAAACGAAACCACTCCGGTGTACGACTTTTATTCCGTGAAGGGTAAAGCGGTAAGAATCAACGGCGTGGGCAGTATCCAAGAAATTTTCGATCGACTCTGCGACGAGATCGATAACCTATGAGCAACTACCGAACGTGATTCGGGCTTATACACGAACTAAATCGAATGTCATTGCGTTTTGTGAAATGCAATGACTATTTTTTTCTCAAAAGAGAGATGACAGATCATAGATTTCAGACTATTTTAAATAAAAACCTGTCTGGTATCTGACATCTGGCATCTGACATCTCAATAAAATGGCAGAACAAAACTTTGTGGATTATGTAAAAATCTGTTGCCGGTCGGGTGCGGGCGGTGCAGGTTCTATCCACTTTCATCGTGATAAACGCACCCCCAAAGGCGGACCCGACGGCGGCGATGGCGGCCGGGGAGGGCATATCATTTTACGCGGCAATCGCAATTTCTGGACCTTGCTCCCACTCAAATACCGCAAGCATGTGATCGCCGGCGACGGCGTCAATGGCAGCAGCGGCAATAAATTTGGCGCCGATGGCGATGATGTGATCCTGGAAGTACCGCTCGGTACGGTGGCAAAAGATGCTGAAACCGGCGAATTCCTGTTTGAAATCACCGAAGACGAAGAGGAGAAAATCCTGCTCGAAGGCGGCCGCGGTGGACTTGGCAACAGCCATTTTAAATCGGCAACCAATCAAACGCCTCGTTTCGCCCAACCCGGCGAACCCGGCAAGGAAGAATGGAAAATCCTGGAACTCAAAGTCCTCGCGGATGTTGGGCTGGTGGGCTTTCCCAATGCGGGCAAATCCACGCTGCTCTCGGTGCTCACGGCCGCAAAGCCGGAAATCGCGCCCTACCCATTTACCACGATCGTCCCAAATCTTGGCATTGTAAAATACCGCGACGGACGCTCGTTTATGATTGCCGATATTCCCGGAATTATTGAAAACGCCCACCTGGGGAAAGGCCTGGGGCACCGCTTCCTGCGGCACATCGAGCGCAACGCCACGCTGTTGTTCATGGTGCCGAGCGATGCCGACAGCATCAAAAATGAATACGAAGTTTTGCTGAAAGAGTTGGAATTATACAATCCCGAATTGCTGGACAAACCCAGGATTCTGGCGATTACCAAATCCGACCTGATCGACGAAGAACTCAAGGAATTGCTCAAACCCGAATTGCCCCAGGGCCTGCCGTATATTTTCATCTCCGCTGTGGCGCAAAAAGGCTTGGACGAACTGCGGGACCTGCTCTGGCGCACCATCAACAGCGAAGCTTAGAGCATTGGAAATATTGGGCGGAGTTGATACCTTTAACCTGTAAAAAAACAGCAACAGGTGGAGACGTTCGTGGAAGCATCAGGCAACAGATTTGATAAGCAACTCCCGAAATTCCGGGCAGAGATCAGCCAAATTGATCATAAAATAAGGTTGTTCACTATCCTGGCCTGGGCTTTTATTATAATCGGCATCCTGATATTTACTTCGGGCATTACAATTTATATCATTTCTTATAAAGATCCGCAGCAATTTTACAATCTTGATGCGCTCGGCGATTTTCTGTCGGGTTCGGTGGCCTCGCTCTGGTCGCTGGCGGGCTTGTTTTTGATCTATGTAGCCTTTCTGGGGCAAAAGCAACAGATTCTAAATCAGCAGATTGAGTTGCTTTATTCGCAACTTGAGCTCCAGCACACCCGCCAGGAACTGGAAGGTCAAAAACTCGAAATGAAAGAGCAAAACATTACATTGAAACGTCAGCGTTTTGAAAATACTTTTTTCCAGCTTATCCGAAACCTGCTCGATATTATAAATTCGATGGACGTGGAAAACGAAAGCGGCGAGACCGTCATCGGCAGAGACAGCTTCGAAGAAATTTATAACAGCCTCTATCTCAGGCTCTACCGCAAACCCGGCAGCGATGTGAATGTAGATTTGCAAACTGTGCTGGAACGTTATGAAACTATTTACAAGCAATATCAATCCGATCTGGGGCATTATTACAGAAGCCTGCTCAATATTTTAGAATTTATCCATAACTCTAAAGATATAGAAGACAAACAGTTGTACACCAATATCGTCCGGGAGCAGTTGTCCAGCAATGAACTGATCCTCCTATTTTATCATTATATTAATGCTCATAATTTTAAATCCTTAGCCGAACATTATACCTTATTTAAAAATCTCGATGACGACCTGCTCTTCGATCTCGGACACAAGCAGGAATACCCGGCAACAGCCTTCGCCTGATAAGTCTGAATATATTTTCATATTTACTTATGTCTGATTTTCAATTGTTAAAGAAGATATAATCCTGGTTTTTTCTTTCCGGTTATCAATTTCCGGCGCTATTTTCGTTGACAAAATCAACCCAACATGAAATCTATTTACTTGCTGATGATACTGATCGGTTTTGCTTATCAAACCTCATCCACCGACCCGGAGTACCTTAAAGAAATTCAGGAATGGCACGCCAAACGCGCGGCTTCGCTCAAGAGTGAAACCGGCTGGCTGAATCTGGCGGGCTTGTTCCGGCTCCAGGAAGGCACCAATTCCTTTGGTTCGGATGCTGCAAATGACATCGTTTTTCCGAAAGGCGAGGCGTTTCTGGGACATTTTATTTTAGAAAACGGCCAGGTTCGCGTGGAAATTAAGCCGGAAGTAAATGTGCTAAATAAGGATCAGCCGATAAAAAAACTTGCCATTTTTGCTCCAGAAAAAGAACCAATCGTACTGGCGCACCAGTCTTTACGCTGGTTTATCATTCAGCGGGGCGAGCAATACCTCGTACGCCTGCGCGACTTGGAAAGCCCGAATGTAATTAATTTTAAAGGCATTGAAGCATTTCCGATTGACAAAAACTGGCGCGTGGAAGCGACGCTCGAACCGGCAGAACCCGGCTTCCAGATTTCAGTGGTGGATGTCATCGGCACCAGTTCGATGCAAGACTCGCCGGGCGCTTTCGTCTTTGAGATCGAAGGGAAACCATACCGCCTCTACCCTACCAATGCTGGGGATGAGTTGTTCTTTGTTTTTGGCGATGCCACCAACGGCGACACGACTTACGGCGCGGGCAGATTTCTCTACGCCGCTCAACCCGACGAGCATGGCAAAACGATCCTCGATTTTAATAAAGCGTACAATCCGCCTTGCGCGTTCACGGCGTTTGCAACTTGTCCTTTACCAAATGAAATAAATATATTACCGGTTGAAATAAATGCCGGCGAGAAAAATTATGGAGATCATTAAAGTTATTTATCAAAGCCTATCGACCATCGACTAAAAGACTTTTTTCCAGCATTACATCAACACCGTCTGCATTAATTCCTCAAAATCGTGGGCATCCTGATACATATGATCGGTGTAGCTCGTGGCCTGGAATTTGAGCTGATGCGGTTGCTCGTTGCGCAGAATCATTTCGATGGTCACATTGCCGTAGCGTTGATTGGATTTTCCTTCGGTCATAAAATCCGGCTTTGGCTTTAAATAATGGCGTTCCACGGTTTCCACCCAATGGGTTCGATTAAAAATCCGGGCATCCGAAACCTGCGTACGGTAATCGAGATTCAGCACCTGTTCTTTTAGATAATCCATCAAATGCGTCACATCGCGGCGGCTGTAGCGCGTGCGGTGAAAATGAATCACAAAACCCTTGGAAGACGGGGTATCCAGGAAATCCATCGACTCGTCCACGTCTTTGGGCAACACCTTGAAAATCGCGTATTGGTCGCTCAGCCAGTCAATAAGACGGCGACGCACGAGCGTATTTTTCCAATGCTCGTAATCGGATTTTTCGTCCGCGCTGCGCTCGATTACCTCATGAATATAAGGCTGCGAAGGCGAGCTTTCCTCCGATTTTGTAAACAATCCTTTCAGGTAATTCCAGATGTCTGCCATAAGTTTGAATGGGTTGAATGGGTGAATTGGGGTAAACGGATTCCTTAGACTTTAGAAATGGGAACAGAGCGAACACCTTGATTGTTTTTCAAAATCCTCCCTCATCCCTCTACCCTATACTTGAAATCCTCTTCTTCTAATTTCTTTCCAAAATTCTCTTTCCCTCATTATCTTGCAACATTCCAATATTAAAAACTGCAACGCATGAAACTCAAACCGTTCTTTACACTCATCCTTTTGCTTGCCGCAAACTGGCTCCTGGCCCAAGGTACCCAACTCCTCCGCCAGCCCACAGTGAGCGACCAACACATTGCCTTCGTGTATGCCGACGATATCTGGTTGGTGAACCGCGACGGCGGCGATGCCAAACGCCTGACCAGCTTTGAGGGCACCGAAAGTTACCCCCATTTCTCGCCAGATGGCTCCATGATCGCTTTTACCGGACAATACGACGGCAATACCGACGTTTTTGTCATTCCTACCGCCGGTGGCGAACCCAAACGCCTGACCTGGCACCCCGCAAATGACGTGGTGCAGGGCTGGACACCCAACGGCAAAGAAGTGGTCTTCCAGTCTTCCCGCGAAGGTGTGCCCACCAAAATCGTGAAATTCTACACCATCGGTATGAATGGCGGCCTGCCTAAGTCAATGGCCATCCCGCAGGTTGCTTTTGGCGAGATTTCCGAAGATGGCAACTACATTGCTTACACGCCCATCACTTTTTGGGATCCGGAATGGCGCAATTACCGCGGCGGACAAGCCCAGCCAATCTGGATCGTGGATTTGAAAACCTACGAACTCAAGCAGACGCCGCAGCCCGACCGCGAGCGACACACCGATCCGGTTTGGCACAATGGTATCATCTATTTTTTGTCAGAACGTGACTATGCAAACAATATTTGGTCCTTCAATCCGAAAAATAATGACCTGAAGCAAATCACTTTCCACAAGGATTTTGATGTAAAAAGCTTAGACGCTTGCAAAGACCGCATCGTATATGAACAAGGAGGCTACCTGCATTTACTGGATCCCAAAACGAACAAAGCCAAGCAGTTGGTGATTAACGTGCAAGGCGATTTCAACTGGGCGCGACCCCGCTGGGAAGATATTCGTGCCTCGCAATTGCAAAGTGCTTCCTTGTCGCCAACCGGCAAGCGGGCTTTGTTTGAATATCGTGGTGATATTTTCACCGTACCAAAGGAAGATGGCGACTGGCGCAACCTCACGCAATCTTCAGGTGCCGCCGATCGCGCGCCGATATGGTCGCCCGACGGTCAGCAAATCGCCTGGTTCTCCGATGCAAGCGGCGAGTATCAATTGGTCGTAGCCGATCAGTTTGGTGAAAACAAGAAAATAATTGCGATACCCAATCCGACTTTCTTTTTCCGTCCTGCGTGGTCGCCCGATGGCAAGTACATCGCTTTTACCGACACCGATTACAACATGTGGAACGTCACCATTGCCAATAGCGCCATTAAAAAAGTGGATACCGAACGCTACGCGCATCCCGATCGCTCAATGAACCCCGTGTGGTCGCCCGATAGCAAGTGGATTGCCTATGCGCGATTGCTCGACAACCAATTCAAAGCCATTTTTGTGCATAATGTGGAAACAGGTAAAAGCACGCAGCTCACCGATGGCTTGTCGGATTGCATTACCCCCGTTTGGGACGAGAGCGGTAAGTATCTGTACTTCCTGGCAAGCACCGATTTTGGTCTGAGCACCGGCTGGCTGGATATGAGTTCTTACAATATGCCCGTTACCCGCGGTTTGTATTGCATGGTTTTGTCCAAAGACGATCCTTCACCCTTGGCGCCTAAGAGTGACGAAGAGGAAGCAAAAAAAGAGAACGGTAATGGCAATAATAAAGACAAAAAAGACTCCGTCACCGTCAAAATTGATCTCGATGGCCTCGATCAGCGCATCATTGCCCTCGATGTGCCGATGCGCAATTACGTTGGCTTGGAAGCCGGAGGCGAAGGGCATATTTTTTATGCCGAGAATGTGCCGAATGAATCCGGGCTGACCTTGCATCGCTACAGTCTGAAAGACCGTAAATCCATTGAGTTTTTAAAAGGGATCAATGTGGTACGCGTTTCGCACGATCGTAAAAATCTGTTATACAATGCCGGCAACAATTGGGGCATTGTGAGTACCACTGGAGGCGCGCCAAAGCCCGGAGATGGCAAGTTGGAGTTGAATTTAAAAATCAAAATCGATCCGCAAGCCGAGGCGCATCAGATTTTCCGGGAAGGCTGGCGCTATATGCGCGACTTTTTGTACGTGAACAATGTACACGGCGCTCCCTGGAACGATGTGTACAAATGGTACAGCCCCTGGATTGATCATGTACGCCATCGCACCGATCTGAACTACGTGGTGGACATCATGAGTGGCGAGGTGGCGGTCGGGCACTCCTATGTGAGCGGCGGCGACTTCCCCGATGTAGAAAATATTCCCATCGGTTTGCTCGGCGCAGACCTGGAAGAAGTCAATGGTTTCTATCGGATCAAGAAAATTTACACCGGCGAAAACTGGAATCCCGATCTGAAAGCCCCACTCTCCGGTCCGGGGATTGATGTGCGCGAAGGCGACTATCTGCTTGAGGTAAATGGGCTTGCGCTTCGCGCCCCGATGAATCCGTACAGCTTGTTTGAAGGCACCGCAGGCAAGCAGGTTAGAATTAAAGTCAATGCCACAACTGCAATGGACGGCGCGAAAAGCCTGACCGTCGTGCCGGTCGCCAATGAAGGCGGGCTGCGCTCACGTGATTGGGTGGAAAGTAATCGCCGCAGGGTCGCGGAACTCTCCGGAGACAAGTTGGCTTACGTGTATGTGCCCAATACAGGCGGTCCAGGCTATACGTATTTTAATCGCTACTATTTTGCACAACAGGACAAGAAGGGCGCAGTTATTGACGAGCGCAACAACGGCGGCGGCTCCGCAGCGGATTATATGGTGGACATTATGGCGCGTAAACTCCGCGGTTATTTCAATAGCAATGCCAATGACCATCGTCCATTTACCACGCCGATGTCGGGTATTTGGGGTCCGAAAGTCATGATCATGAACGAGCGTTCCGGTTCCGGCGGTGATTTATTGCCTTACCTGTTCAAGGACATGAAAATTGGTCCGCTTATCGGCACGCGCACCTGGGGCGGATTGGTGGGAACCTGGGATACACCTCGCTTCATCGACGGTGGGCGCATGGTAGCTCCTCGGGGCGGTTTTTATGATGCCGATGGCAATTGGGCAGTAGAGGGCGAAGGCGTTGCACCCGATATTGAAGTGCTGCAAGACCCTGCGAAAGTGATTAAAGGCGGTGATCCGCAACTGGAACGCGCCGTGGAAGAAGCACTCAAGCTTCTGAAAACCCAAAGCGTGGAACTGAAACCTGAACCAGCCGCCCCTGTGCGCTGGAAACGCCCGAAAGGGAATTAATCAGGGAATTATGGTGCAAAAATAGCCATTCACAAAGCTGTGGATGGCTATTTTTATCTTACAAAAGGCGCATCGAATGCCAGGACAGGCATCCGCGACGTTAAAAACATCGATTTTAAAATAAAATATCCCTATTTTAATACTCAAACACCCTCTTGTAACGCCAAAACAGGGGATTTTAAAACAAAAATCACCGTTTTTAATGCAAATGATGTGGTTTTCACGCTAAAAACGTCGTTTTTAAAACAGAAATAGCGATTTTACATTAAAAATGGCGTTTATAACACAAAATTCCTGGATTTTACATCAAAACCGAGACTTATCACGTTAAAAATGGCATTTTTAAAACAAAAAACACCTAAATCTCATGCAAAAACGAAGACTTTCACGTAAAAACCGTTACTTTTAAAACAAAATACGGCAATTCAATACCCACCCGCCTAGCCAAATGCCACGGTTCTTATCAATTCGGCTGTTTTTCTACAAAATCTTTTCCTTCATCTTTCAAAATTCGTCATTTGTAGAGTAGGCATTCAGAAAGATCAACCCGCTTATCTTTACTTATGTCTTTATAAATGTACCCGTTGACCAAACAAGTTTGGTCATTACCGTTACCAAATGAACAAACATCACCCGACATGAAAACAAATGCTGAAACCATCATCAAGAACGGGACGCTCATTCTTTTGCTGGTGCTGTGCGCATTGATCAGTGCCTTTTCGTGAGCATTTCTTTACCCATTCGCAAAGTGGCAGGCTGTTCGTGTAAAACGGATAGCCTGTTTCCGTTTTTAAAAGCTGCAATCATATTTTTTATTCCCGGATTTTTCGTAAATTAGTGAGTATATTTCACCCCGATTACCAAACTTTATTTTATTTCTGGTAGTATAGCGCGTCAAATGACTATTGGGTTAGAAAAATCTCTCTGCCCACTACCAGCATCCCGCTACCAAGTATAAAACCAGATTTACTATGTCCAAGAATCTTACAGCATTAGCCGGGCGGAAAGGCAAGGGATTGACCAACAATCTCTTTGAACGGATCGCCAATCTGGCGGAGGAAACCGGCACGCCCGACAAAGAAACTTTGAAACACATCGCCGAAGAATTTCTAGTGGGCAATGCCAATGTATATGGCGCCGCTACTTTTTATGACTTCACCAAGCCTGAGAATCAGGGCAAGAAGGTTTATGTGTGCAATGGCAGCGCGTGCATGCTGGCGGGTACGCAGTCTGCGGTGAAAGAAGAATTGCTCAAACATTACAAGCCGGAGGAAATCGGTGAGATGTGTTGTCTGGGGCGTTGCCACGAAAATGGCGCGTTTCATATCAACGGACAAAATTATTCCGCCAAACAAGCCGATGAGATCTCCAATATTATCAACGGAACCCTGTCGGATGGCATGGATGCCTATCGCATTGATGTACTGGGCACGCCTGTGCTGACGGCGCCCTTCCCTGATCTGGATACCTGCAAACTGGCGATCGCCAACATGCTCAAAAAAGGTCAGGATGCGCTCCTGCAAGACATTAAAGGCTCTGGTCTGCGCGGCAGAGGCGGCGCAGGTTTTCCGATGGCATTCAAACTGGATGCTTGCCGCAAAGCTCCTGGCGAGCCCAGGTTCATCGTGTGCAATGCCGACGAAGGCGACCCCGGCGCTTTCTCCGATCGCTATCTGATGGAGCATCAACCCTACGCGGTGTTGCTGGGCATGCTCATTGCAGGTTATGCGACCGGTGCAGAGCGCGGCGTGATCTACATTCGAGCCGAATATCCCGAATCGATTGCCGTTACGCAGGAGGCGATTGCCCAACTGACCGAAGCCGGACTCAATGGGAACAACCTGCTGGGCAGTAATTTCAGTTTTCATTTCAAACTCATCAAAGCGCAAGGCGCCTACATTTGCGGCGAAGAAACCGCGTTATTACAATCCATCGAAGGGAAGCGACCGGAAGTGCGCGTGCGTCCGCCGTACCCCGCGCAGGAAGGGCTTTTTGGCAAACCTACGGTGGTAAATAACGTGGAAACCCTGGCAAATTTATTTTACATCCTCGCCAAAGGCGGGCAGGCTTTCGCCAACATCGGTACGCAGCGCTCGACGGGCACGAAATTACTGTCGCTCGATAGTGCCTTCCACAATCCCGGCTTGTACGAAGTGGATATGGGCACGCCCCTGGCAAAAGTCGTAGAAACGCTGGGCGGCGGCTTCAAGAAGCCAGTCAAAGCCCTGCACATCGGCGGGCCGCTCGGCGGACTAGTGCCGATGCACAAAATTCCCGACTTAACGATTGATTTCGAATCTTTTGCCGAAAACGGATTTTTGCTCGGGCACGCTTCGATCATCGGCATTCCGGAAGGGTATCCGATGGTAAAATATCTGGAGCATTTGTTTGCGTTCACCGCGCATGAAAGCTGTGGGAAGTGCTTCCCTTGCCGGATCGGCTCGGTACGCGGACAAGAAATGCTCAGTAAAGCCCAGCACGAACACTATCGCATCAACGAAGAATTATTCAATGATTTGGTGGAAACCCTGGCGAAAGGCTCGCTCTGTGCGCTCGGTGGAGGCATTCCATTACCCATTCGCAATGCGATGACGTATTTTAAAGAAGAATTGAGTCCTTATTTTGAAAAGTGATGTGCTAATATGCCGATTTGCTGATGTATTAATGTGCTGATGCTGGAAATATTTAATTT
>CAZGAU010000138.1:0-14081 GCA_964523725.1 uncultured Saprospiraceae bacterium
AGCGTATGGTAACCGACGTACGCCAGAATGGCATTGACGGTGGCATCGTCTTCTTCCCATTTATAATGGGTGTAAAAAAGTTGGCGTGCGCTGTCTGCGCTCAGAAAATCCAGCCGCAGCGTATGCCGGAAGCCGAGGTCCTGCCGGGAGGTGAGCAGCACGTGCCAGTCTTTGGGCAGGTAGGCTTTGTACGTTTTTAAAGTATCGTTGGCATCATCGAGTATGAGCAGGTTGGTACCGCCGAGATTATTGAGCGCGTTTAGAATAAGTAGTACATCGCCCTCTGGCGAACCGGTCAGCTTCTCAATAGCGAGGTTTTGCAGCAAAATAAAATGGCTGGTCAGCCCGGTCGCAAAGTCGCCCGGTACTTCCACCCAGGCGATGTGCCGGTATGCATCTTTGTGAAGATTGGCGTAGGCAAGCGCAAGGGTAGTCTTGCCGATGCCGCCCATGCCGTTCATGAGTACCACGCTTTGGGCCGTGTGGAGCGTGCGTTGGAGCTCGGCGAGTTCCTCCTCGCGCCCGATGAGTTCGTCTTCGAGTGAAGGCAGTCCTGTGAGGTAGCGCGGTACGAGCACCTTTTTCCCGTGGAAATGATACTCGATTTTATCGCCGCTGCCTTTGTGTTTTTGCTCTTGATTGGGGTTCATGAAGATGTTAATATGATCTTTTGTAATTATCTAACGCAATTTAACGATTTTTGCAGTAAAGCGCTAAAAGTTATTATTTTTACCAGCCGCGAGCCGCAAGGTACAAACCGCAGGAAAGTCTTGCCGCTTGTGGTTCTCTGCTTGCAGTCATAAACTCAGTACATGTTTTTCGGAAGAAGATCAAATAAACGGATATTAGCGAAAGTAGCCGATGGCGCTGACCAAAGCTACGGGGCGATCGTGCGGCGGCAGTTCCGGAAGAACCGGCTGGCGGTATGGTCGCTGCGGGTGCTGTATGTGTTGTTGTTTATCGCGCTGTTCGGGGATTTCCTCGCGAATGAAAAGCCCATCTACTGCAAGCTCGACGGTAAAACGTACTTCCCGATCATCAAACAATACGGCGTGAACCTCGGCCTCACGCAGTGGGATGCGCAGTTTGTGACCAATAGCTGGCGGGATTTGCCCTACGAATCGGTGGTTCGCCCACCCGTGCCTTACTCCTATAATACGCTGGATTTGAAAAACGCGGGCTTCGTTGGGCCGTTTGAAAAGCAAAAGGTGGTCTCCACACGCTGGCGGCATTGGCTGGGTACGGATAAGATCGGGCGGGACGTGCTGGCAGGCATGATCGCGGGTACGCGGGTAGCCATGCTCGTAGGTGTAATCGCGATGGCGATTGCCACGGTGATCGGGGTCTTTTTTGGCGCGCTGGCGGGTTATTTTGGGGATGACCGAATGAAAGTGTCACGCATTCGTTTAATTATGAATCTGATCGGCGCAGTGCTGGGGCTGTTTTACGGATTCATTGTCAGAACCTATTATTATAGCGAAGGCGGTTTCACCACCGAATTGGGCAAAAGTCTGGGCATTTTCCTGATGATCATGCTGATTATGAATGCTTTGGCAAGCGTTTTAAAAAGAATTCCCGCATTCGGTAAGAAAATGACGGTGCCGACCGATATTCTCGTGATGCGCACGATTGAAGTATTTAACTCCATTCCGGGGCTGCTGCTGATTCTTTCGGTGGTGGCAGTGATCAAAAGACCTTCGGTGTTCTATGTAATGGTCATCATCGGCCTCATCGGCTGGACGGGCATTGCCACGTTTATCCGGGCAGAGTTTTTGCGCATTCGCAACTTGAGTTACATCGAAGCTGCTCGTGCCATGGGTTTTAGCAACTGGCGCATCATTACCCGGCACGCCTTGCCCAACGCAATGACGCCGGTGCTTATCACCATTGCGTTTGGCGTGGCCAGCGCTATTTTGCTGGAAGCATTTCTATCGTTTCTGGGAATTGGCATCGCTGCGGACCAGGTGACCTGGGGCAGCATGCTCAGTGTGGCGAGGAGCGCGCCGTTTTCCGCCTGGTGGATCACCGTTTTTCCGGGATTGGCGATTTTTATCACGGTAACCCTCTTTAATTTAATCGGCGAAGGCTTGACGGACGCGTTGGACCCGAAGAGGAAGTAATCTCGAGACTCGGAGACGAAGTGACTTGGAGAACAAGAGATCAGGTGAATGCTTCCATTCTCATGGTCTCTCAGTCACAAAGTCTCCTGATCACAAAGTCTTTACTTCATCTTCTTGCGCATATCTTTCGGGAAAAGGCTCGATTTTCCCCTTTTGGTGGAGAGTTCGCCCTTGCGATTGGTGTCAGCTTTGGCACTGTCGTAGGCGGGGCAACCCGATTTTCGGCTACAAGAAGCAAGTGAACTGGTAGAAACGGTCAAAAGCGCAACAAACAGCAGGAATACAAGCCTTTTCATGTGTTATTTTTTTCTTTTTTAAACGCAATGATGAGGTGATTTGATGTACATTTTGACGAAAAATATCCCAAACGCCTGAAAACACTGAGATTTTTCTGCATTTTTGATTGCAAAAAAATTGCATTATTCAAACAAACCCTTAATTTTGGGGCATGTTTCAATTTTTTCATCAAAAACCATTGAAATGAATAAAGGAGATTTGATTAACAAAATTGCCGAAAGTGCAAAGCTGACTAAGGCACAAGCAGGCGACGCTTTGAATGCAGTTCTCGACAGCATCGGTGACGCACTGAAAAAAGGTGACAAAGTAACGTTGATTGGCTTTGGTACTTTCTCTGTTTCCAAGCGTGAAGCTCGTACCGGTCGTAACCCTCAAACCGGTGCTTCTATCAAAATCGGAGCGAAAAACGTGGTTAAATTCAAGCCTGGCAAGGAATTGTCAGATTCTGTTAACTAAGAAAGGGCTTTAAAAAGAGATAAAAAGGGCAATTTGGGGCAACTCGAATTGCCCTTTTTCTTTACCTTTGCGCTTTGTTTTTGATACCTGATAACAGGACATTTTACCATAACATTCCGGAAACACTAAACAAATAAAACCATGAAATTTGGTACCAAAGCCATTCACGCGGGCGTTGACCCCGATCCTTCTACCGGCGCCGTCATGACGCCGATATATCAGACCTCCACTTATGCGCAGGAAGCGCCCGGCAAACATAAGGGCTACGAGTACGCGCGTACGCAAAACCCCACCCGGGATGCCTTGCAGAAAAATCTTGCCGCACTCGAAAACGGCAAATTCGGCGTTTGCTTTGGTAGCGGACTGGCCGCAATGGACGCCATCATGCGCCTTCTGAACCCGGGGGATGAAATCATCAGTTGCAATGACCTGTACGGCGGCTCCTACCGGCAAATGGTGCGGGTGCACGAGCGCTACGGCATCAAGGCGCATTTTGTGGATATGACAGATCTGAAAAACGTGGAAAAGGCGATCAATAAGAAGACTAAGCTCATCTGGATGGAAACGCCCACCAATCCGATGCTGACGATCATTGACATCAAAGCCATTTGCGACATCGCCAGAGCCAATAAAATCTGGACTTGCGTGGATAATACCTTCGCTTCGCCCTATTTGCAAAACCCGCTCGATCTGGGCGCAGATATGGTAACACATTCGGCAACCAAATATCTGGGCGGCCACTCGGATGTGGTACACGGCGCGGTGATCGTGAATGACGAAACCATTGCACAACTGCTTTATTTTCTGCAAAATGCAGTGGGCGCTGTGCCAGGCCCTCAGGATTGTTTCCTGGTATTGCGAGGCATTAAAACCCTGCATCTCCGGGTAGAACGCGCCTGTAAAAATGCCAAGAAAATCGCCAAATATTTAGCTGCCCATCCGAAAGTGAGCAAAGTTTACTATCCTGGTTTAAAAGATAACCCTTATTACGAACTAGCTTCCCGTCAGATGAATCATGGTTTGTACGGCGCGATGGTTTCGTTTGATTTGCATAAAGACACCCTCAAGGATGCTACTAAAGTATTGAGTAGCACGAAGTTATTCCTGCTTGCTGAATCTTTGGGCGGAGTAGAATCGCTTATCGGGCATCCGGCTACGATGACGCATGCTTCTATTCCCCGCGAAGAACGTTTGAAAGTAGGCTTGACCGATTCGCTTATTCGCCTTAGTGTGGGCGTGGAAGATGTGGAAGATTTGATTGAGGATTTGGAGCAGGCGTTGGTAAATTTATAAAAATCCAAATAATAAAATCCTCCTGCAAACATTCGGTTTACAGGAGGATTCATTATTTTTTTTGTAGACCCGCAAGGATTCGAACCTTGACAGACAGAACCAAAATCTGTAGTGCTACCGTTACACCACGGGTCTGTACCAATTTTAAATGCCTGAAAGTAGGCGTTTGTTTCAAAAGCGTGGCAAAAATACAACAAAAATTTATTTGGCAAAAGTTCCGGTGAATTTTTTTTCATGCAACTTGCAACTCGCTTTCCATCACTGCTTCAAGCGGCAAATCGTTCAATATATCGTACAAGTATTCGTGATAATCCGGAAACTCAGGCAAATTATTGTGATAACCACCTTCAATGGTGACCAGTGCAGCTAAATCCGGAGCCAATTCTGCCAACATTTGTCCTTGTTTGTAAGATATAAGCCGGTCTTTATTCCCATGAATAATAAAAATTGGACAACTCACTTTTTTGATAAACTGATCGCTGCGCAACTGATACCGGAGCAGCCATTTTAAAGGCAACCACCAGCCGTAACGTCTGACCTGATACAAAAAACTATAATACGGCGCATCCAGGATGAGCATTTTGGGCTTGTTCCAGGAAGCGACACGGGCGGCAATGCCACTCCCCATCGAGCGTCCATACACAACGATCTGATCCTCCGAATAACGTTCGCTGAGCCATTTGTACACCATTTGGGAATCATTGTAGAGGGTTTGTTCGGTGCGCTTGCCGGAGCTTTTGCCAAAACCACGATAATCAAACATAAAAAAATCGTAACCCTTGCTGACAAAGTCGCGCGCAAACTTGCCCCAGCCCTTTACACTGCGGGAATTGCCTTTCAAATAATATACCACGCCTCTGGAATTGGGCACTTTGAAGTGTATACCATTGATCTGGCTACCATCCTCCATCTCAAAATTTACTTCACTGAACGGAAAAGGATAGCGGTATTCAAATTGCTTGGGCAAAATTTCCGGACGGAAAAAGAAATAATCCTGCAGAAAATAGAAAGCGACGCATAAGGCTGCATACCCAATGCCAATATTTACTGCTGTTATATAAACCCAATCCGGCATTCCTATTAATTTTCCGATGAAAATAACAGGATTTTCGGAAAAGAAGAAATTTTATTTTGATTGTTAGCTATTTATGCGAAAACAACCATTTTAGCAAATCCGGCTGTGCAAAGGTCGGATCCCAACTATTATGATTGGCTTCCGGGAAAGCGGTATATTTTACGTCTCCTCCGGCTGCTTTGAGTGCTTCGTGCATTTGCTCGGAATATCTGGGCAATACCACATCATCTTTCAAACCATGAAAAATCCAGAGACTGGTATTTTTGGCATAACGATCCACCAGCGTAGGATTACCGCCACTGCAAATGGGAATGGCTGCCGCAAAGTGCTCAGGCATGCGGGAGAGAATCTCAAACGTGCCCATGCCACCCATCGACAAGCCCATTACATACACGCGATCCGTGTCAACACTTTCTTCTTTTACCAGTTTTTCCAGCAATTGCATCGCCTGCCCCAATGCCTTGCGGGGTTCCGGCATTTCAGGGAATTCACGCAAGCGCAGTCCATCTTTTCGGTTCTCCAGCATATGCGCCCAGTAATCGTCCTGCGGACACTGCGGAAAGACCACAATCGCCGGATATTTTTTGCGGTTTTTCTTTTCTAAAAAAAGTTTGCCACCGTGTGTAAGCTGTTTTTCATTGTCGCTCCCACGCTCTCCCGCGCCATGTAAGAAAAACACGAGCGGATATTTTTTATTGGGCTTGTATTTGGCAGGATATAATATTCGATAATTCAACGTTCCGCCATTGCCATCTTCAAAAACGCGCTTTTCATAAGCTGAAAAATCCTGACCGAATAGAAATGAAAAAAATCCCATGCAACATAATAATGTAAGGAAATATTTCATATTTTTAATGATGTTTTGGTTGTAAATTGTTATCTATTAATTGGAACCATTTAAAATGTAATAATTCAAACTCTAACTGCCACAATAACAATTAACAAATAACAACAATTTTAAGCCTCCCCTTCCCGCCTTTTTTTATAAGCCCTTGCACCAAGATAAAGTAAAACCGTGAACACAATCAATCCACCAAATAAATAAGCATAACTCAAGATACCGGCTTTGCCATAAACCGCCAGAAAAATGATCCCCACCAGGAAAATCGTGGGCACTTCATTGACCAACCGGAACTGAAATGCGCTCAGTTTGCTGTCACCCGCTTCCAGTTTTTTGATCTGCCTTTTACACCAAATATGATATACCAATAATAATATTAATAAAGTTAGTTTCAGGTGCATCCAGCCGGGCGAACCGGCACCACCGGTCAGGTAATTGGGATAAGCCTTGTCAATAAAGGGCAACGCCAGCATGATCAGCCCCGCCGTCCAGGTGAGCATCATCGCAGGATTGGCAATAATTTTATACACCCGCCATTGCATCAGGTTGAATTGTTTTTTCAGAATATCTTGTTCGGGTTGCGGTTTGTCGTTGGCTTCCACGTGGTACACAAACATACGCACCAGATAAAACAAGCCGGCGAACCAGGCTACAAAACCAACAATATGTAACGCTTTCAAAAATGTAATGAGCATAGCCTTCTTTTTTGGCAAATATAGCCACTCGAATGCTTGGAAATAGCATCAAATCGTAATTTTCATGTCAGGTTTGTTTTAGAATTGTGCTAAAACTTGCTACAGAAGCAGATTTTTCCTTGCAATACCACTAAATTTGCAGCTTTGTAACTGCCAAACTTGTTTGGCAACCTGTAAAAACCAAACTTGTTTGGTTAAAAAACGCATAAATCTTTAAAATGATCCACATTACCGTAATTGACCGCGAAGATCAGCAACACGAGCTCGAAGCGCCGACCGATATGAACATGAACCTGATGGAATTGTGCAAAGCCTACGAACTCCCGGTGCAGGGCACTTGCGGCGGCATGGCACTGTGCTCTACCTGCCACGTGTACGTGCTGAGCGACCACGAACTCACGGAAATGTCTCAGGATGAAGAAGATATGCTCGACCAGGCGTTTTTTGTAGAAAACAATTCCCGGCTGGGTTGCCAGATCAAACTGACCGATGATCTTGAAGGTCTGAAAGTGAAACTCGCGTCCGAAGCCCAGTAAACACTGGCTATTCAGTAATATTCCCTTTACTTTTTTAAAAAAAAATTGCGGAAAACTTGACTTTTGACTTAATCAATCGTAATATTGCGATTAATTATGGGTGCAACAAAATCACAATTATTCACAGCGGAACAAAACCGCATTGCAGTCTTAGCCAAGGCTCTGGCACATCCGGCGCGCGTGGCGATCCTGCAATACCTGATCAAAACCAAAGACTGCGTCTGCGGGCAAATCGTGGATGTGCTGCCGCTGGCACAATCGACCATTTCGCAGCATTTGAAAGAGCTAAAAAACGCTGGCATCATCGAAGGCGAAATTGAGGGTGTAAAAACCTGTTATTGCATCAACCCCTCCGTGTGGCAGGAGCTGAGGCTCGTCTTTGGTCATTTGTTCGATCAATACGATGCGAGTTGTGGTAAATAAGTCACATTTTTTTGCTTTATTTCATCGCAATATCACGATATTAAAACAGTATAATAAAATGGACGTTTCATTAAATAATCCTACACTACTGGAACTAACTTCCGAAGAAGATTCAACCTTTTTTACGCAATTATTGGAGGCTAACAAACTGCCTGTCAGTGATTTATATCCCGGCGTAAAGAAATTTCTTCTGCTCAGCGAAAGTAAGGTAATTGGTACCGGAGGGCTTGAAATATTTAGTAATATCGGGCTCATCCGCTCGGTGAGCGTGGCTGATGCCTATAAAGGGAAAGGCTACGGCAAGCAAATCAGCAGCATGCTGGAATCTGTCGCCAAGCAACTAAATATCCAGGAATTATTTTTACTAACCGATACAGCGAAAGATTTTTTTGCAAAATTAGATTATCAGGTCATTGAACGCAATGAAGTACCTCCCTCGATCCGCGAAACACAACAGTTTTCAAGTATTTGCCCGTCCTCGGCAACTATTATGATGAAAAAAATCTAATGTAATAACGGCACTTTTTATTATGGATTAAGCGTCTATTTTTTTGATTTACTTAATCGCAATATTACGATTGTTAATTAAATTAAGTAATAATGAAATCATTTGTAAAAAACATTGGAATGCCACTCGTTTACTTTGGTTGTGGCGCCCTGCTGGTTGCCCTGGATTTTAATCCTATCCTGGCTTATATCATAATGGGAGCATGCATGTTAATTACAGCTCAACTGGAACGGTATCTTCCATTTAGTGAAGAATGGAATCTGCCCGAGCAGGATCCCTCGATGGATGTTGGCTATCTTGCACTTAACCTTACAGTTAATTCGGTCCTTGTCGTATTTTCCCTGTTATCTGCGGGCTATATTACAATGCGAAGTTATTTACTTCAAATTATATAAGTAAGTAAAGAGACAATTTTAAGTTCAAATAAAATACTTTATAAGAAGTTGATTATCAGATTGATTCAACTTTCAACAATCGACTGTAAAACTGCTCGACTACTTACTTACATGTAATATCCCGGCAGCCATTTGAAATAAAATCACCCGACTGTCGTTTTGTGGCTGAGAAAGGCGCTATCCAGCACAAGGGGTAGCGCTTTCTCCTGCTTTTGTACAGCTTACTCCGAAATAAGCATTGACATAGCCTCAATCGACCGATGCAAAACCATTCGCAAAAGTCTTTCCCAACATTTGATTAAAAAATAGGTATTTTTGCGCCAGCTTTATTGAATAATCAAAATCATGCGTTACTTCGCAGAACTGGCATATAATGGTTTTAATTATGTGGGTTGGCAAAAACAACCCAATGGGGTGAGTGTGCAGGAAACGATCGAGCAGGCGTTTTCAACCATTCTGGGCACGGAGATCGAAGTAGTCGGCTGCGGCCGCACCGATACCGGCGTACACGCTATGCAATATTACATTCATTTTAATTACAATCATGATTTTCCGAAATCATTTATCAATCGGGTAAATAAGTTTTTACCCAAAGACATTGCCATTTTCCGGATTTTCGAGGTGGCGCCTGAAGCTCACGCCCGATTCGATGCTTACCAGCGCAGCTATGCCTATCATATTACATTTGCCAAGGATCCGTTCGCGATTCAAACCGCTTATTTTTACCCTCTTGCCGAGAAACCCGATTTTGACAAAATGAAGGAAGCGGCACAATTATTACTCGCTTACCGCGAATTTTACCCGTTTTGCAAATCCGATCATGATGCTAAAACCCTGGAATGTGAGCTCTCCCGCGCCGAATGGGTAAAATTGGATGATAAACGCATCGCATTTTATATTACATCCAACCGCTTCCTGCGCGGCATGGTGCGCCTGATCGTGGGCATGTGTTTAAATGTAGGTACCGGAAAAATTACATTAGAAGAAGTAAAAGAAGCTTTGGACAAGCAAACTTTGCTCAAAAAAAGCTGGAGCGCCCCGCCCGAAGGCTTGTTTCTAAAAGAAATTAAATATCCGTTTTTATAATGTAATAATTGGATGCTGATTATGATATAATAATTAACCAACATCCAAAACTAAATATCCAAAATCCAGCTTACTTCTCCGCATAAATATTATAACCTTTCGCTTCAAAATGAGCCGCCGAAGAAGCCACCGGTGCATCTCGAAATACATCATAAGCGTCCTCTATGCGAATGTTCGTGAAGCCCGCTTGTCGCAAAATCTCCACATATTCTTTCTGCAACAAACCACCGGCCACGCAGGTTGTCCAGAGATGAACCCGGTCTTTAGCGGTTTCAGCAACGGGGCGTTTGAGCAGCACATCGGCAATTTGCAGCCGCCCACCGGGCTGGAGTACCCGATAAATTTCGCTAAAAACAGCCTGTTTGTCAGGACAAAGATTAATCACGCCATTGCTGATAACCACGTCAGCGTAATTATCTGGTAATGGCAGCATTTCGGCGTAAGCATTGAAAAAATGAGTATTTACAGCCAAGGTTTCCCGTGCATTGGCACGCGCTTTTTCCACCATCTCCGGAGTCATGTCAACGCCGATGACCTGCCCATCCAGCCCTGCTTTTTTAGCGGCGATCAGCGAATCGATGCCCGCGCCACAGCCAATATCTACCACAATTTCGCCCGGTTCAACCGGACCCAATTTAAAAGGATTGCCCACGCCGGCAAAGGATTCAATCGCCCCGGATGGAATATCCACAAGGGTTTCAGCGGTATAACCCAACAATTTTGCCAAAGGCTCGCCGGAGAGAAAGTGAAAGCCTTTTTGGGGATTGCTCGCAACCTCACAATATTCCTTGCGGATCGCTTTGCGCAGTTCGCGCACATTGAATTTTTGTAATGTTTCCATAATAAAAGTTTTTTCGGGTGATTTCAAAAATTAATTTACATCATGTTTTCATTTGGTTTTGGGGTAAAATCATTCATTTTGGTGAATGATTTGGGACAAGTATTACACTCATCCCAAATCTGAATCAAATCAGGCCAGTTTTACTTCTACGTTCACCGGATTGGAGATCGTATCAAATACCGGCGAGAATTGCTGCCCCAGTTCGATCAGCTCCTGCTTCTGTTCCTGGGTCAGATCACCCTTGATGTCGAAAGTAACTTTGATGTTCTGATAACCGCGACGTACGTCGGGATCAATGCCCAAAAATCCGCGCAAGTCAAGTTCCCCTTCGTAGGTCGAAGAAACACCCTCGATGCGGATACCCCGCGCCGCTGCATGATATACCAACGAGGTGGTAATACACCCCGCCAGGGCATGCAGCACGTACTCCACCGGATTGGCGCCTTTGTCGGTACCGAGCAATACATCCGGCTCGTCGTTGTCCATTACAAAAGGCTTGTTGCGGCTGGTATCTTCCTGACCAGCACCGTAGAAATCCTTGATCGTAGAACGGTTGTGACCGCAATCAATCCATTCGTTCACGCTGCGGAATTTGAATTGACCGAGCGAAGGGTTTTCCTTAACGGCTTGAATGGTGTCGTACAGGCGCTTGATGTCAACGCCGTTTACGGTTCTTGTTTTTTTCAAAGTTGTTTCCATTGGTAAAAAAATTTTAAGTGTGAAATAATTCATTTGTTACATTCACACTATGCCAATTGCTGTGCCAGAAATGTAAGATTCTGAAAATCAAAGCATTGAAGTGTATGCCAATTTTTAATCACTCACGAGATTTCGTGAATTAACGAGATTTCGTTACTAAATATCGTCACTTTTGGTGATGCCCAGAGCCTTGATCCTGGAGCTGAGCGTAGTGGGAGGAATGTCGAGCAAGGCCGCAGCGCCCTGTGCACCGGAAATTTTCCAGTCGGTGAGTTTTAAAGCCCGAAGTATGTTTTGCCGTTCCAGTTCACGTAGCTCGTCGGCGGTGTAAATTTTTTTCGCAGGGGATGAAGCAGTTTCAGCATTCGATTGCGTGAGATGAAGCAATGGCGCCAGTTCCAGCCTGTCGTTCTTGGACATAATGAGCGCTCGTTCAATAATATTTTGCAATTCGCGAATATTACCAGGCCAGGAATAAGCCAATAGCTGGTGCCGGGCGATATCGTCAAGTTTTATTATTTTTTTATTTAATTTCCGGGCGTGTTTTGTAATAAAAGCCTCAGCAATTTCAATAATATCTTCGCCGCGCTCGCGCAAAGGCGGTAAATGAATCGGAAAAACATTTAGTCTGTAATATAAGTCCTCGCGGAAATTACCTTTGCGCACCTCCTCCGCCAAATCGCGGTTCGTCGCCGCCACAATGCGCACATCTACTTTGATCGTCTTGGAACTACCGATAGGCTGCACTTCCCCTTCCTGCAATACGCGTAACAGCTTGGCTTGCAAGGACATAGGCATCTCGCCGATCTCATCCAGAAACAGCGTGGAGCCATCCGCCAGTACGAAGCGTCCTTCGCGCGAAGCATGCGCTCCGGTAAATGCACCTTTCACGTGTCCAAATAGCTCACTTTCAATCAGTTCTGGCGGCAGGGCTGCGCAATTGATTGTGACCATCGTTTTATCCTGACGCTGGCTGGATTCATGGATCGCCCGGGCAAGTAATTCCTTACCGGTGCCGGTTTCGCCGGTGATGAGCACCGAGGTGTCAGTAGGCGCCACTTGCCGCACCAGTTCACAAACCTCCTGAATCTCAGTACTTTGTCCAATAATCGAACCCGGATTTTGCATGGCACGAATCTCTTCCTTGAGAAAAGAAGTCTCTAATCTGAGTTTTTCTACCTGCTGCTCCGCCGCCAACCGATCCTGCACATTGGCAATAAAAAACACGTAAAATATTTCGCCTTCGGTAATAAATTTTGACAAAGAAGCCTCCGCATGAAAACTTTCACCCGATTGTTTCAGGCATTCTACATACCCCGGAATCCAAAGCGCAGCCTCGTTTTTTACATCATTATTTAAAAATGGAATTATTTCCGTCAGTTTTTTGAATCCATTTACACTTAATAAATTTTTTACTGATGTACCAATCAGACTATCAGCATTTTTTACGCCAAATAATTTTACAGCCGCGGGGTTCACCTGTGTAATATTCAATTGATCATCCATTTCAAAAATGCCGTTCATCGCGCCATTCACCAGTCGACTGAGCTTCGCTTCATTCTCGATCAGGCGGCGTTCGTATTGCAGCCGACGCAATTCAGCCTCAGCGCGGGAGGCAAAAAGCTTAAAAATCGCGAAAAACTCCGGCAATTCCGGTGTTGGCTTGTTGTCGAGTGCTGCCAGATGCCCGAGCACTTCGCCTTTTTCATTTTTCAAAGCCAGCCCCACGTAGCTCACCGCGCCCAGCGGCGGCAAATCCGGATCTTTTGGAAACAATTGAATCACTCTTTCGGGCACGTGGAAAATATCGTTGGACTGGATCACCGGTTCGCAGGGCGTGCCCACCACGCAATAATCATATTTTGGTACAAAATCATCCTTGAGCCAAAAGGCAAGCGAATGTAAATAATTGGTTTTTTCATTATATTCGGTTACCCAAACCCCATGCAAATCCAGCGTTTCCGCCAGATTTTTAACCAGCATCCGAAAAAATTCCTTCCCTGTGTAGGTCGAGGTACCTTCCACAATTTTTTTCACGGCGAGCAGGGTTAATGTGGCGTTCGCGCTAGGCATGTGACACACTTTATTGCAAAAATTTGCTGTACATAAATAATTGTAACAACAAGATACGAAATGTAATTTTTTTGGCGTATCATTTTGGGCTGCTTTTCCGGTTAACTGCTAAAAGATTTACAACAAACCAATTGATTTTTTTTGTAAATTTGTAAATAAAGCACATATACCATGACCGCAGTTGCCAGTCGTTTTGAGGGTTTTGTAGCGCTCGCTTTTCCCGGTAAGGGCATGAGCGATGAGCAATTTTTTGAGTTTTGTCAACTGAACCGGGACTTAAAAATTGAACGCAACTCAACAGGAGAAATCATCATTATGTCGCCAACAGGAGGTCAAACTGGAATTTGGAATGCCCGATTGAACGGAAAGCTTTTTGTATGGAATGAAAGTTCAAGACTCGGTGTTATTTTCGACTCTTCAACAGGTTTCAAATTGCCCAATGGCGCTACATACGGACCCGATGCCGCGTGGATGCCCCATGAGAAATGGAACGCACTCAGTACTGATGAGAAAGAAAAATTTGTGCCGGCGGTACCCGAATTTATTATAGAATTGCGCTCGCCTTCTGATAGTTTGTTGCCCATTCAGGAAAAAATCGCCGATTTTATGGCTTGTGGCTGCCGTCTTGCCTGGCTGATTCATCCTGCAAAGCAACAAACAACGGTTTATCGTGCGGATGGCAGTGAAAGTATTGTGCCCTTTGAGCAAGTGCTTACCGGCGAAGATGTGCTGCCGGGTTTTGA
>CAZGAU010000139.1:0-8825 GCA_964523725.1 uncultured Saprospiraceae bacterium
TCTTAGCAGAATGGCAATCGCATGACTCAAATTTTGTTGGAGATGATCTGGTGACTCTAAGTTTTCCGACCATTTGTGTGTTGGCTTGCGGGCTTTACTCCATTCACAGGCACTTTGTTTGGTTAATACCAGCCAGTGGAAATGATTAGGCATCAGGCAATAAGCTAAAAATTCAACATAAGGCAACAGCTGTTTTCGCATTTTCCATAAAAAGAACAGATAATTTTCTTCACTGAAGAAAATTCTTTCTTGATTATTGCCCTGATTATAAATATGATAGATGGTGTGGGGTGCAAATTTTGTTTCCAACTTACAATTGAGGTTTTGTTCCTGATTTAGACGAAACAATTGTTGAAAAGTAACTGCATCTTGCTCAAGTAGTGATCTGATGACTCTGAGTCACCAGATCACTACTTGAGCGAATTCCTTTCAAAACTTCTAGTGCTTTTTTCAAAGATCTTACATTCTCTTTCACAAGAATTAAATTCCGCGCCGATTGCTTGATGTTCAGCCCCTGCTTGTGTCCTTCTTTGGCAATAAAATCCATTACGGCATGGAAGGTTTTGCTTTCGTAAAAACGCGATTGCGGATTTTCTACAAAATAACAACGCAGTTTGTCGTTTTTCAGAATGACCCTTTCAAAGCCCAATTCCCGGCAAACCCAGCGCAGGCGCAGTCCGTCGAAGAGTTCACGTACTTCGCCCGGTATCTTGCCGAAACGGTCGCGCAGCTTTTCTTCAAATTTTGCCAGATCTTCCTCTGTGTCGATGCCGTCCAACTCGGTGTATAGCGACAAACGCTCAGAAATACTGCTCACGTAGTCATCCGGAATCAGCATTTCCACATCGGTATCCACCTGCACATCACGTACGTAGCAACGATCTTTTTCAAGTTCTTCCTGAAAAACATCCTTGAATTCGTTTTCTTTCAACTCCTGAATTGCTTCTTCCAGGATTTTCTGGTAGGTTTCATAACCAATATCCGCAATAAAACCGCTCTGCTCTGCGCCCAGCAAATTCCCGGCGCCCCGGATGTCGAGGTCGCGCATTGCGATGTACAAGCCGCTGCCTAAATCCGAGAATTCTTCAATGGTTTTCAGGCGTTTGCGTGCATCGCTCGTGAGCGTGGAAAGTGGTGGTGTAAACAGATAACAAAACGCTTTTTTGTTGGAACGCCCCACGCGCCCGCGCAGCTGGTGCAGATCGCTCAGACCGAACATCTCGGCATGGTCTATAATAATTGTATTGGCATTCGCAATATCCAGTCCCGTTTCGATAATGTTGGTACAAACCAGCACATCGTATTTTTTTTCAATAAAATCGAGCAATACTTTCTCTAGGGAATCTGATTCCATCTGACCGTGCGCCATGGCGATATCCACATCCGGGCAAATTTTACGCAGCATAGCGACCATATCCGGCAAGGATTTCACGCGATTATGTACAAAAAAGACCTGACCGCCGCGATTCACCTCGTACATCACGGCTTCCTTAATCACTTCTTCGCTGAAAATGCGCACTTCGGTCTGAATTGGTTGTCGGTTGGGAGGCGCTGTTCTGAGAATAGACAGATCGCGCGCCGCCATGAGCGAGAATTGTAGAGTTCTTGGAATCGGTGTGGCTGTGAGCGTCAGGGTATCCACATTAACCTTCAGATTCCGCAGTTTTTCCTTAGCGCCAACGCCGAATTTCTGCTCTTCGTCAATCACCAGCAAACCCAAGTCTCTGAATTTTACGTCCTTTCCAAGCAACGCGTGCGTGCCAATGATGACGTCAATTTTGCCTTCCTTCAGTTTTTCAAAAATCTCTTTTTTATCTTTCGCGCTGCGGAAACGATTCACATAATCCACATCCACGCCAAATTCCTTGAGCCGGTCGCCAAAGGTTTTGAAATGCTGCAGGGCCAGGATTGTCGTGGGCACAAGCACTGCTACCTGTTTGCCATCCACTACTGCTTTGAATGCCGCTCGAATCGCCACTTCGGTTTTACCAAAACCAACATCACCACACACCAGACGATCCATGGGGTAGGGCTTCATCATATCTTCCTTGACATCCTGGGTGGCCTTGTACTGATCGGGTGTATCTTCATATATAAAGGAAGCTTCTAATTCGTTTTGCAAATACCCGTCCGGCGGGAAGCCATGCCCCTGCGAGGCTTTGCGCTTTGCATAGAGCTTGATAAGCTCGCCCGCGATGTCCTTGACTTTCTTTTTGGTCTTGGCTTTGAGGTTTTTCCAGGCATCAGAACCGAGCTTGCTCAATTGCGGATCTGACCCATCTTTGCCTATGTATTTTGCAATTTTATGCAGCGAGTTGATCCCGACGTACAGCAGGTCATTGTTTTTGTAAACCAAACGCACCGCCTCCTGGGTGTGACCATTGACCGTGAGTTTTTCCAGACCAGAATAACGACCCACGCCGTAATCGATATGCGTCACGTAGTCGCCGGGCTGCAATTCACGCAGCAAGCGCACGCTCAATGCCTGTTCCTTGCCGTAGCCTTGCCTCAATTTGTACCGGTGAAAGCGATCAAAAATCTGATGGTCGGTGTAACAAGCAATTTTTAAATCCTGGTCAATAAATCCCTGATAGATCGCTTGCGGAATCGGGTGGAAGTTGACATCGGCGTCCAAATCTTCAAAAATCGCGTAGAAACGCTCGATTTGCTTGGAATTATCAGTAAACAGGTAATTTTCGATGCGCTGACGCGAATTGTCCTGCAAATTCTCGATCAGCATCGGGAAATTCTTGTTGAAACTGGGCTGAGGCTTTGAGTTGTAGGTGATTGGGGGATGAGGCGATAGGGTGATGCCTTCCGTTTTTGAGTTGGATAAAATTACAATTGAGTGATCCTGAATATCTTCGATCACCTGGCGTGGAAAAATGAAAGCGCGGTCACGGAAAATTTCCGCTAACTCGTTGTTATCCAGAACGGTAAGCGCTTTGGCAAATTCTTCCGCTTTTTCAAAACACTGCTGCAGCTTGTCGAGCAAAATCTGAAAATCCTTGACCCAAATGACCGTGTCTTCGGGCAATACCTGAAATAATGATACCTTCTGCTCGCGCGAGAATTTGGTGTTGATGTTCGGTACAATCGAAACGGTGGCGATATTTTTCTCCGACAGCTGTGTCAGCGGGTCGAACAGGCGGATGGTCTCGACTTCTTCGTCAAATAATTCAATCCGGTACGGCAATTCGCTTCCATAGGAAAAAATATCCACGATGCCTCCTCGGATGGAAAACTGCCCCGGTTCGTACACAAAATCTTCACGCTTGAAGCCATATTCCACGAGCACTTCGATCAAAAAATCCACATCTAGATTTTCCTTCACGGCAATATTGATGCGCTGTTCATTGAGTACCTCCGGCGAAACGACTTTTTCAAACAAGGCTTCGGGGTAGGAGACAATGATTTCACCCTTGGCATTCGAAGACGTGATGCGATTGATCACCTCGGTACGTTGCAGCACATTGGTACTGTTGAAAGCCTCAAAATACATGGGGCGTTTGAACGAATCGGGGAAGAACCAGACCGGTTTTTTCTCAAACAGGCTTGCCAGATCGTTTTGCAGATAGGCGGCTTCCTCTTTGTCGTTGGCGATGAACAAATAATTGCGGGGAAGATTGGCGTAGGTTCCGAACAGGACAAAGGATTCCTGCGCGCCCACCGTTCCGACCACTTTGAGCCGGGCGGGCGATTCGCCGCTGAGGGCGCTTACAATTTGCTGCGTCCGCTTGTCCTCGCGGTACAGCTCCAGCACACGTTGCAGATTACTCACAAATGCAAAGATAATTCATTCAATACCCGATGAGAACGTTTGGCAGTAGGAAAAGTTGTCTGACTCAGGAAGTGATTTCCATCACTGAAAAAGCGGCTGAAATTGCTTATTTTTGTTCAAAATTTGAGCACCATGAAAAAGGTAGTTTTTTTATTAAGCATAATCGTATTCTCAGCAGTAGCCTGCCAATCGCAGAATACATCCAAGGAAACCGCTGCAACTGCCAAGAGCGAAGTGTTGTCGGTTGCCGATTTTAAAACAAAAACCTCGGACAGTAAGGTGCAACTGGTGGACGTGCGCACACCGGAAGAATACGTCCAGGGGCACATCGATGAGGCATTGAACATCAATGTTTTGGCGGATAATTTTTCTACTGAAATTCAAAAAATGGATAAAACTAAACCGGTTTATATTTACTGCCGGTCGGGTAGCCGCAGCGCCAGAGCCGCAAAAGCGATGCAGGAACTAGGCTTCAAAGAAATCTACGACCTGAAGGGTGGGTATCTGGCTTGGTCGGCTCAGCAATAATTTGAAATTTGCAGGCTCATTTTGGACATACCGTTTAAGTTTTTTGAGTTGCTTTCACCGTATTTTTTTAGTGAAAAATAATGAAGTACGGCACGTCCAGCCTGCCGCTCAACGCCATTTTCTTCGGCGAAGCGCTCCATGTGCCTTCGGCGAGTCCGGGGGGGGGATAAAGAAACTGGGTATCACCGCGCGTTTACGTTCGTGCGGTGATGCCCAGTTTCCGAAAATAGACTCGTACTTTGCATTGGGATGTTTATTTGGTGGGGCAAGATTTTGCCTGTAAAAATGGTTATCTGTTAATTTCAGATAGCCAGAAATCTTATGGGTATCAACTTCAATATTCATGAAACTGGAGATTGTCAATACCAAAAGATCCTCTCATTCTTTCCATTTTTTCAAAAATCACTTCTCTTGAAGCATTGGGAAATTCTTCAAAAAATATCTCCCATTCATCATTCCATCTTCCACCTCCTTCTCCTTGATGTAAAACTTTTAAGTGAAAATCATCTGTAACCTGTACTGTATAACCATCAATATTAATTCCTACTCTTTTCCAGTGTTTCTCAAGTTTTTTTGCTTGTGGAAATACATGATGCTTATGGGTTCTCGCTTGAATAGGAATTCTTTCGATTTTGTCATTTACTTTCTCCCATTCCTCAATTAATCTTTTCGTATTTTCACTTTTGGATAGTTTGGATTTAGGAATATTTGCAATAGATCTATTCCCTTCAAGATTTCGAGGTACAGAATCTGGCTTTCCGGTGTGTTCAGATGGTATTTCTTTAGGGTTAAGAGGTCTTTTTAAAGGATTTCCCTTAGTTCCTATATAAGAATTTCCTCTTTCTGAAACTGAAGTTGCATTAGAAGTGGTAGTTTTTGGATCAACTGGTTCGGCTTTCGGTTTAGTCTTCGCCGGATTCGGCGGGACTACTGATGGATACTTTCCATCCTCAAGTCCATCCATTGTTTTCGCAGTAACATGGCTACTATTTTTCCAAACGGAAACATTATCAATGACGCTAACCAACAAGAAGACGGAAGCAAATCCAACGTCTCCCTCTGCTTGCGCCTTAAGCATATCAGAAGATACCTGATAGGTTTTTTCTATTAATTTAAGTTGGTCATACGTTTTTATTTCTTCTCTAAAAGCGACAGCTTGTCTCAAAACTTCAGCATTTACCATAACATCTAAGGAACTCAAAGCGGCTAAAGTGTATTGGAGGGCTTTTCCTGAAAGCTTAAGTACTGGAACACATAAGCTTAACACCATCAGCCCCATTTGAGCATACTCAACAAGCCACTCTTTCCACTCTTTTACATTTTCAAAGTTCCACTGAATAATTTTGTTGCACAATGCTTCTAATTGGTCGTTAATATCACCATTTGTCTTTAAGCGTTTTATTAACAATATTAAATAGGCATCAAAAATCCGCCATTTAACTTTTTCCAACGCTTCATCTTTAATACCCTCTAATTTTTCCTGCCAGCTGTTGGCGACGCCAAGCAGACTTTCGGCAATTACTTCTCCTATTAAATCTTTGGTTTGAGTGATGTCGATATTTTCGTAACCGGTAGACCAATATAATTTTTCTTGACACCTCTTCCAGGTTTCAGCAAATATCTTATGCTCGAAAGTAGATTCATATACAAACTCCATGATATTTTTTTCCCCCTCTTGGATTAACTTCCGATCTTTTTCCGAACTCCAAGTTTTTACAAATTCTTCTGCTTTGGGGTTATAGAGTCCAACGACATCCTGTAAAAGCTTTCTTTTTTCAGAAATCGCCAAATTCAAGCGATTATGAAAATCCACAATAGGCAACGTCTCTTGCTTTCCTTCTTCGGAGGAGCTCTCTTGGTGGATTTGATAAATTTGCAAGAGGTCATCACCCAGTTTTCCCACGTCTTTAGCCAATTCCAGAAGCCCTTCTTTTGCTTTTTTCCAAAACCAATTTCCGAATTCTCCAAGGTCTTTATTCAGTCGAGGCAAAGATTCTGAATAGGCATCTTCAAGTAAATTGGGATAAGCATCAATAATGGTTGGAAATTTGAAATTATCTTTTGTCCTATTTTTATCTTCAGGATTTTCCCAAAGATAATCCAATTCTAGCCATGGGAAATTAATGCCATATTTCAATTCACGCGCTTCAAATGAGGGGGCTTTGGTTTCTTTTAATGATATCAAGTCATACCCACATAGCCTTAGCCTTTTTTTCACCGATTCAAAATCTGGCGAATAGACAAAATGAGCAGCAGTTTGTAAGCCCCTTCCTGTAGGGCTAATACTACTCACAGCAGAGCTAACACCTTGCTCGGTAGAGGAAGTGCTCCGATTTGAAGTTCCCCGATCACCTGGATTCAGAGGCATGGGCATCAATTTTTTTCAATTATCTGTATTATCCTCTGCCATTTCCACGTTTACGATGTCCTGTAGCTCCGTCTCCTTCCCAATTACCGTGACCTTTTCAATATCCGGATCTCCAAGTTTGCCGACCTCGATGAGTTTTTGCCGACGTTCGTTTTCTAGTTGCAGTTTGGCTATCTCCACTTCAAGCTTGGCTTTTTCCACCTCCAGTTTTTCTTTTTCTAGGTGGGCTTTCATGACATCCACGTAGCGGTGGAGGCGTTTGAATTCTTCGAGGGCGGAGGTAGCGCCGAGTTCAAGATCAACCATCAAATTATTGGTATCCACCAGAATGGTTTGGGTGTATTTTTTATGTAGCAGGTATTCATGGTAATGGTTGCGGACTAATTCTCGCAGGGGCGAATTCTGGGCATCCCAGGGTTTAGGCTCATTGGTTTCTTCGTCCCATTTCAGCTTTCGGGTAATCTGTGGGAAAAACTCAGCCATTTCAGCCAGCATTTCTACGGAATATACAGTTGGTTCATCCGGTGTTTCCGGAAGTGGGTTTTCTGCAATTATCTGAATCAATTCAGGGTCACGCAATTCTCCAGGACCGACATGAACCGTCCAACTGTCTCCTACATCGCTATCCATATCCAATGGTGAGTCTTTATCCAATTTGAAATAAATACCGCCCCAAGCGTTAATTTTATAATTTTTACCTATTACGCTATTAGCGTCTACTATCCTTTTTTTCTCCTGAATGTATTTGTTAGTAACAATTAAATCAATTCTTTTGCTACCATCTTCAAGTGTTTTCACCTCAATTATGAAGGTAAACAAAGTGTATAGAATGTTTCTCTCATCTTCCATCCTGAAGTCACTCAGCGTACAGTTTCCACTATTTGCGGCATCTGCAGTGATGGTGATTTTTCTGGTGCTGTACCCTTGCCTTAAGACAGATAATGCCTCATTCAGATTTACCAGATCGGGATTGCTTTTCATCAGATAGACTGCATAATTTCCCGCAAACCCGAGCAAACCCGCGGGATGAATAACCTCTGAGAGCGGTACCGCATATGCCGGGTCGTCATCCACAGGCGTGAATTCCGCATTTCCGTCATTATCCACATCGGTTATATTCCATTTGGTGGGCACCATCCTTTGCATAAATCGAAGCTGTCTGGCATCGGGGTCTTCTGCCATCCAGATAGCCCGCATGTAGTGTAGAATATTGTCTATAATGTGCTTCCGGATACGCTCAAGCCGAATCTTGGACTGCTGCGCCCGGCGTCGGAGTTCACGCTGATGTCCCAATTCTCCAATGAATGACTCCTGGGGCGTTTTGAAAATGTCGGGGAAAGTTGCGCCGCTTTCGTTGTATTCTCCTAATTTACTTTTTGCTTTCCCTGCCAGTGCTTGGAAAAAGTTTTCTGCAGTATCAGGATCGCCGATTTTTTTATCAATAGAGCCTTCAATTGACAATTCATCAACTTCGTTGCGAAGTACATTCAAATCATCCGCCAGCGAAGGATCAAGCAGTACTTTTATAATGATATCGTCGTGCTGTCTAATCCAATCTGCATCAATTTCAGCAGGATCAGGAACCGGTTCCCCGACAAATACAACCGAGTTGACTTCCGCCATTTTGGTTGTGATCCGGTATTGCTTCATGAGCTTTTTGTACACGTAGGTGATCGCCAATTCTTCGTTTGGATTGGTAATTTCGGAGGATCGTTCTTCTTCATAAGTCGCTTCCCGCTCAGTGCTGACAACGGCTTTGGTTTCGCTGCGTATTTTGTTCGCCGTTTTTTCCATCGTTTCGTTAAGCCTGGATTTGGCATCCTTGCTGGAAGAACTGCTTTCGCCACCGCCCCCGGCAGTAACCGAACCGCTAAATCCAAAACCGCTGTAAGACGCCGAAGCCTCTGCGTGCCAATTGCTTGATTCAGCAGCTTCTTCTACAATATCCTGAGAATCCTTAGTTGATTCCGTCGTTTCGGTTTCTATGTCTTTACCGACGGTTGCTTCCCGGCTGCGCTTATCTAAGGAGCGGCGAACCATTTTGGTGGAAACTTTTTCCGTTTGCTTCGGACCGAGGGGGATGGTTTTGACGATTTCCCCATCTTGTGTGCCTTGATTCTGCCAATACTGACGATAAAGAATGCGTAG
>CAZGAU010000139.1:8925-13860 GCA_964523725.1 uncultured Saprospiraceae bacterium
TGGAAGGAAGTGTCCGCCATTTTGTAAGGAGAGAAACCGAGCGGGTTTTTGGAGCTTTGCCCTCGCATAAATATTTCTTCTGCCATTGCGGTGAAGGGGTCTTCCGGGGCGCCGGGTTGTCCATTGGAAGGTGTACCCGGCTGCGAAGGCAGGGGGTAATAATGAGGCTCTTTATAATCGGCTATTTTCAAATGGGCGCTGGTCTTACGCACGAGCGGCTTCACCATGATCTGGTTGTCTTCGGTCAAATATTTTACCATCGGCGCTTTACCTTTGAATGGTTTGGGCGTGTGAATCCCCTGCCAAAGGGAGACTTTTCCCGATGTTTCTTTCAGCATTTCATCACGCAGTCGGCGGGCTTCTTCTTCCAATCCTGCCACGAAATGGGAAACTTCTATCGCATTCGACTCCATTAAGGTGCTGAGTTCGCTTTTGATTTCATCGTTGGTCTTCCCGGAAGCTTTTTGTTTCTCAATCCATTGATATATTTCTTCCCCCGCTTCGGCTTCGGGTAAGTTGATGACTTTGACATCCCGCTTGGTTTTGCCAAGCAAATGTTCCGCTACCCAGCGTGCATGCTTCCGGTCTCGGTGCGTATTATTGGGCAAAATATATACGTCCTTTTTGATCAGCGCACTGTGGAAAGCTTCTACCCAATTGGGCAAAATTCCACCGGGATTGGTAGTAGCCGGTACGCCCAGGGCAATAAGGGCATCAGCATTTTTTTCATTTGTGGCAAAGATTGCTGCGTTTCTTTTTATGCCAGGCAGGTTATACAGGACAAGCGATTCGTCATCCGGTGATAAGGATTCTCCGTTCAGTTTTTTTAGCAACCTTTCTTTTGACTCGTATCGAAAAACTTCGAAAAGCGGCTGCCCATTTTCATCTGTGTATAGATAACTTTTTTCGAATTTTCCTCTTTGCTTAATTTTTTTATTCAGAGATTGCAACTGAATGGCGGATTTCAGTTTGAGCAATTCTTTACTCAGAGAACCCGAAAAAAATGGTTGGGCTGAGGGAGTATTGACGTCTGGACGTTTTACCTGAATGCTATCGTCAGGTTTCGGCTGATTGGTTTTTTGTATTTTTGCCACGGCGTAAGGTATTGGAGTAAATAAATTGTAGAATTCACTTTGTAGTCAATTTCTATATAATACCTTACAAATACAATGATTTTCATCACTTGTACTCACTGTAGAATGCTTGAATGAAATTAGAGGTAAAGGGTTATTACTATCAGCTGATTTTACTACAACATCCAAGTATTCCCGCGTTTTGTTTGACGATTTCGTTACAAAACCAAAAAAATCTTAAACAAAAGCTTTGCAACTCTGTTGAACTCGGTGTTAAACAAAACACGCAACAGCTTTGGCAAAGAAAGTCATCGTTATCGGCTCTGGATTCGCGGGATTGTCCGCTGCGACCTGCCTCGCGCAGGAAGGCTACGACGTCACCATTTTAGAAAAGAACAGTACACCCGGAGGTCGGGCTCGTCAGTTTGTTGAACAGGGTTTTACCTTCGACATGGGGCCCAGCTGGTACTGGATGCCCGATGTATTTGAGCAGTATTTTGCGCATTTTGGCAAGCAACCCTCCGATTATTATGATCTTGTTCGGCTGGATCCCTCTTACAGTATTTTCTTTGGCAAAGATGATATAATGAAAGTGCCTGCAAAGCTGGGAGCTTTGTATGCCATGTTTGAGCAATACGAGCCGGGCAGCAGCGCCAATCTGAAGAAATTTCTCAAGGAAGCGGAGTACAAGTACCGGGTGGGAATGAGCGAATTTGTGCACAAGCCCAGCCTTTCCATCATGGAGTTCGCCGACTGGCGCATCGCGGCGAGCTTGTTTCGACTGCAAATGTTCTCGTCGATTTCCAAATCCATTCGCAAGCTTTTCAAAAACGAACAATTGATCCAGATGCTGGAATTTCCGGTGCTTTTCCTCGGCGCAAGGCCAGAAAATACACCGGCGATGTACAGCCTGATGAACTATGCCGATCTGGTGCTGGGCACCTGGTATCCGATGGGTGGTATGTATAAGATTATTGAAGGAATGGTAAGCCTGGCAGAAGAAAAAGGTGTAAAAATCCTTCTGGATCAGGAAGTTAGAAGTATTTATGTGCCAAACGGACACGCTACGAAGGTGATTACGAAGGATCATGAATACGAAGCCGACGTAGTGGTAGGCGGTGCAGACTATCATCATATAGAACAGGATTTATTACCCAAGCAAAACCGCCAGTATACTGAGCAATACTGGGATAAACGCGTCATGGCGCCGTCCTCTTTACTTTTTTATTTAGGTATTGATAAGAAACTTAAAAATCTGCACCACCACAATTTATTTTTTGACGAAGATTTTGACCAGCACGCTATTGAAATCTACGAGAAACCGCAGTGGCCCAGCAAACCACTGTTTTATGTATGCGCGCCTTCCGTGACCGACCCCAGCGTAGCGCCGGAGAACTGCGAAAATTTGTTTATCTTGATACCGCTGGCACCCGACCTGGAAGATACCCAAGCGATGCGTGAAGAATATTTTTCTGTTGTAATGGATCGTTTAGAAAATCTAACCGGTCAGGAAATTCGTAAGCATATTATATATAAGCGTTCATTCGCGCACGAAGATTTCAAAAACGACTATAATGCCTATAAGGGTAATGCTTATGGTCTGGCGAATACGCTCTTGCAGACGGCGTTTCTGAAGCCTCGTTTGCGCAGTACCAAAGTGAGCAACCTTTTTTATACCGGACAGTTGACCACCCCGGGACCGGGCATGCCGCCTTCGCTCATTTCAGGGCAGGTAGTCGCTAAAGAAATTGCAAAAACGATAAAACCTTAAAACATGGAATTTTAGAATGTTGGAGAAGGAATACTCCGTTATCGCAATATTCCGAAACTCCAATATTCCAGTGTTCCAATACTATCGATCATGACCCAGATGCAGTTGTACAATCAAGCCTGTATGGAGTGCAGCCAGCTGATTACCAATCGCTACAGCACCTCTTTTTCTTTGGGAATTCGCATGTTTGACAAGCGGTTCCGCGCACCGATCTACGCCGTCTATGGCTTTGTCCGTTTTGCGGATGAGATTGTGGATACTTTCCATGATTATCATAAAGCCGAATTGCTCCAACGCTTTCGCGAAGATACTTATCTGGCGATTGAAGAGCGGATTAGTCTGAACCCGGTACTTCAGGCATTTCAACAAACTGTACACCAGTACAATATCGAGATGGAATTGATCGACGCTTTTTTAGATAGCATGGAAATGGACCTGCATCACAGTACCTACGAAGATAGTTTGTATCAAAAATACATTTACGGCTCGGCGGAAGTAGTGGGGCTGATGTGCCTGCGTGTGTTTGTAAATGGGGATGACGTTTTGTATCAAAAGCTCAAAGAACCTGCCCGAAGCCTGGGCTCGGCTTTCCAAAAAATCAATTTCCTTCGGGATATGCGCAGTGATTTCGATGACCGTGGACGTGTGTATTTTCCGGGTGTAGATTTTACCAATTTTACGCTGGAAGATAAAATCGAGATCGAAGCGGATATTAAAAAGGATTTTGATGATGCTTTAAAAGGCATTGTACAATTGCCTAAAGGCGCCCGTTTCGGCGTTTACCTGGCTTATGTGTATTACACCAATCTGTTTCAAAAAATTAAAAATTCACCCGCGCATCGCGTTACCAAAGAGCGCATTCGCGTGCGAGACACCAAAAAAGTGTTTCTGTTGTTCAGTTCAGCCCTGCGCAATAGCCTTAATATGTTGTAAATGGAGCAAAGCATTGTAAAGGAAAAAACTTTTGATTGGCCCCAGTTTGGCAGAATTGCGCTAGCCGTCATACCTATTATATTAGTGGCTATCCTGTGGCTCACGGATACCGTGAAGGCCAATAACCTGCTGCTGGAAGTGCCGCAGGTGACGCTAGTGCCCTGGCTGGAGTCGCATTCTACCTATCTTTATTTGCATCTGTTTACTTTTATTCCTGTTTTCGCGCTGAGCTTCGATAAAAATGTACACTATTATAAGAAGTGGAATCCGTTGCTTCCTGCCATATTCATCATGGCTATTATTTTTATTCTTTGGGATGTGTTTTTCACCGTTGTAGGCGTATGGGGCTTTAATCACGATTATCTCACCGGACTTTTTATTCTGGAACTCCCCATTGAAGAATGGCTGTTTTTTATCACGGTACCGTTTGCCTGCGTTTTTATTTATGAATGCTTGAACTTTTACATCAGGAAAGACGTATTGTTCCGTGCAGAGCGCGCCATGAGTGTTGCGATGATCGTTCTTTTTTTAGTAGTTGGATTTTTCAACTGGAGCAAAATGTACACCGCTACTACTTTTATTTTGGCGGGATTTTTTGTCTTGTACCACGTTTTATTCCTGGAAAGCAGCTACCGGAGCCGTTTTTATTTGGCATTTCTGGTCAGTTTTATTCCTTTTCTCATTGTAAACGGGGTACTTACCGGCGGCTATACGCAGGAACCGGTGGTGATCTACAATCCGGAAGAATGCCTTGGCATCAGAATTACCTCCGTACCCGTGGAAGACGCTGTTTACGGCTTTCTGCTGCTTTTTGGAACGGTCACGCTCTTTGAGAAATTCAGAAAAAGTAAGGATTAACTGAACTTTTCAAAGGAATTCAAGGTTATTACTTTTACGACTTTGCTCAAAAGCAAAATTCCCTAAAAAAATTTACTGGCAATTTTAAAACAAACTTCTCAAAAAGTGAGAAGCTATAAACCTTCGTCTCGAAATATTATTTTGAAAGCCGTACTTTTCTCAAAAGCAGGCGCAACATTATTTTAAAAAAGAGCTTTTGAGGTGAAAATTTTTTTTGAAAAAAGCTTGCAGGGATTTAAGTCGTGTATTATCTTTGCAGTCCCTTCGGGAGAGAGGCACGGAAGCGTGTTTGGGAAGGGC
>CAZGAU010000140.1:0-13822 GCA_964523725.1 uncultured Saprospiraceae bacterium
CCACCGAAATTGAGGTAGGAAACAAAACCCTGCCCATCGGGCGCAGCTACCGCGAAGAAGTGATGCAGGCTTTAGGGTAAATTGTGCGCTTTTCCAGAATAAAAAACACATTCTGAAATCTTAGTTTGCTTTTGAAACTAAGTCCGCTTACCTTTGTTTCTTCATTAAAAATCATTGCGAACCCGTGTACCGATATACCGGTAAACCGTAAAACCGAATTTCATGAGAATCGCCATCGCGCAATTGAATTTTCACATTGGTGACTTTGAGGGCAACCTCGCCAAAATGCTGGCCGCAGTGGGAGACGCCAAAACACAACACGCTGATTTGGTGTGCTTTACAGAGCTTTCGGTCTGTGGTTATCCGCCCCGTGATTTCCTGGAATTCGATGATTTTATTCGCAAATGCGAAGCTTCGGTGGAAAAACTGGCCCAGGCGGCACAGGGCATTGCTATTATTGTGGGTTCCCCCACGCGCAATCCGGTGGTGGATGGCAAGGATTTGTACAACTCCGCCTATTTCCTGGAAGATGGCAAGATCAAGCAAGTGCAACACAAAGCATTGCTGCCGACTTATGATATTTTTGATGAATACCGCTATTTTGAACCGGCTACGGAATTTAATATCGTTGAATTTAAAGGCAAGCGTATCGCACTGACAATTTGCGAAGATATCTGGAATCTGGGCAATGAAAATCCGCTGTACACCATGGTGCCGATGGATAAACTGATGCCGCAGAAGCCCGATTTTATGGTCAATATCTCCGCTTCACCGTATGCCTACGACCACGCGGAGGAGCGCCTGCACGTGATCCGCGCCAACGTGGAACGCTACAAACTGCCGATGTTTTACGCCAATCAGGTGGGCGCTTATACGGAGATCATTTTCGACGGCGGCTCGCTGGTGCTTTCGCCCAACGGTAAAGTTTTTGATGAATTCCCTTATTTTGAGGATTGTGTGCGGGTGTATGAACTGGACGAAGTTGCCAAAGGCGATCGTGAAATCGCGCAACCACGAGAGAAATACAAACTAATCCACGATTCGCTGCTCATGGGCATCCGGGATTATTTTTACAAAAGTGGTTTGAAAACTGCCATTCTGGGCTTGTCGGGCGGGATCGATTCAGCGGTGACGGCAGTGCTGGCGGCGCGTGCGCTGGGTGAAGACAATGTACGCGTGGTGCTGATGCCTTCGCAGTTCTCGTCCGATCATTCGGTAAATGATGCTCGTGAGCTAGCAAAAAATCTCGGTGTGCAATATGATATTATTCCAATTCAAAATATTTACGAATCCTATGAAACCGCGCTGAAGCCTCATTTTTGGGGCTACGAATTTAACATTGCAGAAGAAAATATTCAGGCGCGCATCCGCGGCATGCTAGTGATGGCTTTTTCCAATAAATTTGGTGATATCTTATTGAATACCAGCAATAAAAGTGAAATGGCGGTCGGCTACGGCACGCTCTACGGCGACATGTGCGGCGGTTTGTCGGTGCTGGGGGATGTATATAAAACCGAGGTGTATGAGCTGGCGCATTATATTAATAAAGATGGTATCATAATTCCTGAAAACATTATATCAAAACCGCCCTCAGCCGAGCTGCGCCCCAATCAAAAGGACTCCGACAGCCTGCCGGATTATGATATACTCGATAAAATATTATATCAATACATCGAACTGCATCAGGATCCGGATGATATTATCGCTATGGGCTTCGACGAAGCGCTGGTGCGACGGGTACTGCGCCTGGTCAATATCAACGAATTCAAACGCCACCAGGTAGCACCAGTGCTGCGCATTTCCCGGAAAGCCTTTGGGGTAGGACGGAGAATGCCGATTGTAGGGAAGTATTTGGCGTAAGCAAATAATTATCAATACTTTACAAGACAAAGCGAAAGATATTTGTTAAATTAGACCAGTTTTTCATCAAAACCCGGTCGCCATGAAACCCACCCGAACAATCAGGCTGTTACTTTCGCTAATTTTATTATGGGGAATGCATGGACTCCATGCTCAAACCAATTTTTTCCAATCGAGTTCTGATAACCTGGATACGCTGCCGCCCTTCCCGGTTTTTTCGGGCTTATCGCCTTTGCTGGTGCCTTCAGAAGGGCTGGAAATGCTGTGGTTCAATGCGCTTTCGACTCAAAAAAATGAACAATTGCCTGAGGTGGAGCCGGGAGAAATTTCCCGCAGCACCACATTGCAGCATATTTTGCAACTGACTTACGGCGTATCCGAAAGTGGCCGTTTTAATCTTGGGCTCGACCTGCATTATTTGCATTTCCGACTCGACGCTGATCCTGATAATTCGCCTTTAAAAGTCTTGAAATCAACAGCTTCCGACACGGTGGTCACCGATCCCGATAACGAGGATATCCTGGCAATCAGTTTTCATACATTGAGTCGCGTTGGGCTTCGCTTTCGCTGGGTGCCTTCGCCTTATCTTCCGGAGCTGACTTTGCAAGGAGGCGTACTATTTCCGGCGTCATTTCAGGCGCCTTCGACCAAACGCGTGCTCGATCTCGCCCGCACCGAGCTTTGGGTGCAGGGCAATTTTTACCATACCTTGGGAGAAGGCTTGTACGGCTTTGCCAATGCAGGCGCCGCGATCAAATTGCCGGATGAGTTGCAACGCCAGACTACTTTGACGCCGCTCGCCAGCCTCATTGTCGCGAAAGAAATTCCGGGCGATCTGTTGATTGTTTTTGCGCAAACGGCATTCAACGCACGTTTTAACGACCAATACAAAGCCGGACTGCTCAACACCGGCTACCAATGGCTGGCAGGAGTAGGCGCGCAGCTACAATTTTCCGATCATTTTTCGCTGAGCGCAGAATTTCAAAAGCCGATTATGAACGATTACAAAAGCCTGTCGCTGGGCTACGTGTCGGGCAGCTTGACGAACTTTAGCATTAATTTGCGGTATATCGCTGGGAATTAAAAGGTTTCGCTAATTCCTAAAAAATACATACTGCCGTCCAGTTATTTTTGAAGTGAGCAACATGTATGCTCGTCCATCACTGTCATCTTCACCGATCGTTTCTGCTTCGATGACCGACCCCGTCAACATTTCCACTTTTCCGCCTTTTGCGGTACGGTCAATGTTTATTTCCAGGATTCTATCTTTGCACAGATATTTGCCAGTAATCGGATTATTATTCAAAAAAGGATTAGTAGTGTGATTTTCTGTGGAAAATTCTATTTCCTGTTCTTCCTGTCCAAAACAATCGCCGTCCTGACTTAAAGTTAACGAATGATCATTGTCAAAATAATTTATCCAATTGTTGGTAATATTTGACGGAAAAGTAGGCGGCAACACCGGCGTAATAATCACCGTTGGCGAAGCAACCCAGTTCACGGGCAGCGCGCCGAGTACCTCGAAATCCGTACGCGCCAGGCAATTGTCTTTTTCCACGGTCAAGTCCAGAAAGCCGATCACATCCTTCGGCACGACCGCTGTAATGCCTTTTTCTTCGCTAAAACTGGTTTTTGCCAATTGCCCCGCGAAGCGTACCTCGGTATCTTCCGATAATCCTTCGCCTTTGATCAGAATTTCGCTGCCCGGCAGGTTGCTACTCGGCACCACCGATTCGATGGTAAAGGTTCCGTCGCAATTATCGTCCTGGTTGCAGGCAAGAAGGAGGGCGCAAAGCAATATGGTCAGAAAGTAGTTCGGGTTTTTCATGATCGGGGAGATTTTATTGAATTTTGGATAAAATAGCATTAAAAGTGTTGATCTCTTGTTCCAGTTCGCGGATCGGGAGGAGCAGATTTGCCAGGGTCGTTTCGGCTTGCTTTTTTACTTCTTTTTTGGCAGTCAGCCGTGCTTTTTTGCCAGTGTAAAATTCGCCGACAGACTTCAAAATTGTATCGTTTAAAGGCAGGATATGCTGATCGTGAATGTCTTTCAAAGCCAGATCACAGATGCGCTTCAAATCCGTTGTGAGCGATTCATCCGTCCAGTATTTCTGCACCTGATCCAGGTAGTCGGCTTGTTGCACAAATAATTCGTCGCGGGCTGCGCTGTATGCTTCCAGGGTTTTATTGAAATTATCAGCCGCTTTTTGATTCACTAACACATCATCGACGTGTTTCAGCCAGTCGCGCAGATCCTTTAATTTGGTTAGGTAAGTTAGCAAATTGGTCGAGACGTTCTGGTAGGTTTCGCGTTTATTCGCCAAAATGTAATTGCTTTCCAGCTTTGCGGTCAGACGTTCCACCAATTGCACCAGTGAGTCGCGCTCGATGGTTGCATCCTGGGATTTTGCGGCAAGCCGTTGCCGGTAAACACTGATCGAATCTTCAATAGTGGATTTTAATGCCTGAATTTGCTGTACCTTGAGCCGATTCTGCCGGGAAAGCCGATCCACTTCGCGTTGCAGCCGGTCGTTTTCGCTGACCAGTTTTTCCACCAGCACTTGTAATATTTCGTCGGAAGATTTAGGTACCGGCATTTCACCCTCCAGCAAAGGTTTATAGCCGCCCGCTACCTCAAGTTTAACCCGGGTCAGTTTGGCTGGAATGGCGATACGAAAAACGCCCTCGTCGTCGGTCGTAGTTTGATTGTAACCCACTACTTTCACTGTAATATTGGGAACACCTTTCTTAGTCTGGTAATTCATGATCCGCCCGGTCAGAATAAAATCCTGCCCCATGAGAAATGCGGGTAATAACCACAACAAACTTGCCCAGGCGATCCGTGTTTTCATTGTTGTTTGTTTATTTGAATTTGAGTTGGAACTTGCTCGGTCAGGACAAAACTATTGTTCAACACTTGCTTACCATTTACATAAGCGATCACTTGCACCCGCTCGCCCGAAGCCCTGGGGACTTTCACTTCAAAATTACCGTCTTCATTCGTAGTGGCGCTGGCTAATCCGCTTTCAATGTCTAGCCTGGCGTTAGCGACCGGTTTTCCGTTGGCATTCTTGAGTGTGCCGCGCCAGTTGGTCCATTGCACTACCGGTTTCAGTTCAAAAGTGATGCTTCCATCATTGCTTTGGGCAGCGGTGGGAGCGCTTTGCCGTACGACTTCATACGTTAAATCCATCAAAATCAAACGAATAGAATCATCTGCGTATTTGATCGGAATATCCGTAAAATCAACCCGGCCCTGGGCATCCACTTCTCGTGGCGGAAGCTGATAATCACCAAAAGCGAGCTTAACCTGAGCATTGATAATGGGTTCAGCCAATCCACCGGGTCCGTGCAGGAAAACTTTCAGGTCGAAATCAGTCGGCTTCAAGGTAGCTTGCATCGAGAAATAACCGACCACCAGCAGCAGCACTACCCCCGCAACAACCAACAGCCACGTTCGATTTGCCTTTTTTTCGTCCACATTCAAATATCGCTGCAAATGGCGGGGCACTTCCATATCCGGATTTTCCAGGCGATCCGTGAGATAAAGCAGCGCATCGGTAATTTTTGCGCGCTCCAGCTCTGCATCCGTCCGGCTGATAACGCCCGTGGCGATCTCCTTTTTTAAAGCATGGAAGCGCTCTTGCAGTTGCACCGTCAGGTTGTACATAGAGGCATCTTTATCCTGCCAGTGCTGAGCCAGCGATTGGGCGGCTTCCTCCAATGAACTTTCGGAAATTAAATGTTTTATATCCTTTGAACTATTCGTCATCTGAGGCGGTTTCTTCTATCTAATGTAGTGAAAAACAGGAGAAAATAAAATCTTAGTTTCCTGAATTAAAGATACGAGACAAGCGAAACATTCTATCTTGTTCTCATAAAATTAATTTGCGACCTTTGCGTTAGAGAAACCGCTTACCTGTGAATAGGTGAGTCTATATCAACGAACACCAGATATGACCAATTCGTGGCGGGAACGCCTAAGGACACTTTTGAATAAGATAAAGCAATTTCTAGCGCCATATCAGGCGCGTTGGGGGCGTTTTGCAGCCAAGAATCCTTTCACCGCCAAGGTGGTGAAGTGGATCACTATTTTGGGTGGCAGCGGCTTGCTCCTGCTGTTTATCGTCATGCAGGCGATTTTCTGGAGTGTACCTTCCGTGCGCGAACTCCGCGAGATCCAAACCGAACATGCTTCCGAAATCTATTCGGCCGACAGCATTCTGCTGGGGCGTTATTTTAATGAAAACCGCACGGTTGTTGAATTTAGTCAAATTCCCGATCATTTGCTCAATGCCTTGGTAGCCACCGAAGACGAGCGCTTTTTCCAGCATGGCGGCATCGATTATCGCAGTTGGGGGCGTGTGTTTTACCGTACGGTGCTCCAGGGCGACGAATCCGGGGGCGGCGGCAGTACGTTGAGTCAGCAATTGGCTAAAAACATTTATCCACGTAAGTCTTACCGATTTTTATCGCTTCCGCGCAATAAATTACGAGAAATTGCTATTGCCATTCGCCTGGAACGTGCTTATGAAAAAGAAGAAATCCTGGCTTTGTATCTCAATACGGTTCCCTTCAGTGAAAATGTGTACGGCATTGATGTGGCGGCACGGCGCTTTTTCAGCAAAAAACCGAGCGAACTGACCGTCGAGGAAGGCGCAGCGCTGGTGGGGACTTTGAAGGCCACTTCATATTACAGCCCGATGAAATTTCCTGAGCGCGTGCTCGAACGCCGCAATGTGGTACTCAGTCAAATGCGAAAAAACGGCTATCTGAGCGATGCTTCCCGCGATTCTTTGCAGCAGTTGCCGCTAGCCCTTCAATACAATCCCGGCATCAACAACCTGGGGCTGGCGCCTTATTTTCGCGAATATTTGCGCCAGGAACTAAGTGGAATCCTCAAAAAACACAAGAAATCCAACGGAAAACCGTACGATATTTACAAAGACGGTTTGCGTGTTTATACCACGCTTGATACGCGCATGCAACGCATGGCAGAAGAGGCTGTGGCAGAACACTTTACGCAAATGCAACGCACCTTCGATGAGCACTGGCGCGGGCAAAAACCCTGGGGCAACAATGAGAATGTAATTGAAAATGCGGTGAAGCAATCCGCTCGCTATAAAAAACTCAAGGAAGACGGCGTTTCCGAAGAAAAGATCAAGGAAATCTTTGATACGAAAGTGAAGATGACCGTCTTCAGTTGGGATGGCGACAAAGAGGTTGAAATGACGCCGCTAGACTCGGTGAAGTACTATTTTTGCATGCTTCAGGTCGGTTTCATGGCAATGGAACCTTACACCGGGCACATTCGTGCCTGGGTGGGTGGTATCGATTTTGATTATTTCAAATATGATCACGTCAAGGCGAAGCGGCAGGTAGGTTCTGTTTTTAAACCAATCGTTTACACTCAGGCTTTGATGGAAGGCATTGACCCTTGCGAGCAGATTCCAAGCGAACTCATTCTTTACCACGAATATGCCAAAGGCGATTGGGCTAAAAAAGACTGGCGACGCGAAGATCCCGATCCGCATATTACCCCTGATGGCAAAGACGAAGACGACTGGCTCCCGCAAAACGCTGATGGCAAGTACGGAGGCTCTTACTCGATGGAAGGTGCGCTCACGCATTCGGTGAATACGATTTCGGTAGGGCTGATTATGCAGGCTGGCGTGCAAAGAGTAATCGACCTGGCCAGGGCTATGGGTATAAACCAAAGCGAAATCCCGGCAGAACCTTCGATTGCACTGGGCTCGGCGGGCATCTCCCTGTACGAAATGGTGACGGCTTTTAGCGTATTGGCTAGCCGCGGACAAAAAGTACAGCCCTCCGCTATCAGTCGTATTGAAACTTATGACGGAGAAATACTGGTGAGCTATGAAACGCCGCCGCAAGAACAAGTGATCGACACGGTTTATGCCGACATGGTCACCAAAATGCTGCAATCGGTTACGCAATATGGTACTGCGAGCCGCATCCGCTGGAAATATGGCTTGCTCAATGAATTAGCCGGTAAAACCGGAACTTCCCAACATCACGCCGACGGCTGGTTTATTGGTTATATCCCGAATCTTGTGGCCGGCGCCTGGGTAGGCGGTGATTCGCCGCTGGTGCGCTTTCGCAATTACCAAAACGGTCAGGGCGCCGCTACGGCCCTCCCGGTCTGGGCTTTATTTATGAAGCGAGTGCTTGAAGACCCTGCTTTTTCCCATTGGAAAGATGCTAAATTTCCTCCACTAGCACCAGAGGTACGTCAGAAACTGGATTGCCCGCTGCGTATTCCTTCTCCGGAAGAGTTATTGCAGGATTCGCTCATGCGCGATAGCCTGATGCGCCTGGAATTGGACAGCATTGCCCAAATTGGTCTAGAACCCATTGGACTGGAGAATTTTCAGAATCAATAAATTTTCCGGTTCAAAAACTTCGTCTATTCTTGATTTGAACTGACATTCATCATTTCAGGTTTGCGCTGAGTTTGGCATTTTGTGTCAAAATTCAACCTCCCGATGGATACCTCCAGTTTGGCGCCTTTGATTGAGAAAATTCGCAGCATTCTCGAATTTGTTCGTTCGGAAGAAGCATTGCAAGCCGATCTGATCGCGCCGGTACAACCTCGTTATCGCGAAAGTGCCCGCAATTTGCTGCATTACCTGGCGCTCCGCACCTTTGATTTACGCGACATTCAGGAAGAATTATCCAGCCTGAGCATCTCTTCGTTGGGGCATTCCGAGGGTTATACCCTGACCAATTTGCAGAATATCCTGAGATTGTTGCAATTACTTAATGGTGAGCAGCCCGATGAATTTGACTTCAAATCGCCGCTCGATTATCGCTCCAGCAAAGCCAAGCTGCGCGAGCACACCCTGGATTTATTTGGCCGGCACCGCCGGAACGAAGGCTCCCGAATTATGGTGACTATGCCCTCCGAGGCGTCGGAAGATTATGAAATGATCCACGGATTATTGCTGGCCGGAATGGACATTGCCCGCATCAATACCAGCCATGATTCTTCGCTGGAATGGTACCGAATGATCTCCAACATCCGACTAGGCGAGCAGGAAACTGGAAAATCCTGCCTGATTTACATGGATTTATCGGGTCCTAAATTCCGCACCGAAAGCGTTGCGCCTGTGTTGCCGGAAAAAAATTACGCGAGATTTTTTGAAGGGGATGTCTTACAATTGGTAAAATCTGACTCGGGAGTCCTTTCAGACCCGGATAAAATAAGAGTGGAAGTACTCCTGCCCGAAATTTTCAGAGATACCCGCGAAGGGCACCGGATTTATTTCGATGACGGCAAAATCAGCGGTCTGGTTACCAAAGTAGAACCGGATCTCATCACAGTAAAAATCACCAGGGCTGGCGTGGAAGGGAGCAAACTCCGCGCGGATAAAGGCATCAACCTACCCGATACCCCGATTTCGCTGCCTTCGCTCACCGATGCCGATCACGCCAATTTGCCTTTTATCGCTGCCAATGCGGACATTGTGGGTTATTCTTTTGTACGGAGGCCTTCCGATGTGGCTCAGTTGCAGGAAGAATTGCACAAGCTGAACCGCGAAGACATTGGCATTATCCTGAAAATTGAAACCAAGGAAGCCTTTGAAAACCTGCCAATGCTATTGCTCACCGCTATGCGCAACCCAAAAGTGGGGGTCATGATCGCTCGTGGCGATCTGGCGGTAGAGATTGGTTTTGAGCGCATTGCAGAAGTGCAGGAAGAAATCATGTGGATTTGCGAGGCAGCGCACGTGCCAATTATTTGGGCTACGCAGGTACTGGAAAAATTGGCCAAGAAAGGTACCGCCTCCCGCGCCGAAGTCACCGACGCCGCTATGGCCGCCCGTGCTGAGTGCGTCATGCTCAATAAAGGTCCTTACATTGTAAATGCTGTAGCCACGCTGGAAGACATCGCTATCCGTATGGAAAAGCATCAGTTCAAACGCAAGGGAAACCTTCGCCCGCTAAGTGTAGCCAAGCGCTTCTGGGCACAAACTACAGTAGGCAGTAAACAGTAGGCAGTTCTTGCTGCCGTGCCTACTGCCTACTGGACACTGCTTACTCCGACTAAGCTCTTCCCTTCAGCATCAAATTCCAATACATAAAAGGCAAACCATACTTTTTCAGCAGCCACATGCTGTACTGTTCTTTGGATGTATCTACAAATTTGGAGATCAGCGGATCGCTGTCGCGCTGGTTGGTATAATCAAACTCTGCCAGCAACATTTTACCATAGCCCGTCACGATCGGGCAGGAAGAATAACCATGGTAACCTGGAGCCAGTTTTGGGTCATGATGCATCACGTGGAGCAGATTTTCCACCACCACCGGCGCTTGCTTGCGAATGGCTGCGCCTGTTTTGGCGGTTGGTAATGCCGCAGCGTCGCCTAAGGCAAACACATTTGGATAAACCTTATGCTGTAAAGTATTGATATCCACATTGATCCAGCCTTTATCCGGACCTTCCTGGTAAGCCAGTTTGGAGTTTTTAATAAATTCCGGAGCCGATTGCGGCGGCGCGAGATGTAGCATATCATAAGGGATGGCGACTTCCGTTTTGGAAAGCATTTGCTCACCCAGGTCTTTCTTGTGGTAGTACAATTTCTCCGGCTCGTCCTCAAATTTCATGATCTCGAAATAAGCAATCTTATTCTTCGGATCAATTTTGGTGATCTTGTGAAAAAAGCGCAGTTGAATTTTCTTGCGATCCACAATTTCCATCAGGGTTTGCTTGAATGGTTCTGTACCAAAAATAACCGAACCCGGCGTTACAAAAGCGACGTTGGTTTTATCGCGCACACCGCTTTTTTCAAAATACTCCTCGGCTAAGTACATGATTTTTTGAGGCGCACCACCGCACTTAATCGGCGTGGCAGGCTGGGTAAAGATAGCGTTGCCACCTTTAAAATTTTGCAACACCTTCCAGGTATGTTCCGGATCGGTGTAATTACTACACACGCTGTCCGTCTGAAGCGCTTCGCGAAGCCCTGGCAGAGCATCTATATCCATCTGAATACCGGGATTGGCAACTAAATAATCGTATGTAATTTCGGTGCCGTTGCGTGTAATAACTTTATTATGATCGGGGTCCACCGTTTCTACATAATCCTTGATCCACTTGGCCCGGCGGGGCATCACGCTCGCCATATCGCGTTCGGTGGCATCATAATCAAAAGTGCCGGCGCCTACGAGCGTCCAGGCAGGTTGATAATAATGTTTGGAAGCCGGATCTATAATAGCGATATCAAGACTTTTATCTTTTCGAAATAACTGGGCCGCCACAGTAATACCGGCGGTTCCGGCTCCTATAATGACGATTTGATGATGTTGCTTGCTCATAATGGCGATTTTATTGGTAAATAAACAGGTCAGTTTTTCAAAAATGCTCTTTGGAGCATCTTATACAAAGAAAAATTATTCTGTACCTTTATTCTGTGACGCTTGTCACTTATGCAGATGACTTTTGTCAAATTATTCAAAATCAATTGATTCCGACGAATTATGAAGAATGTTTTTCTCGAAAAAATCCACTCCGGCAAAGCCGCGATCGGTACGCTGATGACCATGAACTCGCTCGAAGTAGCGGAAATACTAAGCCTCGTGGGCTTCGACTGGTTATTCCTGGATATGGAGCACGGCAATCTTTCTTTATCATCCGTGCAGCAAATCTGCCAGGTGGTAGGCGACAAATGCCCGGTTTTGGTGAGAATCCCCGAAAATAATGGACTTTGGATCAAAAAAGTGCTCGACATCGGCGTGGCGGGCATCATTATACCCCATGTAAATAACAAAACCGAAGCGCTAAATATTATACACCACGCTAAATATCCGCCGATGGGCAGACGCAGCGTGGGCGTAGGGCGCGCGCATGAATACGGCATGAAGTTCAGTGAATATGTGGCACAGTCCAATAATAATACCGCCATCATTATTCAAATTGAAGATATCGCCGGGGTACAAAATATAAATGAAATTTTAGCTGTAAAAGGCATTGATGGTGTGCTGATTGGGCCGTACGACCTCTCTGGCAGCATGAATAAACTCGGCGAAGTGACCAGCCCGGAGGTGCAAGCCGAAATTAATAAAATTAAATCGACATGTAAAAATAAAAACATCCCCTTCGGCATTTTTGTCATGAGCGCCAATACCGTGCACGCAGAAATAGCCAGCGGCTGTAGTTTCGTAGCCGTGGGCACCGACAGCGCCATGCTTTGGGGGCGTGCCCGGCAAGTGCTCCAAACCATTCATGATACAGGTAAATAAGTAGTCGGACAGTTTTACAGTCGACCGTCGAAAGTCAAATTAATCTGACAATCAACTTCTTATGAATTACTTCATTTAAACTTGTCTCTTTACTTAAAATTAAGCAATTGTTCTTATTTAAACATAATTTATTCCTATTTTAATTACATTGATTTTCAACGATTTACTTACAAATTAGCACATTGATTTATTTACTTTCTCCATCAGTTTTTGATTTTTTGGTTAATACGATAATCAGAATCACAGCAGGAATGCCGATTAAGACTAATATCATAAAAATCATCAGTGCATTTGCCTGAAACCAGTTGATAAGGAACATGATGTAAAGATTTTGGTGAGCGAACAAATTACATACGATCCCTTTTCGGATTTTATGATTTTCATCAGAGCAGTCCGATGACTTTTATCATTCGCATCTAAAAGTTGGGAGACAAAGGGATGCACGCTACGAAAAAAATTATGATTCAATCCCGGAATTTACTTAATTTTCACAAGCAAAGTGATTGCTTTGCGACTTGCATATCTTTTTAAAACCAAAAGAAATCGAACAACATGAAAAATCAATGGCTCTGCCTCTTTATGATGCTTTTTGTAATAGGATTAAATGCTCAAAAAATTTCTATCAGCAAAGTAGATGAATCACGCTCTACAGGCAATAGTTATTTTGGTAACCGCCTCGAGGTGGAACTACGCGTGTCGGGGGAAGATGTACGAAAATTTAAATACATTAAAATAAATACACTAGCAAAAGCAACGGATGACCAGGGATTTGATCTAATTGACGAAGATGAATTGAGATTTGATTACACCAAAATTGAAGAAAACTTCGTTAACGTCACCCTTCGGATGCACACCTCTAGCCGAAAAGCCATGGTTATCAAGGAACTCGCCGGAGAAATGATACTTTTCAATCCCACCGAAACCAACGGCGCCGTGCTTAAGATAAACAATTTCCAGAGCAAACCCAATACCAACTTACTACCTGCCAAGGCTCCGATCAAAATGGTTTACCTGGACAAAAAAGCTTATGAAGATTTTCACAAAGCCAATAAAGACAAGACTGAAGCCGAATTGAAGAAACTCCCAGAAGCTACGCGGCAGGTCGCCAAAATGCTGATTGAAGCCTTCGAGGGTTTTTCATATTTCGGTGAGTACGACAATCAACTCACTTTCTTGCTGGAAGGAGACGTAGGTAAACTCGTGGATGTAAAATTTGAAGATGAAAACGGGCAGGAAATAGAACGTAATGGTAGCTTTTCTAGCGGCGGCAATTTGTTTGCTTATATGTTCAATACCAAGCCCAGCCCCAAATGGAAAATGACAGTACTGGTGGAGACTGATGGTGCAATCAAAAGACTACCCTTTGCCCTGAAAGAAATCGAACTACCTTAGAGCATATTTAAAATTCGTTTTTGAAGTCGAAAATGGTCAGATTTGGGTTCTCGCAAAGCGTTTTTTGAGCTGCATAGCAGCGCTACGGAGCGAAAAAAAGGCAAAGCGAGGTTCCATAGATGAACATTTGCAGATCAAAAGATGAAATTTAAACATGCTCTTAACCGTTTCTAATAATTGACCGACTTACAGTTGGGCTGTTCAAAACCAGTCCAACATTTTCTTATCTTATTATTCCCAAAAAATTTCCAAGCGCGATTCAAAAATAAAGCATAGCTTTGTGGCATGAAATTACTTCGCAGTATGC
>CAZGAU010000141.1:0-13581 GCA_964523725.1 uncultured Saprospiraceae bacterium
AGTCCTCACTGATCGCGAGTCTGGTTATATTATTAATATTATAAAAACGCAAATCCGCGATTTCTTTCCATTGCACATTTTTGGCTTTGGGGTTGAGATGATACAGGCGGCTGCCTTTGCCCATCAGGAACGAACCATCCGGCAGCACGGTAAAGTCCTCGGCTCCGGGGATCGTTTCGGCAATATCCACGGGGGCTTCCGAAGCGGCGCCGTACATTTTTTTCTCCTTGAGTTTCCAGGGTTCGTAATTGCTTTTTTGTACAAAAGCCAGATTCCCGTTGGGCAATTTGCGGAAGCAGCGCCCGGTGTTGGTCGCTATGGGCGAGAGCTTGTCGGTGTACACATCCGCGATGGCAAGTTGATTTGGGTTTCCGACCAGAAACACCGCCACTTGGGCACTGTTCATCCAAAAGTAATAACCGATGTTGTTCAAATATTTGAAAACGGGCTTGCCGTCGCTGAGGCGATCGATCGGGAATTCCCAGAGTCTGAGCGTGGTATCGGTTCTGCCAAATGCCTGGCGCACCGCCGAAAAACGGAACCCATCGCCCATCGGAAAGGGCGAGTATTCGCCTTCATTTGTTTGGGTGACGCGGGTTTTGGTCTTTTTTTCCAGGTCGAAAAAATAAAGCTCCGGCTGTCGGTCGGTTGGCATTTGCACCGACATGACCAGAGTGTTTTTATCAATAAATGCTGGATGGTTGTTATAACCGTTAGCGTTAAAATTAGTCAAGTACCGGGGTTTGGAAACCTGGAAATTGGTGTCAGCAATAACCTTCAGATCAAATAAATACACGTTGGATTTTTGGATAATCTGAGCCTGGGTTAAAGACACGCAAGCAAAAATCAAGGTAAAAAGCAGGATTTGGCGCATAATCGATTGGATTTGATTCGATGATTCTTTGCAAAAATAAGGGAAGTTCTAAAGATTTAGCGCCTTTTTGACAAATGTAGTTGTTTATTAGCAACAAAAATCCCGAATTAGGTTTATAAAATGTAGGATTAGTGCATTTTTTTTCATGACAATTTTCAAGCACTATAAAACCATCACACTAAAACACCATCACACATTCTTAATAAAAACCGATTACCTATGATTCGTCTTTCAATTTTATTTTGTTTTCTTTTTCTTTATTGTAATTCTGAGGCGCAACCGCAGCTGGAGCTTGTAACGTTTGCAACCGGCTTCGATGAACCGGTGGATATTGTCAGCGCTGGCGACGCACGTTTGTTTATCGTTGAAAAAGACGGCTATATCCGCATCATTGAAAATGGACAAACGTTGGCAACTCCATTCCTTAATATTGATGCCAAAGTCAACTCCAGCGCCAGTGAACGTGGACTCCTTGGTTTAGCTTTTCATCCAAAATATGCCGAAAACGGTTACTTTTTTGTCAATTATACCGATAATTCCGGGAATACTAAAATTGCCAGATTTCGTGTCAGCGATACTAATATGAATATAGCTGATCCCAATAGTGAACTGATTTTACTTGAAGTCAATCAACCTTTTTCCAATCATAATGCCGGCGATTTGGCTTTTGGGCCCGATGGTTATTTGTATATTCCTTTGGGCGACGGCGGTAGTGCCAATGATCCCGGCGACCGCTCACAAACACGAACTACGCTTTTAGGTAAAATGCTTCGTATTGATGTAGATAATGGCAATCCTTATCGAATTCCGCCGGATAATCCTTTTCCGGATGTAGAAGGAACCCGCCCCGAAATTTGGGCGTTTGGCTTGCGTAATCCCTGGCGAATCAGTTTTGACCGGCTCACCGGTGATCTTTGGATCGGCGACGTGGGGCAGGGCAATTGGGAAGAAATTAATAGACAACCTGCTGATAGTCAAGGCGGTGAGAACTACGGCTGGCGCTGCTATGAAGGGAATGCTGCCTTCAACACCTCTGATTGCGGCGATCAGAGTCAATATACCTTTCCGGTGCAGGTTTATTCGCACGCCAATGGCGCTTGCTCGGTGACGGGTGGGTTTGTATATCGGGGGGAGGATTTTCCTGGTTTTTATGGCACCTACATTTACACCGATTATTGCAATGGCAGAATCTGGGGACTGAAGCCTGACGGTCAGGATGGCTGGATGAATACACTGCTGCTGGATGGGGCAAATTTTGATTACGTTGCCTTTGGCGAAGATAATGAAGGAGAATTGTACCTGGCGGGGCTGGGTTCCGGCAATATTTATCGAGTTACAGATGCGAACCCGACCGATACTTCCGACGAGCTGCAAATCCAGGAGTTAAAATTGATACCCAATCCGACGAGCGATTTTCTAAGAATAGAAATGGATGTACAAGAATTTGGTACTTATCAGTTCCGGCTACTCGACGCCATGGCCCGCACCGTTAATGAATTTCAGGAAGGTGTTGGCGTCGGATTCACGAAACAAATATCGCTGAAAGACCTGGCCGCCGGGGTTTACTTTTTACAAATTCAGCGAGGGACACAGGTGCTGACCAGAAAAATCCAGAAAAATTAAAGAATTTGTACCATTGTGTGATCAGATTACATCCCTTGGTTGTTAGAGATGTGGAACAAGCAATAAAACCAAATAATGTACCGAACACTTTTTTTTGCCCTGGCCTTACTGGCAGGTTCTAATTTGTTGGCACAAGAGAGCATTTGCAGAGTCATTACTACTGAGCGGGATACCATTGAAGGTGTTTTGGTTCAGATTGACAAGAATCTCATTATTGCCGATATCCGTAATGAGGAAGCACGAATGGCGTTCCACCCGAAAGAAGTGCTGGAGTATGCGGTATTTGTTCCTCGTGAGGAACCGACTCATTATCAGTTTGTTACAGATCCCGAAACAGACGAATTAAAACCAATGCGGCGGCAGGTAGATGGCCCGATGAAATTGTACGTAGATCGCGAAAATTTTTCTTCACGTGTGAATCGGGGCTTGCCAAAAGGCGCTTCTGTCGTGCCCAAGGTGGATGTTTATTACATTGGCGGTTATAGCGATGATGTGGATAAGGTCAATTCCCACAACTGGAAGACTGTTTTAAGGCACCGTTTATCCGATTGTCCGGATCTTGCAGAAAAAATCGGTAGTAAAGGATACAAATTCCGACACCTCGAAAGCATCATCATCGCGTATAATATTTGTCTGGAACGCCGCTCTTCAGAAGTAAGAAACTGAGCGACCAAAGGCATTTTGTAGTTGCGAAATGTTTATCAGACGATACAAACAAACGTTTGTATCGTAAAAAATAAAATCTTAAAATTTTATTTTTTTGAAAAAAAGTATAGCTTCGCTCTTGCGCTGTATCGAAGAGATAGTTACATTTGCAACTAATTAAAGCATTCGACATGAATATTCGCTTGAACGCATCTTATTTTTATTTCGGTTTTTACTTTTATGGTCAACCATAAAGGGACTGCCGGTTTGCTGTTCAACGAGTTGAAAGATAAAATCAGGGAGTCCCGTAAAGCGGGACTTTTTTGTTTTTAGCCTTTGCGAAAACCAAATTATGATGAAGCCTGACCAATCGCGTACATATTTTTATTTCTGGTATTACTTTTATGCCTTGCATAAGGGGATGGACTGTTGTTGATTTTAACGTAAAATTCAAATACAGGAAGTCCCGCATTGATGGGACTTTTTTATTTCAAAATCTGGCGGGTTTCAAAAACCTGCGAGATTTAAACAAAAACATTATGTTACAAACAGAGACGACCGATCGAGACACCCATTTAGCCTTGCGCTCCCCGCTGCGGGTGTGTATCCAAGGCGGTGCGGGCGCGTTCCACGAGATTGCAGCGCGGCATTGGTATGAAGAGCAGGAAATTAAAGTGGTGCCGGCAGTGACCTTCCCGGAAATGGTGGATAAGGTTGAAAAACAGCAAGATACGGATGTTGCCATCATGGCTATTGAAAACACCCTCGCCGGTTCAATTCTCTTTAATTATTTATTGCTTTATAATTCCAAGCTCCAGATCGTGGGCGAAGTATTTCTGCGCGTGAAGCAAAATCTGATGGCTTTACCGGGGCAGCGTATTGAAGATCTCCGCGAAGTGCATTCGCATCCGATGGCGATCGAGCAATGCCGGGAATTTTTTCGGCAATATCCACACATTCGTTTGGTGGAAACCGAAGATACTGCACTGAGTGCCAGGAATGTACGCGAGCGAAATTTACTGAATGTGGGCGCCATTGCCAGTACGCTGGCAGCGGAGATGTACGACTTGGAAATCCTGAATGAAAGCATTGAAACCAATAAGCAAAATTATACCCGCTTTCTGATTCTGGAAACAATGGCATATGGTCGCATTCCAAAAGATGCCAATAAAGTGTCACTTTGTTTTGCCACCGATCATACCGTCGGGAGTTTGCACAGAGTGCTGGCGGTGCTGGCGGCTTATCACGCCAACTTGACCAAAATCCAGTCGGCGCCGATTGTGGGCAAACCCTGGGAATATCGCTTTTTCCTGGATTTTATCATGGACGGCGAAGACCTGACCTACGAGCAGGCGATTGAAGCCATTCGTCCGATCACGCATGACTTGCGGGTGTTTGGTATTTACAAACAAGGCAAACATTATAATTAATGATGGATCAAGGATTGCAACAGCAATACATCGAGCAATATATCAAGGCATATAATGCTTTTGACACAGAAGCCATGGTTGCCAATCTGCATGAAGCAATTGAATTCAAAAATATTTCCAATGGGGAGGTGAATATGCATACAAAAGGGATCGAAGCTTTCAGGCAGCAGGCAGAGCAGGTGAGGCAGTTTTTTCAAACAAGGGAACAACGCCTTACAAATCTTTCTTTTGATACAGATACGGTAACCATTGAAATTAATTATCACGCAGTTCTGGCAATGGATTTGCCAAATGGCATGAAAAAAGACGATGAACTAAAATTGAAAGGAAAGTCCATTTTTCGCTTTAAAGATCATAAAATTATTGCGATTACTGACATTAGCTGACTTCCGTTAAACCGTAAACCGATACACCGTTATACCATGATAAATATCAAAACCGCAAAACGACTCGACAGTATCCAGGAATATTACTTCTCGCAAAAACTGCGCGAAATTGCCAGCATGCGTGCGGAGGGTAAGGACGTGCTCAATCTTGGCATTGGTAGCCCGGATTTGCCGCCTTCGCAGGAAACGATTGACGAACTAATGAAACACAGCCGCGAACGCAATAGCCATGCGTATCAGAGCTATCAGGGCGTGCCGGAGTTGCGGCATGCTTTCGCAAATTGGTACCAGCATTGGTTTAATGTTGAGTTGGATGTTAATACAGAAATTCTTCCGCTCATTGGCTCGAAGGAAGGCATCATGCATATTTGCATGACTTACCTGGAGGCTGGCGATGTAGCGCTGGTGCCCAATCCCGGCTACCCGACTTATCGCGCAGCGGTCACATTGGCAGGTGCGGAGGTTTGGACTTATGAGCTGACCGAAGCCAATGGTTGGCTGCCCGATCTCGACGCGCTAGCGCAGCAGGATTTGAGTCGCGTGAAAATCATGTGGGTGAATTATCCGCATATGCCAACGGGTACGCAGGCGCCGGCGAGTTTTTTCGCGGAATTGGTGGCTTTCGCCAAACAACATAACATCCTGATTTGCAATGACAATCCGTATTCGTTTATCCTGAATGAGCGCCCAAACAGCCTGTTGAGCGTGGATGGCGCCAAGGATGTGGCCCTGGAATTGAATTCCCTGAGTAAATCGCATAATATGGCTGGCTGGCGCATCGGGATGCTGGCGGGGCGGAAAGAGTTTTTACAGGATGTACTGCGCTTCAAGAGTAATATGGATTCCGGGATGTTCAAACCGGCTCAAATGGCGGCGGCTCGGGCCCTGCAAAATCCGCCGGAATGGTACGAATCACTGAATGCAGTTTATCGCGAGCGCCGCACAAAAGTCTTTGAATTGCTGGATTTATTGGAATGCACATACTCGACCAAGCAAGTGGGCATGTTTGTCTGGGCAAAAGTGCCTGGGGGCTATCAAAATGGTTACGAACTCTCGGATGAGGTGCTATACAATGCCCATGTGTTTATCACGCCGGGCGGAATTTTTGGCTCGCAGGGCGACGGCTACATTCGGATTTCGCTGTGCAGCGACGGCGCGATTTTTGAAGAAGCCATTCGGAGGATTGAAACGGCAAGACCATCTCAACTAAATGTCGGGATAAAACTTAAAACCGAAAAAGCCTTGTAAAAACCGCGAAATGTAAAATGTAAAATGAAAAAGTTGGAGTGGCGAGTACTTTTGCGGTTTTATATTTAGCGTTTTACATTTTTCGGTTTCATAAAACAGTTTACACACATGGAAAAACGAGTATTTGATCTTGAAGAACGGCTGATAAATTTTTCAGTTATGATTTTGAATGTAACGGAGCAGTTACCCAATAATTATGCCGGAAAACATTTAGCGAATCAGTTAACTCGTTCAGGAACCGCCCCAGCGCTCAATTACGGCGAAGCACAGGGTGCTGAGTCAAGAAATGATTTTGTCCATAAAATGAAAATTTGCCTTAAAGAGCTACGGGAAACCCAGATTTGTCTGAAAATTATTCAGCTAAAACCAATGATCGAAACAAAAGAAATTGAAAATATAATCGAAGAATGTAATCAATTGGTTGCCATTTTTACGAGTAGCGTGAAGAAGGCGACTCAAACTGTAAAAACTGCAAAACCGCGAAATGTAAAATGAAAAAGTTGGAGTGGCGAGTACTTTTGCGGTTTTATATTTAGCGTTTTACATTTTTCGGTTTAAAATAAAAAAGATGGTTATTACAATTGTAGGAATCGGACTGATCGGCGGCTCGCTCGCCATTACGCTCAAGGAAAACGGCTTCGCGCAGCGCATTATCGGCGTGGATGCCAGCCAGGAGAATCTCGACAAAGCCGTGCGGCGCCGCTTGATCGACGAGGATATGCCTTTGGAGGATGCCGTTGCGCAAAGCGATATTATCATCGTGGCTACCCCGGTGGATGTGATGATGCACTTGCTACCGGATATTTTGAATAAAATCAACGACCGGCAGATCGTCATGGATGTGGGCTCTACCAAGGAGCGGCTGTTGGAAACCTTGCGCGAACACCCGATGCGCGGGCGCTTCGTAGCCACGCACCCGATGGCGGGCACGGAATACTCTGGCCCGGAGGCGGCGATCCCGAATTTGTTCGACCACAAATGCACGGTGCTATGCGATGTGGAAGCCAGCGACGCTGGTGCAGTGGAAACGGTGGAACGGCTGTACCGCTCGGTCCCGATGAAAGTGGTGTATCTGAACGCGCAGGAGCACGACGTGCATACGGCGTATGTATCGCATATTTCGCATATCAGTTCATTTGCGCTGGCGCTGACGGTGCTGGAAAAGGAGCGGGACGAAAAGCGGATTTTCCAGTTGGCGAGTGGGGGCTTCGATTCGACGGTGCGACTTGCGAAAAGCTCGGCGGATATGTGGGCGCCTATTTTCCGGCAGAACCGTGACAATGTGCTGGATGTATTGGACGAGCATATCAATCAATTATCAAGATTTCGCAGTTTGTTGATAAAGAAGGACTTTGAAACGTTTTATGAATTGATTTTGGAAGCGAATCGGATTAGCCCGATACTCAATGAAAAGGCGCAAACTTTGAAAAAGGTGTAGGATTTGCTGATGTGTCAATGTGCTGATTTGCTGATTTGCTGATGCCGGATAGGGCAGTCCTTGGGGCTTTTTGTCTAAACTGTGATGGATTTGATTTTTATGATGTTTTTGATGTAACTATGTAAAATTGAGTAAAATATCATAATCATCATTTACAGCAGAAAAATCATGGTTCAGACGGTTTCGGAGATGATAGTCAAAATTTGAAAAGAGAAAAACGATTAACCAATTTGAAAACGCGCAGTGCGTGAGGGATAGCAGCGGTACCGACCGCAGGGAGGTGAGAGCGGATAGCCCGACCCTTGGGGCACGCCCCAATGAAACCGAAAAATGTAAAATGATATATGTAAAACCGTAAAAGTATTCACCGCTCAAACTTTTACATTTTACATTTCGCGGTTTTACATTTTGCGGTCTTGCGATTTTATTACACCGATACACCGTATCCCGAAAAACCGATACACCGAATTAAACAATTGAACTTTAAACTTTTAAACTTTATACGACCATGGAAATGAATATCCAACCAATTTTCAAGAAGCGCCCGTTTATCATTGCGGGTCCGTGCAGCGCGGAAACGGAGGAACAGGTGCTGCAAACGGCGCGGGAACTGGCGCCACAAGGCATTGATCTGTTTCGCGCCGGCATTTGGAAGCCGCGGACGCGTCCGGGTGAATTTGAGGGCGTGGGCACGGTTGGCTTGGGCTGGCTGAAAAAAGTGAAGGAAGAAACCGGCTTGAAGGTGACCACCGAGGTGGCGAATACGCAGCATGTGTTTGAGGCGCTGAAGTACGGCATTGACGTGCTGTGGCTGGGCGCGCGCACCACGGTGAATCCTTTCTCGGTGCAGGAAGTGGCGGATGCATTGAAGGGAACGGATATTCCGGTGATGATTAAAAACCCGGTGAATCCTGATCTCAAGCTCTGGATCGGCGCGATCGAGCGCATTTACAAAGCGGGCATTACGCAAATAGCCGTGGTACACCGGGGCTTTTCGCACCATAGCGAAACCAAGTACCGCAACGTGCCACGCTGGGAGATTCCGGTGGAATTGAAGCGGATTTTCCCGGATTTGGGTATTCTTTGTGACAACAGCCACATCTGTGGTCGCCGCGATACCTTACAGGACGTGGCCCAAAAGGCGATGGATCTGAACTACGACGGTGTGATGACCGAGGTGCATCCTACGCCGGACGATGCCTGGAGCGACGCCAAGCAACAGATTACGCCCACACAATTCAAGGAATTGGTGGCGAATCTGAAGGTGCGTAAAGCAACTTATGACAGCGATTACCTGCCGACTTTGGAGCACTTGCGCCACGAGATCGACGAGATCGATGATGAATTATTGACGCTGCTGCAATCGCGGATGAAACTGTCGGAGAGCATCGGCGAGTATAAAAAGCGCAACAACATTGCCATTTTGCAGCCGGATCGCTGGGGCGAAATCCTGGATCGGAGCGTAGGTAAAGGTAAAGCCAAAGGCTTGACGGAGGATTTTGTCTATGCGTTTTTCAAAGCCATTCACGAGGAATCGATCAATACGCAGGCGCGGATTATTGAGTCAAGCGAGATTTTGAAGGAGGAGTAATTTTTTGCTGTATGGTATGATAGTGCCATAGCTAACGATATAGATAAAAGATTGGAAATTGCCGTTTCGATAGAAGTCGAGAGGGCAATTTTTTTATCTTTGCCGAACCTGTAAGATCCTTAAACATCTGATAGATTTAAACTAAATAGAACCATGACCTACGAAAATCTACTTATTACCGAAGATAATAATATTCTGATCCTCACCATCAACCGCCCGCAGGCGCTGAATGCCCTGAATACCCAAACCATGCAAGAATTGAAACAGTTTTTCAGTGAAGACGCGCCAAAACGTACCAATATCAAGGGCATCATCATGACCGGGGCAGGGGAGAAGGCATTTGTAGCAGGTGCGGATATTAAGGAATTTTTGGCATTAGATACCAACAGCGGCGCGGCGATGGCGCAAGGTGGGCAGGAAACGTTTTTTCTGATCGAACGTTTTTCCAAACCGGTGATTGCTGCGGTGAACGGCTTTGCACTGGGTGGTGGCTGTGAACTGGCAATGGCCTGTCACTTACGTATTGCAGGCGAGCGAGCAAAGTTTGGACAGCCGGAGGTAAATCTGGGCATCATCCCCGGCTACGGGGGTACGCAGCGTTTGGTGCAATACATTGGTAAAACAAAAGCGATGGAACTGCTGATGACGGCGGACATGATCGGCGCAGAAGAAGCGTATCGCCTGGGCTTGGTGAACTATGTCGTTCCGGCGGGAGAAGAGGTAGCAAAAGCCACGGAATTACTGGAGAAAATTGCGGACAAAGGTCCGGTTGCCATTGCTAAAATTATAGAAACGGTGAACGCTTATTTCGATGAAAAACAAGACGGTTTTGCACGGGAAGTGAAAGAATTTGGTAATACCACCGGCACCGAAGACTTCAAAGAAGGTGCAAGCGCTTTTATTGAAAAAAGAAAAGCGGAATTTAAAGGCGTTTAAAACTTACAACTTATGGCTCGTGGCTTGCCGCAAATTTCAAAAAAACATAAACCAGACTAATCAGATGAGAATTATCGCATTATTCATAATCTTACTTCTATTTAGTTGTACTTCCACTAAAATTATCGACTTCAGCCAACGGGCTGCGGTAAGTGGCAAGGTGACACATACGGGCGTAATTGATTGTTTTGAAGAAGGCTTGAGCTACGATGGCGGTACCACGATGGTTTATTGCGAGACTTCGGCGGCTTTGCTGATGGGCGATAAAATTTTGCTGGGCATTGACAAACCGGTGCCGGGGGAAAAGCTTTCGCCGGTGTTTACCGTTCCGGTGGGGCTTTTGGAAGAGAAAATGATCGCCAGAGAACAGCTAAATTATATCACCGAGGCTCCATTTCGGGAGATGCAGAAAATCGAAGCTTTTGCGAAAGGTACAGACAGCCTGATTTTTGCTACTACTGCTTTTGACCGCATTAAACCTACGCCGGATTGGGATTCCTACAACTCTCTGGTGAGCTGGAGTAGAACGGATTTTTCTGATCTGCAGTACGTGTTGCCAATACAAGAAGGAGATATCACCAGCTCCAAAATGCTGCGTTCTTCTATTCAGAACGCCTTGAAAAATGAAGCGTTTCCGAGTGGACCGCCTTATTTCAAAATTGAAGCGATGGCTATTCTTCCGGGCAATCGTATGATTTTTGGGGTACGCGAAACGGGCAAGAGTTATATGGATTTTACCTATGGCTTTACTTTGTTAGAAACCACATTTGAAAAGACATCATTGGGCATTACACCAGCTCCGGTTTTCAAAAAAGTGTATGAGTTTAAGCCAGAGGTGAACGGTCGAAAGCTCGGCATTTCGGATTTGACCTATCACGCTGCAACGAATACCTTGATCGTGCTAACTTCTTATGAAGCGGCCGGAGATGAAAATAACAAGGAAATGGCAAGCTACCTGTGGGTTTTGCCGGTGCAGCGCATGGAACGAGGAGATGCGCCCATCCAGGTGATGAATGGCGACCAACCTTTGGAAATACCGCATAAAGGGGAAGGGCTTTGCATGTTGGATGATCGCACCGTTTTTATTATTCACGATGAAGATCGCAAAGAGAGCCATGTTGACCTTGATGACAAAGTCATCACAAAAAAGCCGAACCAGACCGTTTTTTCGATTGTAAAATTGAAATAAATAGTCAGGAGGTGAATTCAAATCGCCTCCTGACTCACTGTTCAGAAAATCTTCATCTCTGTTTCGTAAGCCTTTAGTTGTTGTCGCATCTTTTCGGAAGCATTCAGTAGAGCCTGTTCAAAGTTTTTCGAACGCTCGGAAACATAAAGTACCCGGCGCATGATGTACACTTTGAGCGTTACTTCTTTGCTTTCACTTTTAGATTTTTCTTGTTGAGCCTCTTGTAAATAGACTTCCGCCAATTTGATGCGGTCGAAAAAACGTTGTAGCCTGCCAACTTTCTCGTTGATCTGATTTTGTAATTGCTCATTGGGCTGAAATGGCGAATGTACTCGGATTGTCATGGTTTCAGGATTTAAATGGTTAGGGAGAATGGCCGTATCCGAGAATACGGCATGTGATGTTGCTGTTATTTATCAGTAGGAACTGATCTTTTCCTTGTGTTTAATCAACTGGCGGCGCATTTTATCGGTCGTTTCTGCCAGGGCTTTTTCAAAAGTTTCGGCACTATAATCTGCATGTAAAATACTACCGGGCACATGGATACGTAATTCTACGGTGGTAGCACGTGTATCCTGCTGGTTTGAATTTTCTTCATGCTTCAGAAATACTTCTGCACTTTGAATGCGTTCAAAGAAAGTACCCAGTTTTTCTACTTTTTCTTCGATCAGGGCTTGTAAATTGTCGCTAACTTTGAACGGGGCGTTCACTTGTATGGTCATAATCTATGGTTTAGTGTAAAAAAATACCGTATTTAGAGTGCAAGATAATTTCACCTGGCTGGGGGTTCTATGATAAGCATCACAAAGTAGGATGATAATTGTCATTTTCAGCACCCTCTATTTAAGATAACGGGTAATTTCCCCGGTTAGTTTACAAAGGTTCGATACAATGAAAAAATTAATATATTTTGCCATTTTTTATCAGTTCGCTTTTTTACAGGCGCAGGATCTTTCCGGGCAATGGCAGGGCATACTTACGCAACCTGGAAAATCAGACACCTTTTTTTATCAAATTGACATTATTCAAAAAGGGAAATCTATTTCGGGTATATCTTACTCGCGGACGCCGGATAGCAAGGCTTCCGGCAGGTTTACGCTTACTGGTTTTTGGGACGGAGGGCTACTGATTCTTCAGGAAATTGAGCAAACCGAACCTCCAAACGGCGGCTGGTGCCTCAAATATGCCACTTTGCAACTGACAATAAAAGAGGGATTTGATATACTGGCAGGCGATTGGAAAGCTGACCGCTGCTCGCCGGGAAAGCTGATGCTTCGTCGTCAAAGTGCTGTAAAAGAGGTTGTTATAGAACAGGAAGAACCTTTTTCCTGGGCGGGGCGCTGGACGGGGCAACTTTCGCAATCAGATCGCGATTATGGCTTTTTCTATGAATTGACCCTTACTGAAGATGGAACCGGCCAATCTTATATTGTTTCGGAAGATAATGGTGGCAGTGCTTATCATGACCTGACCTGGAATTTTGATACAAAAGATAGCATATTTACAATAAAAGAATCCGCCGTAGCCAGTAAAACCGATTCCCGCTGGAAATGGTGCATTAAGTCCGCTACGTTTCGCCTGCGCCGTGAGGGTAGCCGTTTTGTACTGGAAGGCAACTGGGAAGGATTTCTGGAGGGATATACCACCAAAACCGGTAAATGTGCACCAGGTATAGTATATCTGGAGAAACCAGTAACCACGAAGGAAGTTCGGCAATTTGAAGCACAACAATCGCAGACGTACGAAGCGCAGGAACACCGGGAAGTGCGCGTTTCGCGTGTGGTGGAAGTTCAAAAACCGAATATTCGTATCAAAGTCTGGGATAGCGGCACGGTGGATGGCGACGTCGTCACCCTTTTTCTGAATGGTAAGAAGATTCTTGACAAATACCGGGTAAATAAATCACAGTTGGCGATTCCGGTGACGCTGAATGATGATAATAATTTCCTGATCCTGCATGCCGAAGACTTGGGCAGTATCCCTCCGAATACAATCGCCGTATCGGTGGATGATGGTTCAAAAGAGCAACGAATTGTGCTCAGTTCCGATTTGAAGGTAAGTGGTGCAATCTTGGTTCGCCAGTTTAAGTTGAATGAATAAGGCGTAGTTGCCTTAACAACTACGCTTTATTTTTTCTTTTCGATGTGAAATTAGGATGTCGGGTATTTAATTTCCGGCTTTGTTTCTTGTTTCAATTAAGATAACGCCACTATTTCCATTT
>CAZGAU010000142.1:0-13405 GCA_964523725.1 uncultured Saprospiraceae bacterium
AACTGGCAAAAATATCTGGTGGATGTGGTTCGCACCTCTTTACGGAATATAAAATACTACACCGGGTTATCTCCGGAAGATCCTCAGGACCTGTACCCTTCCACGCTGCGGCGGGCGAGGATACTGGATGCCATCGAGCGGGATGAGCGGCTCGTTGCCAACTTTATCAAGCGCGAGCAGTACCGTGCGGGGGCAAATACCCCCGAAGAACGTCACCGCACCACGCTGGAGTTTTATGACAATATGGTACACTCGGATTATGTAGTTTGCGTGCGCGGCGGCGGGAACTTCTCGGTCAGATTGTATGAAACTTTGGCCATGGGCAGGATACCGGTATTTGTCAACACCGATTGCCTCTTGCCCCTGGCGGATGAGATCGACTGGCGGCGGCATGTGGTATGGGTGGAGGAAGAGGAGATTGGAAGTGTTGGAGAGATCATTTATGATTTCCATATAAATCTAACGAAGGAAGATTTTCGGAATATCCAATACAATAATCGTGAACTATGGGAAAGTTACTTGAAACTAAACACATTTTTTAAACGCATACCAATTCTGTCATCCCATGTATTATAAAAATTTCTTTACCAGATTTGTCTTTCGGAAGAATCTTCTGCATAGGATAAAATATAGGCTTAAGGGACATCTAAGAACCATTTCCAGAAATGAATATGATGACCTCAAGTTTTTATTTGATAAATGTAAAATTGATCCAGCATTTATAATAGATGGAGGCGCTAATGTAGGATATGTTACCTACCAATTTCAAAAAAGATTCCCCTCTGCCAAAATATTTAGCTTCGAACCTAACCCGACTGTATTTGAAAACCTCAAAACCTCTTATGAAAAAGATCAAAATATTATTACTTTGAATAAAGGTATCGGGGACACAAATGGAGAATTACAGTTCAATATTAATAAGAATACCGGTGTTTCTTCTTTTCTAGAACCTAATTCCTTTCATAAAGCAAATCTGGCAAGAAAAGCGCTTCCATCAATTAAAGTTCCTATAGTTAATTTATCTGATTTCCTTAAGGAACAAAACATTACTCAATTAGATATATTAAAGCTCGATATCGAAGGATATGAGCTAAAAGCTTTGCAAGGATTGGAAGAAGAATTAGAAAAGGATAAGGTAAAAGTTATACTTACTGAGTTCAATCTAATTCCAACCTATATTGAGCAACCACTTATCCACCATATGATTGGTTTTTTGGAGAACTTTGAATATAGTGTTTATAATATTTACGGCTTTCATGAAAATATTGCAAGGCAAGCGATCATTGGAAATATTGTTTTCATATCAAAATCCTTCCGAAAAGAATTGAGTGAAGTTTTTGGTGAAAAATATTTTGGTTGGTAAAACATGCTATTCCCTTTCCTCCAATATATTAACCCTACCTGGTACTTCAATTTGCCGTCCAAAGGCGTATTTGCCTACTTCCCGGATTATGAGCTACTGGGCGAAGACGGTCAGTCTTTACTAAGGTTTGATGAAGCATACAGCAGCCGGGAGGTCAGCAAACTGGACGCCGCATACCAGGCCTGGCATAAGGGCATCATCGAAAGCGATCCATCGGTCAGTTTGCATACAGCCAGCATCAAACCAACGGTTAATGATAACTACCGGTTTATCCGCAAGTATTTTCATCCGGTCTGGAGTTGGTACGTATTGGTCTTGCGATTGCTCAGCCTGCATAACCCTATTCGGGAGATCAACGGTTTTATCCGGCAGTCGGGCGTGCGGCGGGTGTCCTTGTATGATCGGGTGTATCCACATGACGCAGCCTACCGGCAGTTTGATTCCGACCTGGTCAAAGCAACGCCGAAGGTATCGGTGATCATTCCTACGTTGAATCGCTATACCTATTTAAAAGATGCTCTATTTGACCTGGAACAACAGGATTACACCAATTTTGATGTCATTATAGTGGATCAGTCGGAGCCCTTCCAGGCGGATTTTTACAAGGATTTTCGATTGGATTTAAAGGTAATTCGGCAAGCGGAGAAAGCCTTATGGCTGGCGCGCAATACCGCGGTAAAAACCTCGGATGCCGAATACCTGCTGCTGTACGACGATGATTCGCGGGTAGCAATTGACTGGATCCGTCAGCACATGAAATGCCTGGATTATTTTCAGGCAGATATTTCCTCGGGTACTTCCATTTCACAGGTAGGCGCCAAAGTACCTGAAAATTATCGTTTTCTGCGCTGGGGCGATCAACTGGACACCGGCAACGTCCTGATCACAAGAGCTGTGTTCCGGCAGATCGGTTTATTCGACCGCCAGTTTGAAAAACAACGCATGGGCGACGGTGAATATGGATTGCGGGCTTATCTGGCCGGTTTTAAAAATATTTCCAATCCCTATGCCCAACGCCTGCACCTGAAAGTAGGCGAAGGCGGCTTGCGCCAGATGGGCAGTTGGGATGCCTTTCGCCCCAAAAGCTGGCTGGCGCCACGCCCGGTACCGAGTGTGTTGTATTTGTACCGGAAGTATTTTGGTAATAAGCTGGCAAGATTAGCTTTAATCAAAAATGTGTTGCCTTCCATTGTGCCGTATCGGTTTAAGAGTAACAAATTGTTTTTATCCCTGGGCAGTGTTTTGTCAATCTTTATATTGCCCTTTATTATATTCCAGGTTTTCAAATCATGGAGATTGGCTACAAAAATGTTGCAAAAGGGGTCACTAATTCAATCTATATGAAAACAATTCGATCACTAAGAAAATTGGTTGGTTGGCAGTATCAACAATTCTTTAATAAGGGCGAAGTAGTTGTGCATGGACGGTTTCTTGGTCATGAAATAAAAACTGTAAAAGGAACTATCCGCCCAAAAGCTGATCAGGATGATGCATGGTTTTTTTATCTGGTAAAAAACAGCGAACGAATTTTTGATATTGGAGCTAATATTGGTTATACCGGTATAATAAGTGCTTTACAGGAAAACACAAAGCAAATTTTGCTTGTTGACCCAAATCCGGAGGCGCTTGCCATCGCTGCCAAAAACTTAATCTTAAATAATCTGGGGTCTAAATGCCGTTTTTATGCTGCATTTGTCAGTGACCGGGCAGGAGATAAAGTGAAATTTTACACAGTAGGATCGGGGGCTGCCGGGAGCATGTTTCGGGGACATGCAGAAACAGCTGCTGCGCTGAATCGGTATCATCTGGTCGAAACAGTTACTGTTGATTTCCTTTCAGAATATTTGGAATGGACACCTGATTTGGTAAAAATAGATGTTGAGGGTGCGGAATCGTTTGTTCTGGAAGGCGCAAGGCAAATTGCGGCATATCAAAAGACTATTTTTATGGTAGAGATGCATTCTCCTCCCGAATTACCAATGAGAGAGAATGCAACAAAGATAATTCAATGGTGTAATTCTGTTGGTTATACGCCATGGTACATGAAAGAAAAGAGAATATTAACACATGCGGATCATATTGCACATCGTGGAAAATGCCATTTACTATTACAACCCAAGGATTGGAAATATCCGCATTTCTTAAAAGATGTTGAACAGGGTGCTCCTCTGCCAGAAAAATAATGGAATTTAAGAATATAATTATTATCACCTCCGAATTTCCACCCCTGCCCGGCGGGATCGGCAACCATGCCCTGAGTCTTGCCAAATCTCTGCATGCGCAGGGTTATCAGGTGAGGGTACTGTGCGATTTTCGCGCTCAGGAAAGGGAGCAGGAGCTCGAATTTGACCGTTCCTTACCTTTTCAGGTCATCAGGATACCCCGCTATCCGTTGGTATGGCGCACCTATTGGCAGCGTATGGTGGAGGCGTTCCGTTTATTCGGTTCAAAAGAAGACATCACTGTCATTGCTTCGGGTAAATTTTCGTTATGGCTGGGAGCTTTCGGGAGGTTGTTTTTTCCAAAGCACTGGTACATCGGGATCGTACACGGCTCCGAGGTAGCCCTGGGTGATCGTTTGTCCAGATGGCTCACCCATCGGAGCCTGGGGCGTTTTCACCGGCTGATCGCGGTGTCTGGTTTTACCAGACAATTATTACAGGAAGCCAATAAATCTTGGCCGATCACGGTGATCAATAATGGGTTTACTCCGGCGGTGATCAAAGAAGGCTGGAGAAAAGAGCGTTTACAGGGTTGTCCTGCCCTGATCACGGTGGGCAATGTCACGTACCGGAAAGGTCAGCAAAATGTGATCAAAGCCTTGCCCATTATAAGGGAAGCATACCCGGATGTACATTATCATATCGTGGGTATCCCAACCGAAAAGGAAGCGTTTGCCAAGCTGGCAGAAAAGCTGGGCGTGGCGGAACAGGTGACCTTTCACGGAATGGTTAGCGACACTGAGCGCAATCGCCTGCTCGCCGGCGCGGATATTTTTATGATGCTGAGCGACCACCTGGCAAACGGCGATGTGGAGGGCTTTGGTATTGCTATTTTGGAAGCGAATCACCTGGGTTTGCCTGCAATTGGCTCCAGGCACAGTGGCGTGGCAGATGCGATCAAGGATGGCGTATCGGGTATGCTGGTAGATCGTGGCAATAATCAAGAGATTCTGCTTGCTATTCACCAGATTATTGAACATGCTAATCAGTTTTCAGAAAATGCATGCACCTGGAGTTGGAATTTTCATTGGGATAGGATAATTGCTTATTATATCAGAGTATTAGAAAAAATATGATTTAATAAAATTTAAACCGCTCCAGCATATGTGTGGAATATCAGGCTTTATTAATCCTCATAAAAATAAAATTGCTGAACATATACTTACCGATTTTGGAAAAGCATTACATCACCGGGGACCTGATGCGGTAAATTATTATTATAACCATTATATAGGGCTGACGCATAACCGGCTCAGTATCCTGGATCTCAGTGAAAATGGGAATCAGCCTTTCGAAGATGCGTCCCAGGTTCTGATATATAATGGAGAGATTTATAATTACCTGGAATTGAAAAAAACATATCTCGATTCACGGGGTATTTCATTTCGTTCCACATCAGATACAGAAGTATTATTTTATCTCCTAAAATTTGAAGGAGTTGAGCGAACACTGGCGCTGGTCAAGGGCATGTTTGCTTTCGCTTTGTATGAGAAAAGCAGCAACCGGCTCACGCTGGCGAGAGACCGGATTGGCATCAAACCTTTATTTTATGGTAAAGGTCACGATGGTACATTGTTTTTTGCATCTGAATACAAGGCCATTTTGGGTGTGATGCAACCCCGATTGGATAAGGTGAGGGCTTTATATTCCGTGTTTGGTATTTTGGACAAAAGCCGGGATTATACCCTTTTTGAAAATATTCATCATGTTCCGCCCGGACATTATCTGCAAATTACCGGGGAAGAAATCCATCTGAAGTCTTATTTTAAATTAAGCGATCTGGTTGATCCTTCCTTATACCATCGGTTGCGCTCCAGCTCTCCAAAAGAAGTACAGGAGGAATTTCACCAATTATTATCGGGCGTCGTCAAAGCAATGCTGATGAGCGATGCGCCGATGGGCGCCTTTGTAAGCGGCGGAATTGATTCGAGTCTGATTGCCGCTATGGCTGTACAACACCAGCCGATCCAATTGTTTACTGCGAATGTGGTAGGTAAATTCTCGGAAGTGGCAGATGCCCGCCAACTGGCTGCCAATATTGGAGCACCCCTGGCTGAATATGAATTTAAGCCCGAATATTTCATTCGGGATTTGGTTCGTTGTACCTGGCATATGGAAGTACCAATTGTCGTGCATACCAATGCAGTGCCATTCTCCGGCGTTGCTCAGCTGGCAAGGGCGAACCAGGTCAAGGCTGTTTTAACCGGGGAGGGCTCCGATGAATTGTTCCTGGGATACCCTCGACTGTTAACGCGCCATTACGATCAGTTAATAAAGGGACCTTATGAGGTTTTGAATAAAATCTATCGTACTGTACCCGGCTTAAGCAGGTATGTCTTAAAGCAATCTGAATTCCAGACTGCGGGTACTTTGGAACTTTTGACACAAAAATTCCAGCGACAACTGCTCCGGGAAGAAGAAATGCCCTATCTCGATCATGTGCCGCCTAAAGAACGGCAGGATCAGTACTTATCCTTCCAAATGATGTACGAAGGCATCGTTGCTTTGTTATGGCGCAATGACCGGATGGGTATGATTTCCTCTATTGAAGCGCGTTTTCCGTTTCTCGATGAAGCCGTCCTACAATTTGCATTGAATTTACCGGTAAAATACAAGATCGGTCGAACTTCCAGGTTTTACAATTATAAACATCCATTTCTAATGGATAAATATATTGTAAGACAGGCTGCTCAAAGATACCTGAAAGATTCCCTGGTTTATAAAAAGAAAAATGGCTTCCCAATGTACGGGTACAATTATCTTCGTATTGACAAAAACCTTTTCCATCAGGGATTCTTGGGCGAACTGCTTGATTTGAATCAAAAACAACTCGACTATTTTGTAAGCAATACGGATCGTTATGTCCTGGCCAAGTTTTTTGCCCTCGAAATCTGGGCAAAGCTATTCCTGCAAAACGAAAAATCGGAGCAGGTTGAAGAGACTGTCCGGCGCCATACCTCTATAGCTGCTTAAATCAAGAGACGAAGTAGATATTTGTAAAAAAACACGTTTTGGCATGCCATCGGTACGCGTTATAAAGCATACCTACGGCATGCAAATCGACACAATGGATCATTTCTACCAATATTGCGTCCCGATGGGACGAGTGCAGCAAAAATTCGGGATGCCTCATGTTTAACAGCATACGGAGTAGCATACGATGAACCGTATTTATGGGATTAGAGCTGTGCCCTGTGATAAGCTCAGCCCTGAAGGGGCGATATAAAAATATGAAACTCGCCATCATCTCCCATACCGAACACTACCGCCACAACGATCAAATCGTTGGTTGGGGCGCCACGATACGTGAGATCAATCATCTGGCGACGATCTTTGACGATATCTATCACGTGGCGGTTTTACACGAAGGGGAAGCTCCCGCGAGTTCTTTACCTTATACCGCCGCTAATGTCCACTTTGTGCCGCTCCCGCCAAGCGGTGGCAGCTCTCTGCGGGATAAATGGAGCGTGCTTGCCGGTGCGCCCAAGACTATTCAAACTGTTCGGGAAGTGCTGACCAGGGTGGATGTGTTTCAATTCCGCGCGCCGACGGGCATGGGGGTGTATCTGATCCCCTACCTGAGTTGGTTTACTCAAAAACCGGGCTGGTTCAAATACGCGGGCAATTGGGTTCAGGCCAATCCTCCATTGGGGTATCGCTTGCAGAAACTTTGGCTGACTACCTTCAACCGCCGTCCGGTCACCATCAATGGGCGCTGGCCGGGGCAACCCGCCCACTGCCTGAGCTTTGAAAATCCCTGCCTGGATGAAGCGGATATCGCAGCGGGCAAAGCCGCGCTGATGCAAAAGGACTTCAGCGGTAAACTGGATTTTTGTTTTGTCGGCAGGCTGGAAGATGCCAAGGGTGTTCACCGGATTCTGGAGGCTTTCCGATCCATTCATTCGGAGCGGATTGGCGCCATCCATCTGGTAGGCGATGGGCCGCAGCGCCGCGAATACGAACAGCTGGCTACGAATCTACCTTATCCTATTGTATTTCACGGTTTTCTGGATAGAACCGCAATCAATGCGATTTATGCCCAATCGCATCTTTTTTTGTTGCCATCTACTGCCTCGGAAGGTTTCCCCAAAGTAATCGCGGAGGCAATGAATTTTGGTTGTGTGCCGCTGGTATCGGATGTGTCCTCGATTCCGCAGTATATCCAGGATGGGGAAAATGGTTTTTTGTGGAAAACGGACCTCAGTCGCTTTGAAACGGTTTTTCAGTCCATCATTTCCAACATGGATCAAATAAATCTCAATAGCATGGCAATTCGGGCACAACAGATTGCCGGAAAATTTACCTATCGATATTACAATCAGCGAATTTGCGAATTAATTCTTCCATAAAACAATACGGCCCACTAGGCTTCCATATCCTATTGGGATTGATCTCTCCCTTCTTTGGCAGCATCGCCACGATTTACGGGTTGTTGGTGTCCTTGTATTTTTTTATCAGTCTGCTGCAAACCCGCAACCGGAACGGTGAAGCGCACAAGGCGGCGATCTACATTGCCAGTATGGAGATTTGGTTTCGAATGAACGGGGCTGCTCTGCCCTGGGAGTTTGGGAAAATAACGTGTATTGGTTTTTTGTTACTAGGTATATTTTTTGAACGGCGGCAAAGCTACAACTGGGCATATATCCTTTTGTTATTATTGCTCATACCAGCTATTATTCTTTCCGCGCCACCGGATTTACGGGCCTTCCGGGAATTTCTGACCTTCCAGTTGGGCGGACTGATTTTGCTGGTATTTTCCCTGATCTATTTTTCCGGAAGGCGGCTGTCTTTACCCCAATTCATCGAATTGCTCCGGTACGCGCTGTTTCCTTTGGTCACGGTACTGGTGCATGTGATCCTGCGCAGCCCTTCGCTTTCCCAGATGCGGTTTGAGCTGGGGGCAAACTTCGGCGCCAGTGCCGGGTACGGTCCCAACCAGGTATCCACCATGCTGGGCCTGGGTATTATCATCACCGGATTTGTGTATTTATGGAAATTACCGCCCTTGATTAGTCGTAGAATAGACCTAATCCTGTTGATTTTGTTCCTGGTTCGGGCCCTGCTTACCTTCTCCCGCGGCGGGGTGATTGCAGCCATTCTGATCCTGGGTTTTGCCTATGTCAGTATGCTGATCCTGCAACGCAAATTATCTTTCGGTAAGGTCATTTCTTTCGGCGTATTGTTGGGATTATTGCTCGGCGTCGGACTTTTTGTGGATTCCCTGACCGGGGGCGTGCTGCTACAACGATACAAGGGAGAGACCTACGCCACCTCCAGGGGTCTGGAAGAAAAAGATTTGGCTAGCGTGTCCAGCGGCCGTTCGGAGATCATCCGGACTGATCTGGAGATGTTCCTGGATCATCCCATGTTTGGGGTGGGTATTGGGGTATCCAATCTGCTTCGCCCGGATTACGGGTATAAAAATATTTCGCATATCGAACAAACCCGCTTGCTGGCCGAGCACGGAATATTTGGCTTTATCTTTTTGATTTCATTGATTTTATTGCCTTTTACTACTTATTTTAAAAGGCGGGGCATTAATAAATCCATACTGCTCATTTTTACCTTATTGTCATTTCTGACCATGTTTCACTCCGCGACGCGTTTGGCTATGGTGGGCTTGTACTTTGGAGTCGGATTTTTAAAGGTATATTTTGAAAACAATCCTCTACGTCGGCAACAAGCTGTCGAAGCACGGGTACTCGCCGACCAGCATTGAAACGCTGGGGCCACTGCTGGCGCGGAAATACAAGCTGATCTATACTTCCGACCGGCGCAACTTGTTGTTTCGCTTGTTGGATATGACCAATACCCTGATCCGCCGGCGGCGGGAATTCGATTTTGTCCTGATTGATACTTACAGTACGTGGAGCTTTTATTATGCCTGGCTGATAAGTCAATTGTCAAAGGTCATCCGTAAACCTTATATTCCTATACTCCACGGCGGGAATTTACCCGCCCGGCTGGATCGTCATCCCCACCTATGCCGGCAGATATTTCAATTCGCTTACCGGAATGTGGCACCCTCGGGTTATATGCAGGCGGCCTTCGCACGGCATGGGTATGCAACGGTGGTGATCCCCAATTTTATTCCAATCAAGGATTATTGTTTTAAGCTTCGAATACAGGTTCGTCCCCGGCTACTTTGGGTGCGTTCTTTTGAAGTGACCTACAATCCGGCCATGGCAATCCGGGTTTTAGCTCTTTTGAAAAAACAATACCCCGAAGCAGTGCTGTGCATGGTCGGCCCCGATAAAGACGGTAGCCTGGAGCAATGCCGGCAACTGGCGATGGATTTGGATGCAAAAGAACAGGTCACCTTTACCGGACGGCTGTCCAAAACCGACTGGCACCAATTGGCGCAGAATTATGATATTTTTATCAATACCACCAATGCCGACAATACGCCGGTGAGTGTGATCGAAGCCATGGCGCTGGGGCTGCCGGTGGTGTCCACCAATGTGGGCGGCATCCCTTACCTGCTGGAGCAGGAAAAGACAGGCTTGATGGTCGCGCCGGGTGATACGGAGGGTATGTGTGAAGCCATTGTAAGATTGATTGAGTCACCCGAGCTATGCGCAACGCTTTCGCAAAATGGTCGACAGCAGGTGGCGGAATATGATGAAGCGATTGTATTGGCGAAATGGCGAGAGATTTTGTCCTGATATCAACTATGGATATTACATCCTGAAAGTAATAAAGTCCGGCTACTTTAGCCAAACGGTGAGCAATACACCAACGCAAGTTTTCGAAGTAATAATTTTGTTTTAGAATTGTATGCGTGGCGGCTGGCCGGCAAATCACTGTTCGACGGAGGAGTTTGATTTGCCTAGCCTTTTTTGCTGCTTTTTGAGGCAATGTCAAAAAGCAGGAGGAAATTAAGCGTGAAAAAATAGGATTAGTCTTTAAAAATGACACCTGGCACAAACACATCTTCCTTAAGAAAAGCCAATCAAGCTTTTAATTTTAACTAGGTAATGCTCTTTGAACAAATCATGAAATGGCAGGGCTTCCCGCTGGCGGCGGCAAAGCAGAAAGTGCTGGAGCTTTCCAGGATGGAGCCTGCCGCATTGTACGCGTGGCAGGAGACCCAACGCAATGATATTGCCCATTTTCATTTGAAACATAACCCGTTTTATCAATCCATCGCACCGGCAAATTTTACCAACTGGGAAGATCTTCCGATCCTGACCAAGAAAAGCTTTCAGGCGCCGCTGTCCGAATTATTATCGGATACTTTCGAATCAGTCAAAGATGTGTACGTCGGGAATACCTCGGGGTCTTCAGGACATCCGTTTTTCTACGCCAAAGATAAATACGCACATGCACTGACCTGGGCACACTTGGCAGCGCTCTATGCCCGGCACGGGGTTACATTTCGCTCCAAACAGGCACGATTTTACGGTATTCCTTTTGATAAAATCGGCTTTTGGAAAGAAACCCTCAAGGATAGAATTGCCAACCGGCGGCGCTTCCCGGTGTTTGATCTGAGCGAACCAGTACTGGCGAAGTGGGTTAAAAGATTCCAACAAGAACAATTTGCTTACTTATACGGCTATACCAGTTCGCTGGTCTATTTCGCACGCTATTGCGCTGAAAATGAAATTATTTTAAAAAATATTTGCCCAAGCCTGAAAGTCTGTATGGTCACTTCCGAAGCCTGTACCCCGGAGGATCGAGTCATTTTAGAAAAGGGATTCGGCATACCGGTAGTAAATGAATACGGCGCTTCCGAACTGGGTATTATCGCTTTTGAAAACCCGGCGGGTGAGTGGTTGCTGTCAGATGAACTGATCTACCTGGAAATCGTAGATGAAGCCGGCAAACAAGTACCCGAGGGCACGCCCGGCAGGGTGCTTTGCACGTCCTTGTTCAATCAAGCCATGCCGATTATCCGCTACGAAATCGGTGATGTAGGTGTGATCGAAATCAAAAACGGACGCCGGGTACTCACGCAATTGCTCGGCAGAACCAATGATTTTGTGCAACTTCCCAGCGGGCGGGTATCGCCTGGACTCACTTTTTATTACATTTCCCGTAGTATCCTGGAAAAAGCGGGTTTTATCAATGAATTTATTATCAAGCAAACCGCGCTGGATACGCTGGTTTTTGTAATTGATGCCAAGCGAAAATTAAGCGCAGCGGAAATTGAGATCATCGAAGAAAATATCGTCACTTACCTGGAGCCTGGTATGAAACTGGAAATCGAGGAAGTCGATCAGATCGAGCGCCCTGCTTCCGGTAAGATCAAACATTTTTATTCTTATCTGAACCCCCAAAAGCAGCACAACCTGCTATCATGATGCTTTCGGTTATTTGCCCGACTTTAAACGAGGAAAAATATATTGAAAATGTGCTGCATTTCTTTACGCAGTCGCATCCGCCAGATAAAGAATTGTTTATCATCGACGGCAATTCGCAGGATCGCACCCGCAGCATTGTGCAGCAATGGCAGCAGCAGTATCCCAATATCCACCTGTTGTTCAACGAAAAAAAGTACGTGCCCTATGCCCTGAATATCGCCATTCCGCAATGCCGGGGGCAATACATCGTGCGGCTGGATGCGCATACCGAGTATGAAGCGGACTATTTCGAACAGGTGATCGCTACTTTCGAGCGAACCGATGCAGATATTGTGGGCGGTCCCACACGCACCAAAGCCAACGATGCTACCCAGGCGGCTGTGGCGAATGCGATTTGTACGCCTTTTGGTATCGGCAATAGCCGGGTACATCAGGAAGCGTACGAGGGTTACACCGATTCGGTAACTTTTGGCGCCTGGCGCAAGGAGATTTTCCAAAAAACCGGTTTGTTTGATACCGATCTGGTGCGCAATCAGGATGATGAATTTCATTACAGAGCTAAAAGCAAAGGTTTAAAAATTTATCAGTCGCCGGATATCAAATTATACTATTATCCCCGCTCCAGCCTGAAAGCGCTGTTCCGGCAGTATTTTCAATACGGCTTGTACAAACCGTTGGTGCTGAAAAAAGTACCCGGGGAGTGGAAGTGGCGGCATTTGATCCCGTCTATGTTCACGGTCTATTTTTCCCTGGCGTTGGTGCTGGTTTGGCTGCATTGGGTCTTTTTGCTGCCGCTGGCGCTGTATCTGCTGGCGGATATTTATTTTTCATTTGTAAATCAACTCTCCTGGCGGGCAAAGTGGATCAGCCTTCTGGTGTATCCGATTATCCATCTTGCTTACGGCAGCGGATTTATCAAAGGTTCATTTCGACTTGTCACATCCCGTTCAACCCATTAAGCCCATTTCACCCATCGACTACCAAATTGTCGTTGAATGGGACGTCCCCACCTGGAAACGCGCAGTGGTACACTGGGAAAATTTTGTAGCAGCGCAGCAACCTGATCTGTCGTATGGATTGGAGCTAGGCTCGCGGCACGGAGGTTTAAGCTACTTTTTTGCAAAAAAATACGGAGCACAGGTTTGTTGCAGCGATTATGGTTTCCCGTCGGAGAAAGCGAAGCAGCTGCACGAACTAGCAGGTTTGACCGAATTGATCTCCTATCACGATGTGAACGCCACCCAAATACCCTTTGCGGATGAAACCTTTGATTTTGTAGTGTTCAAATCCATGCTGGGTGCGGTAGGCGCAAGGGGACAGTATGCAAGAATCGAACAGACGCTGAACGAAATCCACCGGGTGCTAAAACCCGGCGGCGTACTTTTTTTTGCCGAAAACCTGCGCGGAAGCTGGTTGCACCAAAAAAGCAGGGCATTTTTTATTCCCTGGGGCAAAGCCTGGCACTACTCTACCCAACTAAAAAATCGGGTATAAAAAGAAACGGGAAAAAGAGAATT
>CAZGAU010000143.1:0-13381 GCA_964523725.1 uncultured Saprospiraceae bacterium
ATTATTAATGTAATGTTTACACACCCCGGGAATAGCATTCATATCGGAGATAAAGGCATTTTTGCATTTGCGCTGTTGGGAATCATGACTTTATTCATAGTTGATTATTTTCATGAGTATCAGCCAGAGGTAAAGTTGCTAAATCATGAATATGCATTTGTAAGAATTTCCACGATTGTGACCATGCTGATTTTTATTATTGGCTTGGGGGTTTTTGACGGCAGCCAGTTTATTTACTTTCAATTTTAGTACTTATGATAAAATTGACAATAAGAACCCTGGGCGTCCTTTTTCTGCTTGTTCTGTTTGATCAGCTAGCAGGAGAAATATTAGATTACCTTCGGGATCATTCCCCCGATGGACGTTATTACAAGGCTCTATATTCACTGGAGCAATGTAATGAGGATGTAATAATTCTGGGCAGCTCGCGGGGAGAAATGAATTATAATCCATTCATCATCGAAGATTCCTTGAAAATGACTTGTTGGGATGCCAGCAGGGGAGGGGAGGGGATGGCTTATTTCCGGAGCATCCAGGAGGGGATTTTGGCGAGATATGCACCTAAACTGGTGATCTTGAATGTAGAAGGCAATATGCTGGAGGATCCCCCCTCCTATGTGGAGAATGGTTTTTTACGACCATTTTATAAAGATCATAAAGAAATTCGACCGTTTATTAATAAAATCTCAAAATATGAGAGATTATTGATGTTATCAAGGCTTTACGCATATAATTCCAGTTTTTATTATCTGATCAGGCCTTACTTTATTCAAGGTTTGGATGGAAATAAAGAAGAAAAAGGCTGGAAGCCAAGGGACGGTCATATCGATCCTGTGTTTGTGCGCGAAGGTGTGGAAAAAGTGGTGGATAACAATCCGCTAGACCTGGAAACATTGGCTGAATTCAAAAAACTGGTTGCCCGATTTGAGGAAAAAAGAGTCCGGTTGATTATAGCTGTATCGCCAAACTATGGCGTTTTGGAAGATCATACACCCACGATTGATTTTATTCGAAACTTTACAAAAGAGCATAATATTCCGTTTTTTATTTACTCCAATGATCAGGAATTTGTATCCAGAGCAGATTTTTTTATTGATCCAGACCATTTAAACCGGGAAGGATCCATTTATTTCACCAGGAAGCTGGCCAAAGAGATCAAGCTGTGGCTACAACAAACTTCCTTGTCATTGAATCATAAAATTAATGGATAGATATTTAAAATACATCAAGCGCGGGTGGGCAAATATAAGCTTTCGCAAATATACGGACGTTCAGCTAAAAGAACCGATCATTTCATTTACTTTTGATGATGCACCGGCCTCTGCATTCGAAAATGGCGGCGGTATTTTATCAAAATACGGATTTAGCGGGACGTTTTACATTGCACTTTCTTTTATGCAGGATGCCGAAAATCACTTTACATTGCAACAATTGGAGGAGGCGATCTATTGCAAACACGAACTGGCTTGCCACACTTTTAATCATATTGATTTGAGTAAGACGAGTTTGAGAGAAAGTATTTTTGATATTGAACATAATCAGGAAGCTATAAATGCAATTATTCCTGATATGAACTTCAGGAATTTTTCCTATCCGTTTGGTTCACAAACCCGGGGTATTAAACAATACCTGAGCACTAGATTCAGGACTGCCCGAGGTATAGAGCACGGCATTAATGCAGGACGCACCGATTTGTGTAATTTGAAAGCCGTTAAATTATATGAAAATAAACTTTCACTTGACCAGATTTTTCAAAGCATTCAGTCTGCGATGGATCATAATGCCTGGCTGATTTTTTATACACATGATGTGTCCAATAATCCTTCAAAATATGGCTGCTCTCCGGGGTATTTTGAAACCGTAGTAAAAGAATGCGCAGCCGGCGGATTCAAAGTCGCAACCATCGATGAAGCGATGGATCTGATTGAACGTAATTAATTTGAAAACATGTACAAGCCATTTACTATATGGCTTTTTAAATAATGTAAACTAAATAATTCTCCTCTTTATTTAAAGATTACCCAATCACATTATTTCAACATTACAAACAAAAATTTAATTCGCATGCTTGATTTAAACAACAAATCTATACTGATAACCGGTGGAACCGGGTCTTTCGGCAAGAAATTTGTCGAGATGGTGGCAGAAAGTTTTCCAAATGTAAAACAACTGATTATTTACTCCCGCGATGAGTTTAAGCAGTTTGAAATGTCACAAACTTATTCACATCATAAGTATCCATTTATTAAGTATGTAATAGGCGATATTAAAGATGATAATCGCTTCAGGAGAGCCTGCGAAGGTATCGACATCATAGTGCATGCCGCTGCGCTGAAACACGTGCCCGTTGCCGAAAATAACCCTTTTGAATGTATCAAGACCAATGTGCTCGGCGCTCAGAATGTAATAGGTGCGGCGCTGGACTGCGGTGTGAAAAAGGTGGTGGCGCTTTCTACGGATAAGGCCGCAGCGCCCATCAATCTTTACGGCGCTACCAAGCTTTGCTCGGATAAATTATTTATCGCCGCCAACAACCTGAAAGGTATGCGGGATATTTCTTTCTCGATTGTGCGCTATGGTAATGTATTAGGCTCACGAGGCTCGGTAATCCCGTTTTTCTTGAATAAGCGTAAGGATGGCGTATTGCCGATCACCGATGAGCGCATGACCCGGTTCAGCATTTCGCTGGAAGAAGGCGTGCAAATGGTGTTTAATGCCATCGAACGTGCCTGGGGCGGGGAGATTTTTGTACCCAAAATTCCGTCTTATCGCATCATGGATGTAGCTATGGCCGTAGGACCTGATTGTGAACACCCGATCGTGGGTATTCGGCCGGGTGAAAAAATTCATGAAGAAATGATCACCGAAGCCGATTCATTTTCCACCGTTGATTTGGGCAAATATTATGCTATCTTGCCACCAAACACAACCTGGCCAAAAGAAGAATACATGAAAACATTTGGCGCTACCGCAGTAGAACAGGGCTTCAAGTATAATTCCGGCGCCAACGACGAATGGCTCACGGTGGACGAGATCAGAGACTTGATCAGAATACACATCGATCCTACCTTTGCGGTACGCGAAAAAGTAATGATATGAATGCAATTCCTTACGGAAGACAGGATATCACTCAAGCCGACATCGACGCGGTTGTAACGGCTCTGCGCGCGGATTATTTGACGACCGGTCCCAAGGTCGGCGAATTTGAGGAAAAATTTGCCGCTTATATCGGTTCAAAATATGCAGTGGCGGTGGCCAATGGCACGGCAGCCCTGCATCTTTGCACCATGGTAATGGGTGTAAATGAAAACAGTAAAGTTATTACAACGCCTATTACATTTGCGGCATCGGCGAATTGTGTGCGTTATTGCAACGGCGAAGTCGTGTTTGCTGATATCGATCCGGCTACGATTCTTCTGGATATCAATCGGGTAAAGGCACTGCTCGAAAGCGCGCCGCGTGGCACTTACGAGGGCATTATTCCGGTGGACTTTGCAGGCTATCCGGTCGATATGGAGCAGTACAGAGCGCTGGCGGATGCGCATGATCTCTGGATTATCGAAGATGCCTGCCATGCACCAGGCGGTTATTTTACAGACAGCAAAGGCGTCCGGCAACACTGCGGTAATGGCGTGTATGCCGACCTGGCGATTTTTTCTTTACATCCGGTGAAGCATATTACATCCGGTGAAGGTGGAGTTATTACAACCAATAATGAAACATTATATCAGCAACTGCTGCGTTTGCGTACGCACGGCATCACACGAGATGAACATTTACTTCATGAAAATCACGGCGGCTGGTATTATGAAATGCAGGAGTTGGGGTATAATTACCGCATCACCGATGTGCAGTGTGCACTGGGTATTTCACAATTGAGCCGGGCCGATGAATATTTAGTACGCCGACGTGAAATCGCTAAAAAATATGATGAGGCATTTGCCGGTACAAAGGTGACCACAATTGTGCCGCCGGCCGGGGTTGGGCATGCGTATCATTTGTATGTCATTCAGGTGGAAAACAGAAAAACATTATACGATCAGTTAAAAGAAGCGGGCATTTATGCACAAATTCATTATGTACCGGTGCACACTTTCCCATATTACCGGAGCTTGGGACACAAAAAAGGCGATTTTCCTCTGTCTGAAGCATATTACGAGGGCTGTCTCAGCTTACCGATGTACCCGATGCTCACCGATGCCGAGCAGGACTTTGTAATCAGCAAAGTGTTGGAGGCAGTTTGACCGACGAACCTAAACCAATCGTGTATTTCCGGGCAGACGGGCACGCAAAAATGGGCTTAGGGCATGTATTCAGATCTCTGGCGCTCGCCGAAATGCTTCGGGATCATTTTAGTTGTCATTTTATGATACGGGAACCTTTACCTTCTTTACACACGCAGATTTTGGAAATTTGCGAAACCATCACAGAATTACCGGCTACAAAAGATCACGATCAGGAAGCGCAATATCTGTGCGACACCATGCTTAGAGGCAATGAAATCGTGGTGTTGGACGGTTATCATTTCCGGACCGATTATCAAAAAACGATCAGAAAGAAGGGCTGCACGGTGGTTTGCATTGATGATATTCATGCGTATCATTTTGTGGTGGATGTAATAATTAATCATGCGGCCGGTATCATGGAATCGGATTATGATGCCGAATCTTATACTCGTTTTTACCTGGGTTTAAAATACGCTTTGTTGAGAAAACCCTTTCGGGAAGCCGCCAGGAATCGCGATTTTAAAGACCGGGAAGCTGCCATTCTCATTTGCATGGGCGGCGCCGATCCCCATAATGACACCTTGGAAGTTTTGAAAAAGTGTGCAACCCTTGATGAAAGTTTTAAATATTATGTAGTAACCGGACCAGCCTACCAATACGAGGAAAAATTAAGGCATTTTATTGAGAGTATTAATCTGGAAATCAAATGGTTATTTGATATTTCGGCGGAAGAAATGCTTTATTACATGCGTAAATGTCCGGTGGCAATCTTACCGCCCAGCACCGTCGCTTATGAATACCTGAGCGTTGGCGGCGTTTTGTACCTGCGGGTAACCGCTGATAATCAGCTCCGTATAAATGATAGTTTTATTGCTGAGCAACTGGCTTTTTCTTTTGACGATTTTGATAATGATATCATGAAAGAGAAGCATTTGCCGCAATTACTAAGCCGCCAGGCACAGTTCTTCGATGGTAGGCAGCAGCAAAGATTTATAAATATTTTTACAAGTTTAGTTACTTCAAAAACAATATGTTAGATAGTTTACGCAACAAAAAAATCCTGGTGGTGGTAGCCCACCCCGATGATGAACTCCTGGGGCTCGGCGCAACGATTAACCGATTGGTAAATGATTATAATTGCCAGTGCCGGGCCGTGATTTTGGGTGAAGGCATTACCTCCAGGTCGGATACGCGGGATCGGGAATCCTGGGATAAAGCACTGGAATTACACCGGAGAAATATTTACTCAGCGCAGCAAGCCATTGGTTATGAGTCGGTTGGGGTTTATGATTTCCCGGACAACCGCTTTGACAGCGTGGATTTACTCGATATCATAAAAGTAGTGGAAAAGGAAAAAGAGCAATTCCAACCCGAGGTAATCTTTACACATCATGGCGGCGATGTAAATATCGATCATCAAAGAACTTTTGAAGCGGTGATTACCGCCACACGCCCCATGCAGCATGAACGGGTGAAAACCATTATAGCTTTTGAAACGCCCTCCGGCACAGAGTGGCGGGCGGCTTCCGATCCCCGGCATTTTATACCGAATCTTTTTTTTGAAATATCCGAAGCGAATTTACAGGCAAAAATAAAAGGAATGGAATCCTATGAATTTGAAAAAAGACCCTATCCGCATCCGCGATCCCCGGAAGCCCTGACAATACAGGCGCAACGCTGGGGTGTGGCCATCGGAAAATATTATGCAGAGGCTTTTATGTTGGTCCGGAATATTAATTGACAACCAAGGAAAATTGTCGCTGCAATAAAAATTTAGATTTTTTCAAATAACCATTCCAAATATAAAAATAAATTTGTATATTTATGCTTGACTTTTCACTGGATATTTACCGTTCATTATTGGATACGCTCAAAGGAGCGGGGTTTCAGTTCCAGACCTTTGCAGATTTTTTGACAACCCCTGCTAAAAAAGCAGTGATGCTTCGCCATGATGTGGACGACCGGAAGCTGCATTCGCTGGAGTTTGCCAGGATTCAACATGAAAAAGGAATTGTCGGGACCTACTATTTTCGGATGGTGCCGGAGAGTTTTGATGAATCAGTGATCAGAGAAATTTATTCATTGGGACATGAAGTGGGCTATCATTACGAAGATATGGATTTTGCGAATGGCGACCCGCACCGAGCTGTGCAATTGTTTGAAAGTCATTTGAAAAAACTGAGGCAAATCGTGCCGGTTTCTACCATTTGTATGCACGGAAGCCCTCGGTCAAAATTTGATAATAAAGATGTTTGGAAACATTATAATTACAAAGATTATGATATAATCGGCGAACCTTATTTTGATCTGAATTTTCAAAAAGTTTTTTACCTGACGGACACCGGAAGACGATGGGACGGACACCAAGTAAGCGTTAGAGACAAAGTGGAAGATTATTTTGGATTGTCTTTCCACGGTACCTGTGAAATCATTGAAAAAATAAAACAGAGCAATTTTCCTGATCAAGTCATGTTTAATTTTCATCCACAACGGTGGACAAACGATTATTCCCTCTGGTTAAAAGAAAAATACACTCAAAACCTGAAGAATGTAGTCAAATATTGGCTCATTAAGCTTCGGTGAATTTACACTTCAAATCTGTCCTCTACTAAATTTATACTTCAACAAAATCAATTCTCCCTTATCAGACTTAGAGCGGTCTGAGTACTTAATCATTTCAGATTTTTCCCTTACTAATTTGAATTTACACCCAAACAATTTCCCCTTGATGGTTCCCCATCACTTTAAATTTTATTTCATGAACACTTAAACTACAACACTATGAATCATGAGCACACTAATCCTGAGTTGGTGTTTTTACAAACACCCAACACCAATGACATTTACCGGAAGGAACTTCGGGAAAGATTGCCGGAAAGGGTCATTAATTTTATTGAAGACTGGGTTGACCTCGATGACGTGGGGAATATCGCTATTCTCAATACTTCTTCGACGCTCAATCTGATCAATTTCACAGCCAGACAAGAATACTATGCCGATGGGCTGGATTGCGTGATTAACCTGAAACGGATCAATGATATCCGTTATGTAAACAAATTCCTGGAAAGAATCAACGAGAACCTGGTACCTAATGGTCGCATGATCGGTTGTATCGAAACATCACAATTGCGGCAGGAGCGGGTTATGTCGAAGTATTTCTGGCCATTAAACAGCCTGTATTTCTTCTTTGATTATTGGGTAAAACGCGTATGGCCCAAGTTGCCTTACTTCAAGCGCTTTTATTTTATGCTAACCGGCGGGCGCAACCGCGTCATCTCCGAAATGGAAATGTACGGTCGCCTTTATTCATGCGGCTTTCGGCTGCTCGACGCTGTAAAAGCCGATGGCAAACTGTTTTTTGCAGCAGAAAAAATCGGCGAGCCGGATTACAATACCGAAGCTACCTATGGGCCGCTCATTAAGCTGAAGCGGATTGGTAAAAACGGCAAGCCCATCAAGGTGCTCAAATTCCGCACCATGTATCCGTACTCCGAGTATGTACAGCATCTGGTGTACGAGCGCTACGGCTTGCAAAAGGGGGGCAAAATGAAGAATGACCCGCGCGTAAATACCGTGGGGCGCATTATGCGCAAATACTGGCTGGACGAACTTCCCATGCTGCTCAATCTGCTGCGCGGTGAAGTGAAGATTTTTGGAGTGCGCCCGATCAGCAAGCATTATTTTAGCTTGTACCCGACTGATTTTCAGGAGTATAGAAAAAAATTCAAGCCTGGGCTGATACCCCCCGTGTATGTAGAAATTCCAAAAGACCTCAACGATGTAGTCGCCATCGAAAGAAGATACCTGGAAGCCTACGAACGGCAACCACTGCTCACCGATATTCGCTACATGTACCGCATGATCTACAATGTAATTTTTAAAAAGGTAAGAAGTAACTAAAATTTCAAAAACATTTCCCGAGGGGATTTTAAATACCCCCCATCCCCATTTTTTAAATCATTGATTTAAAGTGAAATAAATATAATGCCTTTTAAACACCAGTTATTATGAATGCATTTTTAAATGATCTGGGCGCTTATGATAGTTTTTTGGATGCCTTTTTACAGCAAAATTATAAAACTTGTTTTTTCCCGGATTTAAACGGGCAGGATCAGCAAATGGCGCTGCGCCATGATATTGATTTCGACACCAATTTTGCATTGCAAACCGCTGTCATTGAGGCAGAACTGGGCATTAAAGCCACTTATTTTTTTCTGTTGCGTTCCAATTTTTATAATATCTTCTCCCCGCAGGATTATGAGAATGTCTGTAAAATCAGGGAGCTTGGTCATTGCATCAGCATTCACTTTGATCCATTGATTTATGATGATTTTCATCGGGGGTTGGCGCAGGAAGTGGAGGTTTTTCAGAAATATTTTGATGCGGAGGTGGAAGTGATCAGTATTCACAGACCCAATGATTTTTTTCAGAAATATGATACACCTATCATGGGTATTGAGCACACGTATCAAAATAAATATTTCCGGGAAATTAAATATTTCTCCGATTCCACGGGCGTCTGGCGTTTCGGGCATCCGCATGATTCCGAGGAATTTCAAGCCCGAAAACCCCTGCATGTATTGATTCATCCGATCTGGTGGATGGTCAGGGGTGCTTCCAATCTGGAAAAATTACGTACTTATTACACCAACAGAACCCAACATTTGAAATCAGAATTTTATAATAATTGCATTCCTTTCCGTAAGATTTATGAAACGCTTTGATAATATTGCTATTTTCGGATGTAAAGCTACGACGCTTTTTTTATTAAATAATTTACAAATTCCTTTTCCGGTGCGGCATCTGATCACCATCAGCCCGGAACTGGGTGAAAAGCATGAAGTGGCTGATTACCTGGATTTAACAAATGCAAAAGAAACACAAGGGATTGAAATTTACCAGGCTAAATATTACTCGCTGAAAAGCAAAACCGATCAGGAATATATTAATTCGTTGAAAATCGACATCACCTTTGTCATTGGCTGGCAGCGTTTGATCCCTGCGGAGATTTTGTCGGGCTTGTCGATCGGCGCGTTTGGCATGCACGGAAGCTCTATGAATCTGCCGCTGGGCCGGGGGCGCTCGCCCATGAATTGGTCCATCATCGAAGATCGAAAGGTATTTTATACCAATTTATTTCAATATGATCCCGGTGTGGACTCGGGAGATATCGTCGATACTTTCAAGTTTCAGATCACTCCACGCGACACCGCCGAAACCATGCATTTTAAGAATACCCTGGCGATGAAATTTCTGATCGAGCAGAATATTGAAAAACTGGTATATAATAATTTTAAAGCCTTCCCTCAGGATGATTCTATTGCACCAACTTACTATCCCAAGCGAACGCCTGCCGACAGCCTGATCGACTGGAACCTGGACGTGCGCGCGCTGGAACGCTTTATTCGTGCGGTGACCCGACCGTTTAACGGCTCCTTTTCTTTTGTCGAAGACCAGAAAATAACGATCTGGGACGCCCAGGTTTTTGATTTGAATGACTTTGGTTATGAGAAAATGAAAGTTGGCACTGTAGCAGCTGTTTTTGAAAGCGGCAAATTTCTGGTACGCTGCTTCGGCGGGTTATTACTGGTAAATAATTATGATGCTGATTTTACCGTACGCCGGGGCTTGCAATTTCAAAATAATGGACTGGAAATCAAGCAATTTGATCGAAACCATCTGGGCTATTTTGACCTAATGGAACATTGACATAAGCCTCTGTACATGATTAAACATTATACATTTACACTTAAATTAATCTACCCAGCACTATGCAAACGATTCGATTTATTATCCGTTCGCTTCCGGAAATCAGCCGGGAGGAATGGGATCAACTGTATCTGGACAGTACCTCCAGAAATGTGTATTTTAGTTTTGCCTATGTAAAATCTATTGTCGAAACATTACCAAAGAAGTTTCACCCAGATCGGATTATTATGGGCTATTGTAATGATCGACTGGTAATTATTCAGCCCATTAAATTATGGCAACATAGCTGGAATACGACTATTGAGTTTTTTAAACCCTTTATGGGCGATCACATTGAACCGCTTTACTTGGAAGAGGACAAAACAGCACATCTAAATGCACTAATCGACTTTATTTTGAAAGAGCTTCAGCCTGACGCTATTTATGGCCGGGCGCTTAGCGATCAATTTACTGGTTTTTTAGAACAACATGATGCTTTGCATGTAAGGAAAACTGAGAGTTATACAGTGCCTTATCTGACCTTGCCCGACACGGTGGATGCCTACTGGGAGCGGTACAAACACAAATTCAGGCATGAGCTGCGCCGAAGGATAAAAATGGCTGAAAAAGAAGGAATTATGCTGCGAGTAGTGGAGCCGCACCGGCTGCCCGAAGGTTATAGCATGAAATCTGCCCTGGACAACCTCAAGCGTTTGCACCAGTTGCGCTGGGGTGAAAAAGGATTTAGTACTTTCGACTTTTCCGAGCCGGATATCCAGCATTTTCATGCACGATACTGCGAGCAGAAGCACTGCGTGATGTACCCTTCATTTATTGAACTGGTGCACAACGGTGAGGTTATCGGTTCCAGGTATGCACTGGTCACGCCCTATTATTACGTAGGATATTATCATAGTTTTAATCCCGAATATCATTCTTTTGGAATCGGTAACCTGTTATTATATCATTCTTTTAAATATGCCATCGAAAGAGGTAATAAAGTATTTGATTTTAAAAGAGGAGAAGGATACAAACATCAATGGACGGATGAAATGTCGATGAATCATGATGTGCTGATCCCCGTTACCTGGAAAGGGTACTTGCTGACTCAGCCCAAACGGCTTTCTGCCAGAGGCTTCAGGATGAAATCAAAATTAAAACATACTTTAAGCGAGTTAAAAATTTTATAGTCACAAAACAGCACCAACAATTTTCTTTAAGGCTAACGCGGCGTATCGTGTTAGCCTTTTTTTATAGATAAAATCACCGGGATCATCCCTAAAATGAGGGTAATCTTCTATTGTATTTTTATCTGTTAAAATAAGATTGCAAATTTGTGTCGTGAAGCAGATAAATTGATACATGAAATTGTTTTTATTGCTAATGTTTACTATATTTGATCGGCATACACTAAGTTTTTGCCCTAAAGTTTACCGAATGATTTTTGGCTTAGTGTAAGTGTTTATTTTCCCAAATTCTGAATTTCTTCGTTGATAGGGCAGATAAGGTATAATATCCTTATACTGCTTCCCCTTATTATTAAATCTTAGGATGACTTCTATGTAAGGCGCATGATGTCAAGTTAGCTGCAATGTTGCATGATAATGAACATCATCAAGGATGCTATTCCTGTTTAGGATTATCTTCTGTTGGATTGATGCTTTCTTTGTGGTAAGCATCAGAAGGGTAGTTATTTACCGATTTTTATGATTTAATCGGCTCTTTGGCTTAAAACATAAAGGTAGGGGCCATTTTATTGCTCAAATTATGTCATTTATTAAACCAGCAAAAACATGTTATACCAAGAAAAAAAGTATGGCTTACCAAGTAACGAGACGGAAGACATCATGGAATTTGCCGCAAAAAGAAAAAATCCAATCTTGAAATCTATAGAATTTAGCATCCTGTCACCTGCAGCTATTAAAAAAGAGGAATGGGAAACGCTTTATCTCAAAAGCGACTCCAAAAATATTTATTGCCATCCGTCTTATATTCAGGCGATTACAGAAATTTTGCCCAGTAATTTTCACCCCGATTATATGATCGCATTGCATAATGGCGAGGGGTTTGTCTTGTTACAGCCTGTCAAAATCCGGCTTACCTGGCTTGGGCTTTCGTTGGAGTTTTTAAAACCATTTATGGGAGAACACGTGGAGCCCTTGTGTACACCTGAGCATAAAACGGAATATTTCCATGCCATGATGGATTTTATTATACAGGAAATTCGTCCTAATTTAATATTCGGGAGAGCCCTGAATGCTGGTTTTACTGCCTTTCTTACAGAAAAAAGAGCGGATTTGAAGGCAAAAGTCACGAATACTTACCGGGTTCCTTACCTTCAATTGCCCGGCACCCTTGATGGGCTTTTGAACCAATATAAGCCAAAATTTAAGCGGGAATTATTGCGCAGGGTACGGGTGGCGGAAAAAGACGGCATCGAAGTGCGCATCGTTGAAGCCGATCACCACCCTGATAATTATACAATGGAAGATGCCCTGGAAAACCTGAGCAAGCTCCATCAGTTACGCTGGGGCAAAAATGGTCATGGCAGATACGATTTCTCAAAAAAAACAATACAGGAGTTTCATAATCAGGTAATTAAGCATACTGGTGGCAGTGACATACTGTATCCGTCCTTTCTGGAATTGCTGCACCATGGTAAAGTTATTGGGTCCTTGTATGCCTTGGTCACACCCACTACCTGCGTATTTTATTATCATAGTTTTGATCCGGCTTATCGCTCTTCGGGTCTTGGCAATCTTTTACTGATTCATATTTTAAAATACGCAATCGATAAAAACCTCCAACTGTTTGATTTTAAACGCGGAGAGGATGCTTACAAATATACCTGGTCATCGGAATGGGATCCCAATTATGATGTAAGTATTCCGATGGATTGGAGAGGAAAAGTTATGTTAAAAAATAAGAAATTGAGAGAGCAACTAAAATTCCAGGAAAAACTGGAAGCAGGTTTACGCAAAATGTATAAGCGGATTTTTCCATCCATGATATTGCAATGAAGTACTTTACTTAACTTCAGATAAAATATTAATAGAATGGTGGAAATCATTTACTGAACTTTCACCATTCTTTTCGTTTTTTGCCTGCCGCCTGTGACCAACCTGTAATAATAATTGCCGGGGGGCAAACTTCGCCCGTCAAATGTAATCTGGTGCTCGCCGGCGCTGTATCGTTCGTTGATCAACTGCTTGATTTCGTTGCCCTGAGCATCGAAAATACTCAGGCGAACTTTTTCCTCATCGGTAGAAAAGTAAATGGTTGTCGTATCGCTAAATGGATTTGGAAAATTATGCGTTTCCACCGGAATATTAATAGCGGATTTTAAACCATAGCCGCCACCTGCCGGCGCATTGCAATCCCGGATAATCGGTAAATGATAGAAATCAGGATGTAATAATGATTTAATATTTTCTTCGGGCAGCCCAAACCAATCCATCAGCACCGAG
>CAZGAU010000144.1:0-13104 GCA_964523725.1 uncultured Saprospiraceae bacterium
CGAAAATTGTTAATTACTTATTTAAAGAATAATCAACAATTTGCAATAACAATGCTTACGTAGCGTCAAAAGTCTTCGGACCGTCCGGACCAGGATAATCCTCATCCACTTCCGGAATTTCAGGAGGTGGTGTTCTCAATACTTTGACAAAGAAGTAAACCGTAATGCTGATCACCGTAATATTGGTAACCAAATACATGATTAATGCTGATGTATTCATGATGTAAACCTCCCTTCTTTTTGTCTTTTGTTATAAGCATAAGCCACCAACAACGCAAGTACAATCCAAACGCCCAGCAATAAAGCTCTGGAGAAATTAACTTCCCAAACCTGTGGGCTGATGATTTTACCTATCACAGAGCCTGGATCGAAGGTCCAGCCTTTGCCCGAGAAAAGTCCGCTGATTGCTGCTCCCCAATCGCCACCGGCAGGTCCGAAGAACGAACCGATGAATACAATCAAAATCAGCAGTGGCGTGATATACTTAATAATGAATTTGAAAATAGTTGGTACTACAATATCAGCGCCGGAAGTGATTTCCCGCCAGCCTTTTTCCATACCAAAAACCCAGGCGAAGAGAATGATTTCGAATAGGGCAAATACCACTAACGAAACCGTTCCGACCCAGTAGTCGTATTCATCGAAAACGCCTTGCTTGAAGAAAATAACCGTGGGCAAACCAAGTACCAGCACTGCCGCACCGAATGCCCAGGAGGACGTTTTGCGCCCCCAGTTGAATTCATCCTGCAAAAATCCAACAATCGGCGTACCCATTGCCAAAGAAGAGGTAATACCGGCAAAGAACAGCAACCCGAACCAGAATACACCGGCGAGCACGCTCAGCACGTCGCCCCATTGCTGGAACAGGTAAGGCAGCGTCCGGAAACCGAGTCCCAAACCACCCGCTTGGTTCACCAGGTCGATCATACCATCGATACCAAAATAACCTACGGTAATCGGAATTACCACAGCGCCACCGAGTACCACTTCCACAAACTCGTTCATCCAGCCGGCACTCATGGCGTTGAGCGCCACATCGTCCTTGGCACGGAGGTAGGAAGAATAGCATTGAATGGTACCCATACCTACCGATAAGGTAAAGAAGATCTGACCGGCAGCAGCCAGCCAAACATTGGGCGACCAGATGGATTTAAAATCGGGGGTCCAAAGGAAATTCAAACCTTCGGTACCATCGAAGATGGCGCCCTGACTACCTGCTTTCAGCGTAATTGCCCGAATGGCAAGCACCACCCCAAACAAAATCAGCAAAGGCATACCGATTTTAGCTACTTTTTCGATACCACCGCTTAATCCTTTTGACAAAATGTAGGTATTCAAAACCAGACAAAGCAGCCAAAAGATGATTGCTTCATAAGGAATACCGGTTGTGGTTGTGTTCAGATTGGTATAATCATTGAAAAAGTTGGCAACACCAGCCTGATCAAGCGCACCGAAGGTACCTTCAATAGAGTGCCAGATATAACCGATCGTCCAGCTTTCCAGGTAGCAATAGTAAGCAGCTACTGCAAGGTTGGTGAACAGACCAAATACCCCGATATACTTCCAGAAACGCTGCTTTGACATCGTATCCAGAATAAAAGGAGTACTATGGTGCCCAAACTTACCGCCAAAGCGCCCCATAGACCACTCGACGAAAAGCAGGGGAAGACCCATCAAAAGAAAACAAATCAAATAAGGAATAATAAAGGAGCCACCCCCATTTTGTATAGCTTGTACCGGAAAGCGCAGGAAGTTACCAAGCCCTACTGCATTACCTGCCATTGCGAGTACAAGCCCCACTCGGGAGCCCCAGGAATCTGTGTTCGCAGCCATAAGATTTCTCGTTATTCGTTAGTACTTGAAAATAAATGCTTTAGATGAATATTTTGCAAAGATATTGCTTGCACAGTTTTTATTTGGCGTTAAAGGTATAAACTTTGCTTCGGATTTTACCTTTTTTCATTTGGAAAAACAAAAGGCTGTGGTCAACCGCATTAAGAAGGTTTTTATTTCTAGACGGGAAAGGGAATCTTACGGAAGCTTGTAAAAATAAGTTCCGTAAGAGTTTTATGTAAGGATGATTTGAGTCTTAAGAAATAAGGGGTATTACCGATGAACTGACTCCGCTTTCTCACTTCCGACCGCCTATTTCCTCAATGCCACTTTTCATCCAGGGCTTCCAGCACAAAACCCCAGAGGGTTTCATAAGGAATGATCTCGATCTCGGCGCTTTGCTTGGCTACGTCGAGGGGCACTTCCTGCAGTTTTTCCCAGTATTTCTGGGCTTTGCGCAGCACGGCAGTTTTATGGAAACTGCACTCGGGCAAGGTGAGCAGCATGCGGATGAAGCAATTGCTGCGGAAGGTATCGTCGCGGCGCAGGTAGCGCTGGTTGTAGGTTTTGAGCGATTCCATGCGGTCGATGATCCTGCCGTACTCCTGCTGATGCAGCAAAAACAAAATCTGGATAATGATGATGGAAATATTGGTGCCCCGCTTGTCTTTGGAGAAGAGCGGCACTTCGTTGACAAACTTGGAGATGCGGAATTTCTTGACCGGGTTATCCTCATCCGGCTGGATCTTACCGATGGAGATCAGGTAATAAATATATGCCTCGTGAATGATCCAATGCTCGATGACACTTTCTTTTTGATATTTTAGCTTGGAATGGTTCAATACACTTTGAGAGACCTCATACGCTTCCTGAAAATCCCCGGAATGGAAAGATAGGATCATGTGGTAGTCATAAACGACAAACCAATTATGAGTGCCTTCACGGACATACTCTATACAACGGGGAACTATTTTTCTGGCTTCCTCATATTTCTTTAATTGTGTATAGCCGATCAGGAGACGCAGGGTAAAAGAGAAAAGAACATTAATTGGGACCAACTGCTTTTTTTTCTCAAAATAAATTAGCGCCCGCTCGCATACTGGAATCAAACCCTGATAATCGTTGGCTATTTCATAATAAACTACTTGGGAAAGAAAGGACATATAATTGAAGCGATAAGAATCGATCGTATTTGATAATTCTTTCAACTCCTGAGCATATTTGGCAGCTCGTTCAATGTATTCTGTTTGGGTGGCCTTTGAGCTAATAAAGTTTACTTTCAAATCTGAAAAATACCTTTCAGCTTTTTGTTCTGCCAATAATATTTGGGTTTGTTCTTCCAGTATCCGATCCATTTCCTCAAATTTCTCCCTATTTCCTATATTGGTAGCAAAATGTATTCTCAGATCTCGAGCCATTGTAAAAGCTACATCTGTAATATCAAATCGCAGTGCCAAGTCAAGTGTTTTTTCTGCAACTTCAGCCGCTGCGTCCCGGGCATTCCGGCCAAACAGAATCCTTACCGCTGCTGCCATTTTATAACAGGTGTAATAAGCTTGGGAAAAATCATTTAAACCACTTTGGTTTAAATCAAGAAAAAATACTGTATTAAGTAGCCGGTCTTTTAATTGCCGCTTCAGCCTGCTGCAATAAAAAGGCGCATTTTTATTGCCCGGAAAAAAATGCTGAATAATGTCCTCTTCGCTTTTAATATTGCCCGCGTGGATCTCCTCGTACAATTGCTGGGCCTGATTGGGCGCCCCGTTGGAGTACCCGATAATGTCGATCCGCTTCACTTTATTCCTGGAAATGACCTCTACCAGGGTATTTAATTCCTTCATGACCGAACTATTTTAGCTGATTTTTTTGTAAAGATAAGGCGCTTATTTGGAATTTTAGATAGCTGATTATCAGTTTTTTAATTGATTTTAGATCGTTTTTTAAAAGAAAACTGTAGCGTAGTAAGTACTTCAAAAAGTTAAAAGTCATTTGTCTGATAACTTATAGTTTTAAACAAATTTTTAAACAGTTTAAAACTATAAATCATGGGTACTATCATTGCACTTTTAATCGCGTTTACATCAATCAGCATCACTCCACAGGTTACAGCAGCAACTAAATCAATTTCTAACCGAAGCAATACAAGTGATAATTATAGCACTACAAATGAAGGTGTGGCGGATGATGACGTATTAGGAATCTAAGATTTTTTCACCTGGCGTATTCTGTTGGGTTCAAGTAACCTTAGTAGATAATTGTTTTACATCCATTTGGCAAATCTTACGTAAAACAAACTAAAGAGAACCTACAGGTCAACTTTTTGATAATTGTAATTTTTTAAATTATTGATAATCAATTGGGTGATCTGCGTTACTCGGATAATTGACCAAAATGTGCCATGCCAGCGGGGGTGTCATTTGAGCCTGCGAGCAGCGCATATTGGTTGTATATTTGTGGTAGTTGCAAGGATGCCGTGTCGTGCCCGGTAAGGGCCGGTGGCGTTCGGTGCAATGTGTGTGGATCGTGTCCGGCGAGTGTGGCGGAGCGCCGTTCGGCGTCTGTTGTCGAGTGGTGTGGGCATGTTTTTGGTGCCGGATGCACGCAGGGATGTCGTTTGTTTTTATCAATAAGATATGATTATCTTTTGATTTAATCATTTGATAATCAGGTGTATGTTGTTTTGCTTCTGCGGAAAAGAGCAAGAACTGATCTGTTTTAGATTGGGTGTTCTGAACTTGTTTTCGAGTGCTGGAGCACCGATATTTGTACTGTGTTTGTGGTTAGAACGCCATGTTGCAAGTTAACAATCGTTCTTCCTCTTTTTCTCTACGTAAATTATTTGGCAAAACAATCGGAGCATCAGGCAACATTTCCACCGGGCAGTGTGCTTGATGCTTTTTTGCCAATTTCACGCAAAACGCGTACGAATTCCAGAAAATTACAACTGTCAATTCTGGTAGCTGATCTTTATTTTCAAAGAACTAGTAATCAGTTTTTTGGGTAAATTTTCCTTTCATTAAAAGAAAAATCTGCTCTGTAAAAAAATAAAGCGCTTGTATTGCCTGGCAATGCTTCTTCACTTATCTTTGTATGGTGTTTGTGATTATACAAAGAGCGTTTTTAAGAACAGTTTTTCCTCTTTTTTTTACGTAAATTATTTGGCAAAATAATCAGGGCATCAAACTGCATTTTCCGATCAAGGTATGCGTTTGATGCTTTTTTTGTTATGTAGTTTTGTGTTGTACCTGTTTGGGTTGGGGATGTGTTTACTTGTCGAGAATATCGTAGCATTGAAAAATGCGAGGAATCGTTTCCCCAGTCATCTTCACATATTCATGAGAGATACTTGGCCGGATTGCCACCGTGCCAAGAAGCGTATGTCAAAGGTAAGACTTATTTTGTTGAAATTCAGGAAAGAGTAAAGAATTTTTGTAATCTGAAGCGCGCAAATGCAAGGGTCATCAAAGAAAAACAAGCAGCCCTTCCTTAAGAAATTTTATAAGCATGATAACTAGTGAGTGCAAAGCAGGGCTGCCTGGAGTGTTAACGCCTATATCATCAAACTAACTTTAAAACGATTGTCCGATTTTTTCCGCTGCCTGTCAGGTTTCATTTTTTTTGTAATCGGCTACAATTTTTCTCAATTCTTCCAGGTAATGCTGCTTGCGCGGGGTGCGCCGCCGAATGTTGGTACGGGTAAAAAAAGTATGCTTTTCCAGAAAATTGACCTGTAGGTTGTTCCAGGCCTCTTCTGTACTTAGCACATTGTATCGCCGTAGTTCCTCAAAGAGCGTTGCACCAATGGCATAAAAGTCGTCTCTCCCCAGATAATCGAGATCAGCATCACAGAGAATTTTTTCCAAAAAATTGCGGGGTGACTGTGGAATTCTGGTCGCCATAATCATACCACAGATCCGTTCAATCTCCAGCTCAGTATAATCGTACAGGGGCAGATACCGCTGTGCCACTTGGCAGCCGAGTGTTTCGTGCTCTTTATTGCTGATCGTGAATCCGGAATCGTGAAATAGGGCGGCTGTTTTGAGCAACATCGCTTCGTAGGGAGGCACTTTTTCAAAATAGCAGAGTTCCTCGGTGGTGTACAACACATCGAGTGTGTGGTGCAGCCCATGATAGCTGAGCTGATCCGATAACTCGCGCTCCAGTTTGTCGAGGATAAAAGCTTTTGCAGCATGGTAGTTCATGGCGTCGTGTTTAGTTACGCCGTTGCTCACCCGTGGTTGCCTCCCCCGGTAGGTTGTGATCTGGCGTTGTTTTCTCTTGAGAATGGTGTTTGAGGTTTCCGGTTTCTTGTTTGAAGTATCTTTGTTGCGAAAAAAATTACAAGCTTTGGCTAATATGCAAAATTGACCTTAAACATTGACCCTCAAACTTCAAACACCATTGAACTTTAAAAGACAGACGTCTGAACTGTTCAAATTATTGTATTCAGGAACTACTTCCCGCCCTGTGCAGCCAACAGCAGTACACCTGAAGCCATAAATTTCAGTTCTTCCTTAGGCTCGGTAATAGCTTCAATTTCTTCTTTTGATTTTCCAGCATCTTCAGCATAGTGGCGGAGTTCATCCACAGGCGTTACTTCACGGTAGGCATAGCCTTGCATAACCACCTTGCGGCCGGCAATGTCCTTCGGTACGAAGAATCCGTAATCCTTGAATTTGACCATCATCTCCGGCTTGCCTTCTTTGGCAGAGGTAATGTTCATCCAGCAGCCTTTCATCTGGCAAACTGCTTCTACGTTGGCTACTACTTTTACTGCCATTGAATCTTTACCCTGAATCTGTGCGAGCAAATCGTCATAGCTGATGGCGCCTTCGGCAGTGATTGCTTCGCCAAAAGTTTCTCCTTTTGCCCCTGCTTTGGCGGTTTCTTTGGTTTTCTTTTGCTCCTGGGCACAAGCACTAAAGGCAATTGATACCATGAGTGCGACAATTAACGTTCTTAACATGATCCTGATTTTTTTCTTAATAAATATTCACAACTGTTAAACAGAAATGCAAAAATACAGTTTTACGACAATTGATCTGAAAATTTAATTAAATCGTCGTACGGATGCAATAATGCATCGAGATTCCTGTTTATTATTTATCTGATGAAAATTTATATATTACTCAAAAGCCGTTCTATGACCCAACCGCTACATGCTTAATATCGGGAGGCTTTGTAACAGGGCAACCTGGTCACAAAAAAACCAACCCGATCAATTCAACAACTGAAAGTTTAAATCATCCTTGAAGGAAAACAGCAGGTGGCACCCACTCCAATTCTAAAGCGGGCATTCCTGAATACGACTAAAACTTTTGGTGGAGGCTTTTACAATCAAAAACCCGGTCTTTTATGAGATTGCTTCTGACAATGTTAGCGGTTGTTGCATCTATCACACTCCTGTGCGCCCAGCAGGGCAAATGTATCAAGGGCAACTGTGCCAATGGCTACGGCGAGTACCTCTTCCCCAATGGCGATGAGTATAAAGGTGATTTTCAAAACGGCAAAATCCAGGGGCAAGGCATCCTTTTTTTTAAGAATGGTGACAAATACCTCGGCGATTGGGTCAACCAGCAACGCCAAGGGCGCGGCCGTTTTGTTTTTGCCAATGGTGACGAATATCTGGGCGCATTTTATCAAGACAACTTCCACGGAGAAGGTAAACTCACCTACGCAGCCGGAAACTGGTACGAAGGAAATTTTAAAAATGGTCAGTTTGATGGATTGGGCACTATGCACTACCATGATGGCTCCTATTATACCGGACTTTGGGAAAACGGCAAACGTGAAGGCGAAGGACTTATGCATATGGCAAATGGCGAAACCCTGCGCGGCGAGTGGAAAAACGACCAGTACCAGGCAGCGTGGGGGCGCGTGTCCTTTCCTGGGGATACAACCAATCTGCGTAATTGCAATGCTAATTTTTGCGCAACCGGGCTAGGAAAGTATCAATATCAGGATGGCACCAAATTTGTCGGTGATTTTCGAGATGGAAAACCAGAAGGAACTGGCATTGTGTACTACAAAAGTGGCAATCGTTATGAAGGTCAATGGAAACTGGACAAACCCAATGGCAAAGGTGTGATGCATTATACCGACGGGCAAATTCTAGGCGCGATGTGGGACGCCGGAAAACCGGTGAAAGAATTATTCCGCGATGTGAGCAATGAACGGAGCAGCGCGGTGATGATCGATTATGACAAAAATGTTAAAATCTGGGCCGTTATTATCGGTGCGGCCCGTTACGGCTACATGCCTACCCTGCGTTACACCGATGACGATGCCTACCAGATCTTTGCTTTTCTGAAAAGCCCGGAGGGTGGCGCCCTGCCCGATAACCAGATTCGCCTGCTGATCGATGAAGATGCTACCCGCAGCAATATTATGTACGCCATGCGCTCCATTTTTACGCGCGCGGATGAAAATGACGTGGTTTTGTTTTATTTTTCCGGACATGGCATTGAGGGATCTTTTCTTCCGATTGATTATGATGGCAATAAAAATATGCTGTATCACACCGAGGTGCGCGATTTACTGATGTCGAGCCGGGCCAAGCACAAGATTGTGATCGCCGATGCCTGTCACTCAGGGGGCTTACTGGCTTTAAAAACGCCGACACATCTGGAAATGCAAAAGCTTTACAAAGCTTTCGAAGACAGTAAAGGCGGTACCGCCCTGCTCATGTCTTCCAAAAGTGAGGAATATTCGCTGGAGGATGGCGGACTGCGCTCGGGTGTGTTCAGCCACTTTGTTATTCGCGGATTAAAAGGCGAAGCAGACCAGAACAACAATGATATCGTAAATATTCAGGAATTATTTAATTACGTTTACCGGCAGGTGCGCAAATACACTGCAAATGTGCAAACGCCCACCATTTCTGGCAATTATGACCCCGAAATGCCGGTGGCTTTGGTGAGAAGGCCTTAATTTTGTATGAAATAAAAAACTTGAAATGTGAGATATAATATTTTTCTATCTCACATTTCCTATCTGAAGGTGCGCTTATGAAACGAATTTTTACACTGTTTATCCTGGTTGTTTTTACAATCATGCTTGGAAATGCACAATGTTTGTCCGGTGATTGTCAAAACGGTAAAGGCGCTATAGTATTGGTTGGTGGCGCTAAATACATAGGTGAATTCAAAAACGGCGAGATCAGCGGCGAGGGCGCCTGTTATTATGAAGACGGCAGCGTTTATCAGGGGCAATGGCTCAAAGGTTATCCGCACGGCAAAGGTGTGAAAGTATTCCCCGACGGCACCCGCAAAGAAGGCGATTGGCGCAAGGGCAAGCTGATGAAGGAGGAGGAAATCTCCGTAGAAGAATTTGTGCAAAAGGGACGCGAAGCTAATCAAACCGGTTGCATTTCAGGTGATTGTATCAATGGGCAAGGCATTTACATCTATCCAAGTGGCGCGGTTTATATTGGTGAATTTCAGAATGGCGAAATCCACGGGATAGGTGTCTGCTATTATTCCGATGGCAGCAAATACCAGGGCGAATGGCAATACCGCTACCCCGATGGTAAAGGCACCAAAACTTTTATGGACGGTACGCTACGCACTGGACTCTGGAAAAAAGGTCAGCCGGTAGATAACTTTGGCAACATTGTAATGTCGGTGGGTAAAGACGCACCATCCGAAACAGCTGATATTCAGTCTGGTTGTCTCGCAGGTAATTGCGATTATGGACAGGGCACTTTTGCTTATCCCGACGGAAGCAAATATGAAGGCCAATTTCGAAACGGTAAGCCCGAAGGTAATGGCACGTTTTTTTATGTGAATAATGACCGCTACGAAGGGGATTTTAAAAATGGGCTTCGACATGGCAACGGCGCCTTATACAAAACGGAAGGCGCCCCGAAGAAAGGTCTTTGGCGAGATGATGAATACATGGGCGAAGTACTGGCAGTGCAACCTGCTAGAACCGGTTGTATATCAGGAGATTGTAATAGCGGAGTTGGCACTTATATTTTTAAAAACGGCGCTAAATATACCGGACCATTTATTAATAACCTACCCCACGGCAAAGGCTACGCCGAATATCCCAATGGAGAACGTTACGAGGGTGAAATGGCCGGCGGAAGCTTCAACGGCTATGGCACACTGCATCTTGAAAATGGTAGCAAAGTAAGCGGCTACTGGCGGGAAGGTACCTACCAGGGACCGCGAAACCCTTATGTATTGCGGGATGACGACATCCCGGTTCCCCCGGTGGAACCTAATATCAGCCAGCCCAAGCCATCAATGCCGGGCATCAAAATCTGGGCGGTGATCGTCGGAGTGGCTTCCTATAATCACATGCCGGTGCTGCGTTATACCGACGACGATGCTTATCGCATACATTCTTTCTTGAAAAGCCCGGAAGGCGGCGCTTTGCCCGATGATCAGATCCGCATCCTGATCGACGAGGAAGCCACGCTGGCTCATATCAAATCGGCAATGGAAGAAGTTTTTTACAAAGCTGGCCCCAATGACATGGTGCTGCTTTATTTTTCCGGTCACGGTTTAAAAGGCTCGTTCCTGCCCATTGATTTCGACGGTTATAACAATAAACTGATGCACGCGGAAGTCGCTTCAATCCTGGAAAGAAGTCCTGCAAAATATAAGCTCTGCATCGCTGATGCCTGCCATTCGGGGAGCTTGCTGGCCATGCGCAGCGCTTCGGCGCAAAGTATCCTGACGAGCTATTACGAAAATCTGGCTCAGGCCAAAGCGGGCACCGCGCTTATCATGTCGTCCAAATCTGAAGAAACATCCCTGGAATCCAGTGGATTGCGACAGGGTGTGTTCACACACTTCCTGATTCGTGGACTGAAGGGCGAAGCAGATAATGATGGCAATCGTATTGTAAGCGTGGAAGAATTATTCAACTATGTGTACGAAAACGTGCGCACCTACACGGGCTACCGCCAGTCGCCGGTGATCATGGGCGATTACGACCAGAAAATGCCGGTGGGCGTGAAGCGGTAAAATTCAAGAGACCCGGCAGGTCTTAGAAATCTGTCAGGTCTCATACATTTTACCAGTTTCTAATTTTTCAAGCAAAGTTTGCAATTCCCTCTTGTGTCTTTTGCTCAGTGGAATAGAAAAAACCCATAACAGATTGTAAACCAGTCCGGCAAAGAAACTGGCGAACTCAAGATTAAAAATTACGCCGAATAGTGCTATTACAATGGAGAGACCCGTAACGGTGATAATGACTTGTTTTACCTTCATGGAAAATCGAGTCTCCATCAATTCTATTGGGCTAAGTTGCAGCAGGTCACTTCGTTTCAGCGCATGGCTGTACAAAAGATACAACACCCAGAAAATACTGAAAAAACCGGCGCCGTAGATCACCATCAGCCAGGACAGGTTTTCAAAAGCCACTACCTGTGACAATTCACGGATATTGCCCCAAAATGCTTCTTGTGCAAAAACGGCAGCGCCCGTAAAGTAAAAGAAGAATTGCATGAGCCAGCTCATCAGAAATTTTAAGGGATAGGCGTAAAAAAGGGTGAGGAACATCAGCACCAGATTTAGCCGGATGGTGCGCGTATCATACAGCCCATACCGCATAAAAAACAGCGCCTGCTCATACCAGATCCAGTAAATAAAAACCATGCAGGTAAATAGCGGGATGGCGTCGTACACAAAAGAAAGTAATTCGTCAAAATTTTTAGGGACGCTGCTGGCAATCAATAAGATAGCGATCGCCAGGGCAAATACGCCGTCACTCAGGCTTTCCAGGCGATGCCCCTGCCCGCCGCGGATGTTGAAATAGCGCAAAGATTCCGGGCGTAATAATTTTTGGCGCTCCATCATAAAATCATTTGATTTTCAGCGAATTTAATCATTTCTTTCGCAATGCATTTCCATCTTATTACAATAATTAAATTTTAAAACCTGCTCCAGATTGCCGTAATTCGTACCTCTTAATTCGTATATTTGTAGCAAAATCACCATCATGTCAGAAGACAAAAGACTCTTCCTGCTCGATGGGCACGCGCTTAGTTTATTTTAGGCAATTCTTCTTAAAATTCAGTATTATGTTAAGTATTTTTCATTTGTCTTTCATTAGACAAAATTTATTCGTTTTTTGAAAGATTAACAATTCTGATATTGACATTTTGAAGCATTAATTTTACTTTTGAGGTAAGTATGCGGACATTATTGATTTTTAGTGTAAAAACTCATAAATCACTGATTATCAAAGCGTAAAAGTTGCTCGATTAATAAATAACAGTGTCCCATTACTTATATCTCTACCCTATGCGGCGACGCTGCTATATGCTCACAAGTAAAAAGTAATTTTTTCATTTCAATGATATTAAGGATATGAAAAAAATTAATTATCTGCTCTGGATAATGATAAGCTTGTTGTTGCCATTATCGTTAGCGTCCCAAATAGATTGGGCACCTGTCGGGGCGGTATGGACTTATCAGGCTTCAACGATTGATGGAAGTATATACCAATGCAAAATCGAAGCGATAAAAGATACTTTGATTCATGAGCGAAGCTGCACCATTTTAACATCTGATTGCCTGATTCCTGGGAATTTATCTCGAATAATTATTTCCTTTGAAAAAGATAAAGTATATCAATATGTTGAAAATCAAAATATTTTTGGATTGCTATACGATTTCTCTGTAGAAAAAGGAGATACCATAGAAATATGGGTACCTTATAACGCAAATGAAAACATTCACAGGGAAGTCGTTGATTCTGTGGGGATGCTAAAGTCTGACAGTATTAATTATCGAATTTACTGGACTAGCCGACTACCAGATAACTCTGCTTGGCTTCTCGGAGGTTCTCAGCCGATTGTAGAAAAGATAGGAGGACTTAATTTTTTACTCCCTCAGGATGAATTATCGGAAGAATCGACCGTTTTACTATCCTATCAAGATTCATGCTTTTCATTTACTTATGATGTAAATAATTGCAATCCCCAATGTGGGTATCTTATTGAAGACAATTGTAACTCAATAGTATCTGCTAGTAATTTACTAAGAAATACATCATTTTATGTTTATCCCATTCCAGCAAATAATATCATTATAATTGAGTTTAAAGAAAGTACCTATTGTAATTCTCATCTGCGTCTATATGATCAAAATGGGAAATTAGTCTATTCCTTACAAACTATTGATATCGGACAGTATAAAATTGACGTATCAAATCTTCAAAACGGTATTTATTTCCTTCAACTTGTAGTTCTGGATAAAAGTTTTTTAAAAAAAGTGATTGTTCAACATTAAAAAGATTCCGTCATGTATAATTTAT
>CAZGAU010000145.1:0-13037 GCA_964523725.1 uncultured Saprospiraceae bacterium
CTTACAATGCGCGGGGATGAGTGTTCATGGAGTCATGCGCCCGAAGGCTTGGGTTGTTTACATTTGATAATCAAATAAATACACAAAAGAGGCGCAGCTATACGCCAGACTGCGCCCAGGAATGAAACTTGGAAAACCTCATGGTTCGTTATTCATCAATTGTGTGTGGTGGCACCTCCAATTCGGCGAAGAAATTCGCATAGCCGTCCCGCTGAATGCTGAAATTCTTCTTTTTCAACAAACCAAGAATACGGCGATTCATCGCCATGATATTGGCATATAGCTTGCGCACGCCGCGGCTGGCTGATACTTCGCAGACAAAATCGGTCAAGATGCTGCCCAGACCCTGCTCCTGCCAGTTGTCATCAATGAGGATTGCGTATTCGGCTTTGCTGCCGTCAGCATCTGCTACGAGGTTGGCCATGCCAATGATCTCGCGCTTCCCCTTGATTCTGGTTTCAATCACGATACCGATTTCTCTGATTTGATCTACAAAAGTCAACCTGGCAAAAAACTCATGGCTTGCATCTGGAATGTAGCCAAAAAACCGATAATAAATAGACTCCTTGGAAAGCCGCTTGAACATGCGTTGCAGCGGTGCGGAATCCGCAGGGCGAATGTACCGAATAAACGCCGGTGAGCCATCTTGCAAAGGAATCCAGCGAATGCTTGTGCTGATTGGCGTCTCCAGATGACGCGGAGTACTCGGCGCAGCCGGACTGGTACCAATGCCGCCTTTCTCCTTTTTATCCTCTTTGGGCGTTTGCTTTTTTTCCTTGTCTTTTTGATAAAATGGCATTAAGCCCGTTTCACTAATAATCGGGGATTTCATAGTCGAATGATTTTTGTTGAACACAAGTACCTGATTTTCAATGGATTTATTTTTACAAAAAAATCGGTGCCTGTGGTCGGGTGATAATAGTTTTCTCTACGCTCCTGCCACAAATGAATCGCATTTTGTCCATGCAATCTGCTCTATCACTGCGCAGGCAGGAATGCTTGTCGAATAATCATGTTTCAGTAAAAAAATCGGCAAAATACAGTCGGGTGATCTCATCCAAACCGGCAAAGCAAGAAGGTTGCCAGCCAGTAATAAGCTCCATTTGTGCGTGTACACCTGCGCCGCAAGATGATTTGAATACTCCTCCATACAGTGATCGCTGTATTTCTCCGGAAGCCATTGCAGGCAGTCAAAAATCCAGTCGTAAAATCTGATATCCATAAAATGTCCGGTCAGGTACATCAGCTGGGTTCTCAGATTATCAAGCGTGATCCAATCGTTGTTGGTGGCATTTGCCCATAGCATTACAATATCTGCAGCTATTATCACGTAAGGCAAAGCCCGGGTGATTTTGTCCTTCATAATAGTTTTGAGGTCTCAAGTTTCAATGTCGGGTGAAAAAATATTTGTTCGATTTCTTGATGCAAAGATGCAGGTATTTCCCGCAGGGTACCTATCAAAAATCTGTCAGAATATTGCAAATATGTCGCAAATTATGGCATTATACCTTCCATAAACTGGTGATGTATTGCAAACTATGTCGCAAAAAATTGCAATTATGTCGCAACCCAAGAAGTTAAAAAGTGTTAAACAGCCTAAAAATCAGCTCATTACAAGCCAAACACCAAAATACGAACCGGATTTGCAAAAAAGATCCATTTTTTGCAAAAAAACTAAAGCAGGCATCATTCAACCTTCATCCGCAGCTCTTTGGGTGAGAAGCCAAATTCTTCGGTAAAACATTTAGTAAAATAAGCCGCACTTGAAAAACCCACTTCGAAGGCAATATCTGCAACAGTACCTGCATTTTGAATCAACAACTGATGCGCGCGCTGCAAGCGGTAAGAGCGTACAAACTGACTCGGCGTGCGGTCAGTGATCGCCACCAGTTTACGGTGCAATTGGGAGCGACTCATCGCCATAGCCCGGCTCAGCTCCTCGATGCCAAAATTTTCATTCCCCACATTGGTCTCAATAATATCCATGAGCTTTTCCAGGAAGGCTTTTTCAACCGAAGGAACTTCTATGTCGCGGGGCTTGAGAATCACGCTGTTGCTGAGTTTTCCTTTCAATTGTTTGCGCAAACCAATCAGATTCTTGATGCGTGCCAGTAATTCCCGTGTATTAAAAGGTTTTACCAGATAATCATCAGCCCGGCTTTCCAAAGCTGCCAGTTTGTCCTCCTCGGAGTTTTTTGCAGTAAGCAGAATCACTGGAATATGGCTGGTTTTTTCATCCGATTTCAAGCGTTTGCAAAGCGTCATGCCATCCATGCGGGGCATCATCACATCGCTGATAATGAGGTCAGGAATCAGATCCAGCGCACGTTCCAGCCCAAGCTGTCCGTTATCCGCGGTTTCTACAGTGTAATGGTCAATCAGAGTTTGTGAAATGAACAACCGCAGATCGGCATTGTCTTCTACCAGCAAGATAGTAGGTTTGGCCGTATCCTCTTCTGCCTGAAGCGCGGTATGAGCATCTTCCCATTCATCCGGCAATAATTGTTTGGACGGGAAAGAAAAAATCCTTGAAATGGGCACTATTTCTTCATCGCGAAGGTGGTCTTTGCCCAAAGGCAGCAGGATGCGAAAGGTAGTGCCCTCGCCTTGTTCACTCTCAACACCGATGGTTCCTTTGTGTAATTCTACCAGTTCCTTGGCCAGCGCCAGCCCGACGCCGGTACCTTCAATGGGGTTATTCCCAGCGTTATTCACCTGATAAAACCAGTCGAAAATATAAGGCAGATGCGCCTTGGGAATACCAATGCCGGTGTCTTTCACCAAAATTTGTATGGACGACCCGTCGGAAGATTCCAGTTTCTTTATTTCAACCGTCACCTTTCCCCTGCTTCCGGTAAACTTTATCGCATTGGAAATCAGGTTGGTAAATACCTTTTCCAGCTTATCATGATCAAAAAACAACAAAATATCGTCCTCTCCTGCCGAAAAATGCAATTCCACGCCCCGGCGCTCCGCCAGCGAATGAAAAGCCATGGTCAGCCCACGCAAAAAAGCCACCACATTGGACGGAGAAGCCCGCAAATCCAGCTTTCCAGCTTCCAGTTTGGACAAATCCAGGAATTGATTGATCAGTTGTTGCAAGCGTTTGGCGTTACGCTGCATGATGTACAGATAGTCCTGCGAACGCCGGTCGGTATTGCGCGCCAGCAATTCGTCGATCGGATCGAGGATCAGGGTCAGCGGTGTCCGGAATTCATGAGAAATATTGGCAAAAAAGCGCGATTTCATCTGGTCGGTTTCCTGCAATTGCTTCGCCAGTTCCCGCTGTGTCCTTAATAACTCCTGATTTTTCCGGTTTCGGTAACTAAAAAATCGATAAATAAAAACTGCCAGGAGCACAAAGCCAAGCGCGCTGAATCCGAATAAATTGCGAAAAATCGTTTTTATCCGGTTATCCTGTTGCAACCGAACAATTTCCTGCTCTTTTTTGGCTGTTTCGTACTGAGCCTCGAGTTCGGCGAGGCGTGCTGCCGTTTCCTCGTTTTGCATGGTATCGCTTACAGCTACATATTTTTTATAATATTCAAGTGCTTGTTGATGATAACCTTGTGACTCTTTTATATCATAAAGCCTGTGATAAATTTCCATTTGCCGCTTGCGAATATCCAGATCCAAAGCAATTTGCAAGGCTTGCAGGTAATAAGGCTCCGCCTGCTCGTACATTTGACGGTCGTAATAAAGCCCCGCCAATTGTTGTAAACTGGTAATCTGGCCGTTTTGGTCGTTGATATCTTTCTTTATTTTCAGCGATTCATTTACAAAATCCGCTGCCCGCCCAAAATCGCCTTTGATGCGATACACCGCACCGATGTTGGACATGGTTTCCGCCACGCCACGTAAGTCCTTAAGTCTCATTCGAATATCCATCGCCTGCTGAAAATACTGTATAGACTGATCGTACTGCTCCATGCGGTAATACACCGCACCAATATTATTTGCAGATGTAGCCATACGTAGAGAATCCCTTGCTAACACACTCATTTCCAGCGCCTTGCCGTGATATTCCAATGCTTTTTCATATTGATTCTGGTCATCATATACCACGCCGATGAGCGAATAAACCTTGGCAAGACCTTCCTGACTACCGATTTCCTGATAGATTCGCAGTGCTTCAAACGCATACTCCGAGGTTTTTTCATAATTTCCCTGCATCCAAGTACCAATACCGATGACCCGATTGGCTTCGGCGATCCCTTTTTTATAATCCAGCTTCTGCGCCAGGATCAGGGCATCTTTAGCCATAGCCTCGGTTTTGGCAGGCAGCACATTCCAATAGGCATAGGCGGTTTCGTTGAGCAGGTTTACTTTCGTGGTATCGTTCTGATGATGAGCATCCAACAGGCGCGTCAGGCTATCGATCGCAACAGTTTGCGCGTTTGCCAGGGGAAAAAACAAAAAAACGATCAACCCCGGTAAAAGCCATCTTTTTAGAAATATTTGGATTACCGGGCCAAAAGAGATTCGGGTGCATGTATGGTTTGGCATGTAGGTGTTTCTTATAAGCGAGGCCAAAATTCGGCATTTCCGGTCAAAGAAGCAACCTGAAATTTGCTCAAACTACTGATAATCAAATAATTTAAAATACGCCTGCCCCAGCAGGCCAGCCTTTTGTGGGATTCAAATTCAAATCGCGGTCGGGAAAAAATCTTGCGTCGCAGGGGTATTTACCTTTATTTGTCTTATTTTAACTGCCTTAATAAAATTTTTATTCCAACAACGAATGAATTCATCCGGTCATGAAAAACAGTTTTTTTTTGTTATTTATAATATTTATCAGTTTTGCTTTTCAAAGAGAAAAAATTCTGGAACGTAAGGATTTCAAAGCCTTTTTTGATGAATACGATGTAAAAGGCTCCTTTTTATTATACGATTTAAAACAAAATCATTATATCAGTTATGATACAAAACGCTGCCGTAAAGGCTTCCTTCCAGCTTCTACTTTCAAAATCATGAATTCCATGATCGCTCTGGAAACAGGCGTGGCGGATACTTCCACGCTGCTGCCCTGGAACGGCAACCAACACTGGAACGAAGCCTGGAATAAGGATATGAAGCTCCGCGAGGCATTTCATGTTTCCTGCGTACCCTGCTATCAGGAAATCGCCCGCAAGATAGGTTTGGAACGTATGAAACATTATATCGATATTACAAACTACGGCAACATGGACATACGCCCGGAAACCCTTGATAACTTTTGGCTACAGGGCAATTCCCGCATCACTCAGTTTGAACAAATTGATATTTTACGAAAGTTGTATCATCATCAATTACCGTTTTCCAAAGAAAACATGATGCTTTTTAAACAAATTATGATAGCAGAACAAACCGGTGCTTATACCCTTCGCGCCAAAACCGGCTGGGCGCAAGCTGATCAACAAAACACCGGCTGGTACGTGGGATATATAGAAACTCGCGATAATATTTACTTTTTTGCGACCCATATTGAAAAGCCCATTTCACCGGAAGGAAGCGGCAACTTCGGCGCAGCCCGGCAAATTATTACAAAAAATATTTTAAAAAACTTAAATATTATCTGAAAATCATATTTTTAAACACAATAAAAAACTAAATATTTACATCTATAACATAAATTTTTAGCAAATCATTATACAATCATATTTCTATGAAAACCGCAATCATCCTTGGCGCTACCGGACTTACCGGCTCTCAATTGCTCGATTTGCTCTTACATGATGAGCGTTTTGATCAAGTAAAAGTGCTGGTGCGGCGCTCTACAGGCATCTCCCATGCCAAACTTGAAGAACACATCATCGATTTTGAACAACCGGAAAGCTGGGCAAGCCTGGTCACCGGCGATATGCTATTCTCCACCCTGGGCGCCACCCGCGCTAATGCCGGGGGCACCGATGGCCAGTACAAAGTGGATTATACCTACCAGTATCAGGTGGCGGAAGCCGCTGCTAGCAATGGCGTAAAAACCTACGTGCTGGTTTCTTCTACCGGCGCCGATGCCAATTCTTCCTTTTTTTATATGCGCATGAAAGGCGAGCTCGACCGTGATGTGCAACAGTTACCTTTTGAAAAAATCCGCATTCTGCGCCCCGGGCCCCTTGACGGCGACCGCAAGGAAAATCGCCCTTTTGAAAAAACCGGTCTGGCATTCATCAAAGCATTCAATCAAATTGGCTTGTTCAAAAGGTATCGCCCGATCCACGTTCGGGAAGTCGCCAAAGCTATGATCCACGCGGCTTTCAAAGAAAATTCCGGCTCCGAAATTTATGAATCCGAAGAAGTGTTTGTATTGGCAGCACAGTAACACCTGGCTTCTTGAACACAAATACGGTAATTCTCTTGCCCCGATACGGTAATCTACCTATTGCCTTCCCCTGCCTTTTGCCTATATCTTTGTACCTGAAAATCACCCGTTTAATTTAAACCTAATCCAGAGTTGATATGAACCTAAGATTTTTAATTCTAGCTGCAATCCTGGCCATAAGCGCTTGTCAGACCAAGCCTGCTCAGGAAGCCAAAGACACTGTAAACAACACCTACTGCGCACCCAAAACTTCTGACAAATCCTGGTACGCTTCGGGCAAAAAAGCCCCACTCCTGCCGGGTTTGGAAGGTATGAACTTCAAGATCACCACCACGAATGCAGATGCCCAGCGATACTTCGATCAGGGTTTAATGTTGGCTTACGGTTTTAACCATGCCGAAGCTGCCCGTTCCTTTTATGAAGCGAGTCGCATTGATCCTGAGTGTGCTATGTGTTACTGGGGGTTTGCATATGTACTGGGGCCGAACTACAACGCCGGCATGGAACCTGATAATTACGAACGCGCCTATGAAGCGATTCAAAAAGCTGTAAAATTAAGTGACAAAGTTACGCCCAAAGAACGCGACCTGATCGCCGCTATGGCCAAGCGCTATCCGCCCGAACCTTTGGACAACCGTTCCCCTTATGATCAGGCATATGCCGCTGCTTTAAAAGAAGTGAGTCAAAAATACCCAAATGACGTGGACATTCTGGCCATGTACGCCGAATCCATCATGGACCTGCACCCCTGGGATCTCTGGGAGAAAACGGGTGAAGCCAAGCCCTGGACGCCGGAAATCCTGGAGTTGCTGGAAAAAGCAATTGCTTTGAATCCCAAACACCCTGGGCCGCTGCACTTCCACATCCATGCCACGGAAGCTTCTCAAAATCCGGAAATGGGAATCCCCAGTGCCGATGCCTTGCGCGATCTGGTGCCGGGTGCCGGACACCTCGTACACATGCCCGGGCATACATATATTCGCACCGGCGACTATCACAAGGGCACCCTTGCCAATCTGAAAGCGGTAGCAGTTGACAGCAATTACCTCGAAGTTTGCCACGCGCAGGGCGTATATCCGCTGGCATTATATCCACACAACTGGCACTTCTTGTCGGCAACGGCCGCGCTGGAAGGTAATGGAAAACTGGCATTTAAAGCTGCTTTAAAGGTTTCTGAATATTCTGACCGGGATGTCATGAAAGAGCCGGGATGGGGCACTTTGCAGCATTATTACACGATTCCTTATTATGTGGCCATCAAATTTGGCATGTGGGATGAAATCCTGGAGATGCACAATTTTGACCCGACGATGAAATACCCCGACGCGGTGCGCCGCTACGCAAGAGGCATGGCTTTTCTGGGCAAAGGCGACCTGAAACAAGCCAAGGTTGAGTTGGAGCAACTCAAAGTCCACGCGGCCGACGAAAGTCTGAAGGAAATTACTATCTGGGACATTAATGACACTTACACTTTATTACAAATCGCCAAAAACGTGCTCGAAGGAGAAATCCTGGCCAAGGAAGGTAAATATGACGAAAGTATTCAACTGCTGAAAAGCGCCGTAGCCATTGAAGATCAACTCGGTTACGAAGAACCGCCCGACTGGTTCTTCTCGGTACGTCATCACCTGGGCGCGGTGCTCATTGAAGCGGGCAAATTTGCAGAAGCAGAAAAAGCTTACCGCGAAGACCTGCTGGTGTTTAAGAAAAATGGCTGGGCATTGCATGGACTGGCAACAGCACTTAAAAAACAAGGCAAAACCAAAGCTGCAGCCGAAATTCAACAACAATTCGAACAAGCCTGGCAATATGCAGATACGAAGTTGACCGCTTCGAGAATTATTTAATGGAACCGTTTGGCGCACTTCTGAAGTGTGCCAAACTTAAATTCCCAAATGAAATCAACCAACTAACTCCTGTGTTAGGGCAAACGCATCAAAGTATTGTTAGAAATAAGGTGCTGAAAACCTGCATGTAATAAATAAATAAATTAACAAATAACAAAACTTTAGTTTTATTACTCACTGATAAATACAGCTAATTAATTTTGGTGTGTTTGCCCTACTCCTGTGTAGCCCACATGGGAGTTCTTTATTTTACATCTTATACAATAGAGGCGGATAGAACAACTAAAAATCTTCAACTTGTTTTCGCGTTGCCCTCACAGCGTCCATCATTTCGAGCAGTTGCCCGCGAATATGTTGATTGTCAGCCGCCAAATCAAGCGCCAGTTGGTAGTGCCGCAACGCTTCATCATAAGCATCCAACAGCGACTTTTTCTTGGATCGAAGTTCTTCATTGGTCTTGATACGCTTCAGTTCGTTGGCGGCCAGCCGAGGCTGAATATCGCCCAAATAGGCGTGCATATTGCTTTTCAGAACCTTTAAGCTCTTGGCAACATCCCGGGATTCTTCGTTGGCTTCACAATCTTTCAAATAAGCCATGCCCTGATTGTAATATCCTTCCGATTTTTGATAATCCGCTGTCATGGAAGACGCCACCTTTTTATTGATCAGCTCCGGGTTTTGCCATTCTTTGGCGTACTTTTTTTCCAGTAAACTCATGTAAATAAATCCACGGTTTTCCTGCAAAGACGCCATCCCCAGCGGATATTCATTGGTAAATGATTTGGCAAAAAGCGACGCAGGATCAAGTCTCAGGACTTCTTTTACAATCGCATCCATTTTTTTGAATGCCGCCTCCGCTTGATCCAACCCTTTAAGATTAGCTTGCAACTGCGCCTCGGTTAAATCACGCCAGTGCCCGTACCAATACGCATCGGCCCTAGCCAGGTAATTATATACCAACGCCTCATGGATTCTGACTTTGAGCATGGCATTATGGTACAATTCACCGCTGTAATCAGCGTACACATCTCTGGCAAGTTGGAGATAATCCAGAGCGGCCGCCGCCTCTCCATGCAGGTTTTCCAAATAAGTGGCAGGCAAAGATTCCTGCATGGAGCTAAGTTGGTGGGTAAGCTGAATGGTTTTCCAAACCCGGAGTAAACCGCGCAGGTATTCAAATTCCGCCGCCACTGCTTGTTGAGCAGGCATAGCTTGGATCTTGCTTTTGACCTTCGGATCGGTGACCCTGGCATAATAATGCCAGCCTTTTTGTAAATGTCTTTCCCCGAGTTCAATGCTCGATAACACCTCATCCGAATCAAGCTTTCGCTTAAACTTTTCCAGGGATTGCATGATCATTTCTTCCGTTCGGAAAAAAGTGGACAATGCCTGATTGTAATAATGCGTACCCAGCCGCGCCAGTGCCAGCGAGCTGGTGGGATTAAATAATAGAATACGTTCACTGGCAGCTACCATGCGTTGCAGAGAGTCCAGGGCAAACCAACGAGTAATCGAATCCCGGAAAGCAAAAGCCCGCGTAGCCGGTAAGACAGCTCTATTTCTTAATTGCTCTTCAGAAAATTCCCGGAACTCGCGTTCCGTCAAAGGATTGGGCAGCAATTGCCAGATCGGATCATCCGGCAGATGCGATTGGATCATCTTCTCCCCCGGGAGCAGAAAAAATTCTTCCTGGTATTTGGGTACAAACTCATTCGTCCAATAATCAGCGTAACCCGAGCCCCAGGTCGGATCACTCAGGTACCATTGACCGTCCAATTGCACGGCATTCCAGGCATGCGATACCTCGGCGACAACGCCATTGTCTTTTACAATACCCGTGACAAACTCTGCCTGCAGTCCTGCTTCCTCACATAATGCTTTGTACAAATTGGCAAAACCCTCACACACGGCGGTGCGGTTGCGCAACACATTATCCGCTTGTTGCTGGATATAGTTTTCATTTGTGCCCAGCCAGCCATTTGTCACAGTGGTATCGCTATAAGTGATATTATTGGTAAGCCAAACGTAAATAGCACGGGCTTTTTCGTGGTCGTTCCGGGCAGTGGAGGTCAGATGGTTCGCCAATTGCCTTACCGAACGTGTTTCCACTTCGGGTACGGAGGTGGCGCGTTTGTCAATGGCGCGGTAACTCTGGGCAGCCAGCCCAAAGTTTAGCAACAGCAGCATTAAAGAAAAATACCTTTTCATAGCTTTATACCGATTGTGTTCAATAGCAATTTCGGTATTTTACAACGTGATGTCAACCAAAGAATTGTGAATAAAATGAGGATTTCTTCGAACCCTGCATCCTGGTTTTTAGAATATTACAACATCATTACACCTAATATAATAAAAAAAATTGCCCCGCAAAAGCTTGCGAGGCAATTCCAACATATTTCCAGACTATATCATTTAATCAAAAATGAAGGTCTTTCTATGTATTCCACCAAAATATTACCTATTGAAAGTGGATCTCAATTCAAACCGTACAGGCACTGTAATTTTGGTGGTTACTGGTTTATCGTTTTTGATAGCCGGATACCATTTACCTTCGGTGGAGGCAATAATATTAGCAGCGGTATCAGCGCAACCTTTGCAAGGATCTTCTTTCGACAATACACTAATGTTTTCAATTTTACCTTCTTTAGTCAGTACAAAGGAAACATATTCCAGTCCTGCCTGAAGATTATCTTGTGCATCATCAGGATAGTCAAAGTTCTTCATTTTAACATATTCCTGGAGTCCTTCATTGGTGCAGGCAACCTGATCTTTGGCGTTCAGACAGTCGGCGCTGAACAATGGGGTACGATCAAATTCGGAAACCGGCACCGGATACACCTTTTTCACTTTCACCTTTTTGGTTACAGGAGTTTCCCACTCGTACCAGGTCACCGTGTAAGGATTGTAAACAGCATTGGATTCCCAACCGATCACCTTATATTTTGTACCTTCTTCCGTTACATAAAAGGACTTTTTCTTATCAGGTTTTTCCATATCCTCCTGTCCTGCAAGAGGTTGTACAAAAAAAGTCAGCATCAGAGCTGAAAGGAATAAAGAGATTTTTCTAGTTAGCATAGCTTGTATTTTTTTACGTTTGTGTAATTCGCTCCTAAAACGGCTTATTATTATTAATGTTCACGAAAAAATGACAAAATTCAGCTTTTATTATAATAACATCACTATCTTGATCGGAATTATTACCTCCTGGCATCCTTCGTTTATTTAAACCCAAATAATGATCGAATCATGAAAAAAACATTTTATATTACATTACTTGGCTTATTACATCTTGCTTGTAATAAAAATGACATCATTGTAAAAAACGAGGTGGTTCCTGCCCCGCGGCAGCTCCACTACCAGGAAATGGAATTGATCGGGTTTATTCATTTTACCATCAATACCTTCACCGACAAGGAATGGGGATTTGGCGATGAAAGCCCCGCGCTGTTCAATCCCCGCGAACTCGACGTGGAGCAATGGGTCATCACCGCGAAAGAAACCGGCATCAAGGAATTAATCCTCACCGCCAAGCATCATGATGGTTTTTGCCTTTGGCCCAGCCAATTCACCGAGCATTCGATCAAAAACAGTCCCTATAAAAATGGGCAGGGCGACATTATCAAGGAATTTACGGATGCCTGTCAAAAGCATGGAATTGCCGCCGGACTCTATCTTTCCCCTTGGGACCGGAATCACGCCGATTATGGCAAACCGGAATACATCACTTATTACCGGAATCAAATGACGGAATTACTCACCAATTATGGCCCTATCTCCGAGTTTTGGGTAGATGGCGCCAACGGTGGCACGGGCTACTACGGCGGCGCAAATGAGGAGCGTATCATCGACCGAAAGACTTATTACGATTGGGATTCTACGTTTCAACTGGCAAAAAAACTACAGCCGGACATCCTGATTTTTTCCGATGCCGGCCCGGATATTCACTGGATTGGTAATGAGCACGGCTTTGCCGGAGAGACTTTTTGGTCCACTTTCCATCTCGACAGCGTTTTTATCGGCACGCCGAATACAGCCTATCTGAACACCGGCGACCCTCAGGGCACTTCCTGGGTAGTCGGGCAATGCGATGTGTCCATTCGTCCAGGCTGGTTTTATCATAAAAATGAAAATACTTTAGTTAAATCACCCCAACATTTAGTTGATATTTACTATAAATCAGTTGGTCGCAATGCTATTCTTTTACTCAATATTCCCCCGGATCAGCGGGGCTTGTTCCATGAAAATGATATTCAAAACCTCCGGGAATTCCGCTCTATCCTGGATGAAACATTTCAGACAAACCTTGCAACGGCGGGCAAAGCCAGCACCGGTAGTTTAAAATCCCGAACAACAAAATTTATCCCCGACTTAATACTGGATAAAGACAATGCCACTTTTTGGATCGCTAAAGATAGCGCCCGCTCCGCCGAAATTGATATTATGTTTGAAAATTCCATTTACTTCGACCGAATTTCATTACAAGAACCTATTACATATGGTCAGCGAATTGCAAAATTTATTATACTCGCCGACATTAACGGGGAATGGAGGGAAATATGTCGCGGCACGACCGTCGGTTATAAAAGATTGCTACGCATTGATCCGGTGACGACTTCCAGGGTGAAAATTCAAATCCTTGAAGCAAACAATGCACCGGCACTTTCCAGCTTTGGCTTGTATAAATCATCTGAAAAAGAATGAATTATAACTTGCGAAACTGGCAGGATTTACAGAACTTGAAAATGTAGCTTTAACCAATCCGGTAAAATGAAATTTGCAGCCATTCGAACAGAACTGGAAAACATTCAATCATTTCGAACCTTATTCCTGCAGGAGAATAACTTCCAGGTTCGATATAATGCCTGCCACGAGCGCGGCTGGACAGATTCTTA
>CAZGAU010000146.1:0-13004 GCA_964523725.1 uncultured Saprospiraceae bacterium
TCATGTTGATGATAAGACATAGGCTTTTTGAACTACAAAATAAATACCTTGATGCCCCTTATCCGTTGAATAAACGTTTAATGCCGTTTGTAAACGCTTGTAGCCGATTATAAACGTTTGTAAACGTTTATAGCCGTTTGTAAACGGAAAAGCCTGGATGTGCATGGAAAATGGACGGTTGGTAGTTTATGTCATTCCAGATGCCAAATGAGAGATGAGAGATGCCAGAAATCGGTTAAAAACAAAAGTTTAAGCTTTATTTTATACGTCGTAATTGATTGAAATTGGTATTATCATATTCGGAAACGATTGCAGGGATGTTTTGGTCGATTGCAGAGATGTTTTAGATGATTGCAAGTATGTTTTGGGCGATTGCAAGTATGTTTTGGATGATTGCACGCATGTTTTAAGCGGTTGTAAGTATGTTTTACCCAATTGCACGAATGTTTTAGATGATTGCACGAATGTTTTGGGCGATTGTAAGCATGTTTTACCCCATTGCACGAATGTTTTGGATGATTGCACGGATGTTTTGGGCGATTGCAAGGTTGTTTTAGTTAATTGTAAGTATGTTTTACCCCATTGCACGAATGTTTTGAACGATTGTAAGTATGTTTTGGATGATTGCACGCATGTTTTAAGCGGTTGCACGCATGTTTGGTTCGATTGCAGGGATGTTTTAGATAATTGCACGGATGTTTTTGGCGATTGCAAGGTTGTTTTACCCCATTGCAAGTATGTTTTGAATGATTACACGCAATGCATGAGCTGTTGCACGATTGCAAAGACGGATTGTAAGCTGTGGAAGCCCGATGTGCGTTTACTTAAGGTTTGTTGTAAGCCGGGTATGCCCTATGTGTCAGATGATATTGACCTCCGGAGTGAGGGTAATGCCGAATGTATCCTGTACAGAGGCGACGATGTCTTGTGCAAGGCGCCAGATATCTTCGCCACTGGCATTGCCATAGTTGACCAGGACCAATGCTTGTTTATCATAGCAGCCTGCATCGCCTCTGCGCGTGCCTCGCCAGCCGCATTGCTCGATGAGCCAGCCGGCAGGAACTTTGATTTTGCCGTTACTCCCGGGAAAAGAAATGATATGGGGAAAACGTTGTTGTAATTCAGCGAATTGCCCGGCGGGAATCTCTGGATTTTTGAAGAAACTGCCGGAATTACCGATCTTAGCCGGATCGGGTAGCTTGCTACTGCGTATTGCGATCACGGCATTGCTGATGTCGCGAATGGTAGGTTCGGTTACGCCCCGGGCAGCGAGTGTATCGCGAATAGCGCCGTAGGATGTATTGAGCTGGTGTGCTCTTTTAGTGAGTTTTAGATAGACTTGCGTGATGCAGTATTTGCCTTTAAGCTCGTTTTTGAACACACTGTCGCGGTACCCGAAGCGACACTCGGCGTGTGAGAAAGTATGCATGTTGCCGGTAGCCACTTCCATTGCTTCCAAATGGTGAAAGACGTCTTTTAATTCCACACCGTACGCGCCGATGTTCTGAATCGGGGCTGCGCCTACCGTACCGGGTATGAGCGAAAGGTTCTCCACGCCGCCCAAGTCCTGATCGAGGCACCACAAGACAAACTGATGCCAGTTTTCTCCGGCTCCGACGCGCACCATGGCCTGGGTATCGGTTTCTTCTATGATTGTTTTGCCGGTGATAGCGTTTTTGATCACCAAACCTTCAAAGTCCTGTGTGAGCAAGAGGTTACTGCCGCCGCCCAGGATCAGCATGGGTTGTATTTGTAGCTGAAACGCTTCGCGCAAATCGGCTTCGGTGTGCGCTTCTGCAAAATAACGGGCGTTGGCAGCGATGCCAAAGGTATTTAAAGCCTGAAGGTTGTAATTTTCTTCGAGTTTCATGCGGGCAAAAATACACCGCTAATTAAAATTAGCGGTCACTTTGGGTACAAATTCGATACCCCAGAGTCCTTTTTTTACAGATAAGTTGACGGTATCGCCACGCTCGGCATCCGGAAAGAGTGGTTCTTCGGTGAGCACGCGTTGCAGTTTGGAATCACGGTAAAAATAAGTGCGGTAGCCATTGGGTTTGATATTTTCCCCTTCTATCAGCCCGAAGCGCCCGCTGACGTAGGCTTCACTTTCCACAAACTCGACGGGAATGGCTTTTGTATCGTGGAAACTTAGCAAACGATTGCTCAAACTTGCGAATAAAGGCATAAATGTAGCGATGCCAATGGTGAAAATCAGAATGATCTGTACTTTTTCGGTTACATCTTCCGCCGTTTTTATAAACCGCAGGGATATCAGCAAGCCTAAAGAGATGCCAACGACCAATGACCAGAGCGCCATTTGCCTTGCCTGGAAAGTGCGATTGAAATGCGTTATTTCAAAGCCGTATAACACAAATAAAACCAGGATCAGTACAAAGATACCGAGGTAAAACAGGTAAATGGTTATGTTCTTTTGCTTGCTCAAAATGGTTTATATAAGTTCAAATTGTAATTTAGCCAGTGCATTGTAAGCGCCATCTTCGATAATGGAAAGCTCCTGATGGGTACCTTGTTCAACGATGCGGCCGTTTTCCAGTACATAAATACAATCTACATCGCGAATAGTTGCCAGGCGGTGCGCAATAATGATAGACGTTCTTCCTTCCATGAGGCGATTGAGTGCTTCCTGTACCAGTTTCTCTGATTCGGCGTCCAGGGAGGAAGTGGCTTCGTCCAACAGCAAAATGGCCGGGTCTTTCAGGATAGCCCTGGCAATGGCAATGCGTTGTCGTTGCCCGCCGGAAAGCTTGACGCCGCGTTCACCCACGATGGTATCGAGTCCATCGGGGAATGATTGTATAAAATCCCAGGCGTTAGCTTGTTTAGCCGCTTCTATAATTTCAGATTCTTCGGCGTTGGGTTTTCCATACAGGATGTTTTCGCGAATAGTGCCGCCGAACAGCAGTACTTCCTGGGGTACAATGGCGATATTCTGCCGGTATTTTAATAAATCGTAATTGTAAATGGATTTTCCATCCACGGTAATGTCGCCACTATCTACTTTATAGAGTTGTAAAAGCAACTGCACGATGGTGGACTTTCCTGCACCGCTGGCGCCCACGAGTGCAACTTTCTGTCCAGGTTGAATAGCAAGATCAATACCTTTGAGTACTTCCACATCCTTTCGAGTAGGATAGCTGAAGCGTACATTTTGGTAGGCAATCTCTCCTTCCAGCCGTTCGTGTGGTTGTAGGGGAATGTTTGAGGGTTCTACTTCGCTCGGACGATCGAGTATTTCCTGGATTCTTTCGGTGGCGCCAATGGCGCTGGTTAGTTCGGTATATAAACTCCCGATCCCGCCAATCGCACCGCCGATAAAGGCCGTGTATAAAATGAATGAAAAGAGGTCGCCGACCTGCATCTCGCCGCTTTGCACCAATAGCGCGCCGCGCCAAAGGATAAAAAAGATCGCACCGAATAAAACGGTGATGATAAAGATGAAAAACAAGCCGCGGGTGCGCGCGAATTTGAGTGAAGTCTGCACCACTTTGTCGATGGACTTGCCGTAGCGCAGCACTTCAAACCATTCATTAGTAAAGGATTTGACTACGGTGAAGGATTGCAGGGTTTCTTCCACGATGACGTTGGTGTTGGCCAGTTCGTCCTGTCTTTTTTTAGATATTTGTCGAATGTAACGTCCGAAAACCATCGCAATCACTACCACTACCGGAAAAGTAAGCAGCATAATAAATGATAATTTGGGCGTGAGCCAGGCAATAATCGCAATACCTGAAGTGAGCGTCACCAATTGCCGGATGAATTCTGCCAAAGTAACGGAGAAAGCGTTTTGAAGCTTTTCTACATCGGAGGTGATGCGGCTGGTCAGTTCCCCTACCCTGCGTTGTTCGAAGAAAGGCACGTCCTGGGTGATTAAACTTTGATATAAGGCCTTGCGCACGCCAGCCATACCTTTTTCACTCACGTTGGCAAAAAGGATTGTACGGAGATAAGAAAATACACCTTGAACAATCAGCAATACCAGAAAAAAAAGCCCAAATTGCTGTAAGGAAAGATCGATTTTTGGTTTGGCGCCGTTGGCTACATTGGCCATCTCACCGGCTGCACCGGGGAATACCATAAAAAGAAGACTGGAAGTAGTCAGTAAAGCCAGCCCACCGATGAAAGACCATTTATACGGCCGGATATATTTAAAGATACGTGCGGCTTTATATACCCTTTCTTTGGTGAGCTTCACCTTTTCATCATCCGTACCCGACCGCCGTCTGCGCATGCCCATAATTCATGAATTATTGATTGTTAATTGGGGATTGACAATAACTTGTATTTTTCGCAATAGAATGATTGTCAATCTTATCATTCCCTGGTTTTGCTTTTGCAAAGCTACGTTATTTAACAGTGTTAAAAGCAATTAGGTTAACATCGAAACGAGTTAAAATGTAAATTTTGACCTGGTTTTGATGTATCTTTGGCGCTTTATTTTGTTAAAATAAACATATTGACAAAAACAATTATCTTAACAAAGTATATATTAAAGGAATAATCGCTATTTTTAGCATTGTAGTAGAAGTATATATTCCCGAAAACAACAACATGTATTCCCATGAAAGTAAACACGACTATTCTACTTATGCTTGTGGCATTTGTGCTTCAAGCTCAACCCATTGACATTGGCTTCACCATCGGTTCGATGGCCTACAATGGCGACCTTTCACCCAACAGTCCCGTAGATATGATTCAGCAGATTCGACCTGCTTTCGGGGTTTTTGGACGTACCAGTTTTAGCAAACATACTTCGGCAAAATTGATGATCAACTTTGGTAGCGTAGATGGTAACGACGCTTATGGCGCCTATCCGGATCGTGGCTATCAGTTTCAATCCAGCATTTTTGAGATCAATTTGACCGGTGAATTGCATCTGATTCGCATCCGGCATACCGAATCGAGCTTTACTTTTCCTTATCTTTTTGGCGGCATCGGTATGTTTCATTTTAATCCAAAAGCCGAACTGGACGATGGCAGTTTTGTAGAATTGCAACCTCTAGGTACCGAAGGGCAAGGTTTGCCGGGCTATGAAGCCCCTTACGCTTTGACCCAGTTTAATGTGCCGCTGGGCGCCGGTGTACGATTTATACTCAGCGATCGTTGGAGCGTATCCTTCGAGATGGGCGGACGCCTCCTGTTTACCGATTATCTTGACGATGTTGGCGGAACAAGGGTCAACTATGCAGATGTGTACGAGGGCAATGGCCCGCTGGCCGCACAATTAAGCAACCCTGGGCTGCCCAATGAGCCGGTACAGGTCATTTATCAAAGAGGCGTAGCCAGCCGAGATTGGTATTACATGGGTGCTTTGATGGTTTCCTATAATTTTGGCGAAGCTATTCGCAAAGCTTTCCGCGATCCGGTGCCCTGTTATAGCAAATGGTAACAAAATTCCGGATAAAATAATGAAAGCTGGAAGTTTTGAAATTTCATTTTTTTTGCATATCTTTCGTCTAGCAAAAAAACTTCCAGCTTCAATATTCCAAAAACCTTTCTAAATTCTACTTTTCTCCAGATCATTTTAGACATCTTAACACTAGGACTCATTAAGATTCAAAAATATTCTACCCCCCAGATTCGTTGCATACTAGCGAGTGAATAAAGTCTTTTGTTTCATCATCTCCAAAATTTCCATTACTCATGAGAAAACTGATAATCCTGTTGAACATTTGCATTGCAGCAACTTTTGCACAGGCGCAAAGTACAGAACTCGGCTTAATGCTGGGCGGGTCACTTTATAGTGGCGACCTTTCCAAGAATGAATTCGGCGTATATCTAGACGAAGTGAACCCGGCCGGAGGTGTTTTCGGACGTTTTAATATTAACAAAACACTGTCCCTGCGTTTGGGCGCCAGCCTGGGCAAGATTACCGGGCAAGGAGATACCTCTGTAACTGTTATCAGACCGGGCTTTCGTTCTAATATCCTGGAACTCGCACTCACCGGAGAAATCTCTCCTATCACTATTGGAGGCGATAATTTTATGGTCAAACCCTACCTTTTTGGAGGGGCAGCTATGTATCGGTTCGATCCGGAAACGCAATTTGATGGCAATTGGATAAAACTGCAACCCCTCGGTACCGAGGGACAAGGCTTGCCCGGCTACGAGGCGCCTTATAACCTGACCCAGCTTTCGATTCCTTTTGGAGGTGGTGTGAAATTCATCATCAACGATGCCTGGTCCATCGGGCTGGAATTTGGCTGGCGCAAAACTTTCACCGATCATCTGGATGACATCAGCGATAAAGGCGTCAATTATCTGGATGTGTATGATGGTAACGGTAGTCTGGCCGCAACGTTCAGCAATATGCTCATCACCGGCCCCGAAAACGGCGATGTAAACTACGAACGAGGCGGGCCTTACGAAGACTGGTATCACATCGGGGGACTTACGATCTCCTATTTCCTGGGCGGTAACAGCGGCATGGATGGTTCTTCCCGAAGTTTCGTAGGCGGGCGTAAGCGCGGCAAGGGTATTGGTTGCCCGACGTTTTGATGGAATCTTTTATCGGATAGAAGTCAAACAAATAAACAAGGTTTCGCAAATCTCAAAGATTTACGAAATCTAAAACAATCTATGGTAAGTTGATGCCCTAATGCAACTTGCTCACCTCGCTGACTTCCGCCAGCACATCGGCGTAGGTAATCATCTGTTGGCGTACTTTTTCAATTTCTGCGCGCAGTGCATCAGCGTGTTCCCAGGCACGCTCGTGCTGAACCACGGAAAGGTGTTCAGGACGCTTTTTCTCATGCTCTTCCAATATGGGGTGCCACTTAGCCAGCATCGGACGAAGTACTTTATTCAGCACGCCCACGGCCACGTGCCCCAGCGTCATATCACTTTTTTTCCCAGCTACTGCAATAGAAGGACCATATTTCTTTAAAATTTCACGCGTCGTATTGAATAAGGAATAAAATGAATTCATCGCTTCCCGCAGGATGCCTTCCTCTTTTTTCAACTCGACCACCGTCACGCGGGTGACCAATTCTACATAAATTTCCCAGGCGGCGTTGCGCTGCTGGTCGTCCACCTCCCAGGTACCGGAAAGCCCCAGAAATGGAATGCTGATAGAAAAGTTTTTGAACGTAGCGTTCGGCATAGTATGATGATTGTTTGTTATTCCACTGGTTTTACAAAAGCTAAATATAATATTACCGAAGCATTTATTCAATAATCTGACTTGCCTTTCGGATCGTATCTGCTCATTCAGATTTCGCAAATCTCAAAGATTTACGAAATCGTATCAACTCGTTGACCCCCTAAAGGTAACTTTTTTAACCTGTAAAACTGCTCTTAAGTACCGCTGGAGCTTCAAGCCAGATGTTATATTACATCAAGTAAGAACCCAAGGGTGCTTCTTTTAACATGCTATGTAGCATCTTTATTCAACCAAAATAGGTTGAATATCTAAGCTGTATAAGTTCAAAAAAGAACCCAGCTCAGGTTATTATGATGTGTATTCTTACATAAATATTCAACTTTATTAAATTAAAGCATCAAGCTAATCAGGTCGAATACAAAACTACTATAGGTTCTTATCTCAAGATAAGAAGCTTGAAGCTTAAACCCATACAGGTGAAAAGAGTTAGCTCCACAAGTTAAAGAAGTTACTTTGAGGCATTCTTTCGAGCAATGCATCCTTAAAAAAGAGGGATTTGCATGCTTATAAACCCCTCCAAACATACCGCAAACAGCGGATATGTATGAATCTAAATCTTTTGTACTTTCAATTAGTTGGAGTTAAGAAAATCATCTATTCGCGTCCATTTTCTTCCTCATGGCTAACTGCATTTCCATTGTCGCTTTATCCCAGACGAGAATTTCCTTTTTGGAAAAGTTAATAGCTACCCTGAACTGACTCAGAAATTCATATCCGAGAATGCCATCAATTTTTACACGCGGGGAGACCTTGTTGAGCTTTTCAATTGAAGTGAACATCATCCGCATAGGCAGGCAGTTGAGCTTCCCAACTTGAATCGCTTCAATTTTAGCCATTTCCAAATTTTCCATTTTACTATTGATTCCGGTTACATTGCCATTACCTGATTGTATGATATAAGGAGTTAAGCTACTCTTTAGCTTTTCATTTAGTAAATTAATACCCGCACCCGAATCCAGCCCTAATTGCAAAGATTGTTCACCGATTTTTATTGGGATGATAGGCATCCCATCATCTTTTTTGAAATAGAGTGTTTCCAATGCATGGGTATGTAAAAAATAATCTGATTTCCGGTTTCCTGCATTATCCAGCTTGTAAATCGTTAATTCTTGAAACACATAATCCAATACCAATTCACAGTCTTGAAAAGGAGCGACGCCAATACATCCGATAACAGGGAACGGTAAAGCTTTTTCCAGTGCGTGGAAATCAACCACATGAGCTAACTCATTTTTGAATGTCCAATCTCCTAAATGTAAGTTGGTAACAATAGTGGTAACTTTACTAGCATTTCCATGCACATCATAAAAGGTGATGTTTGTCTCTGTACCGTAAAAATATTTGCTATTCAGGGTGAGCGACGCCACGCCGGTATCCAGAATAAAATAGCCAGCTACTTTATCCGCTTGCCCTTGTACAATGATGATATTGCGATGCAATCGGAACGGTACAATGGTGTAATCGGGATTGAAGGCTTTTAGAGAAGTGCAAGCCAATACCAGCATGGTTAAAAGAGGTAAAGTTTTCATAATTCGGGATTTAGGTGATTATTTATATTTTTTAAATGCCCCTGCCATCCTCCGCAGCAAGCTACATCGGACGGCAAGGAGCAAGCATGAAGTATTATTTATTTCGCAGAAACATCAATGGACGCTCACGATATTTGCTTAAATAAATACTCCATCAAGTTAAGGTTCCAACTAAATCAAAGGCTGGACAAATCAGGCAAGTATCAGGATAAATCGGGCAAAGTTAATTTAGAGGGAGTCTCGGTACTCGGTTGGCGTGATGCCCGTTTCTTTTTTGAATATTCGAGAAAAATAATCAGGATCGGTGAAGCCTGTTTCAAGGGCAATTGCAGTAATGGATTGATTGTTATCCTGTAGTAATTTTTTGGCTTTTGCCAAACGAAAAGATCGAATGTATTGGTTGGGGCCTACTCCAGTGAGGGCTTTAATTTTTCGAAGTAGTTTGGAATTACTAACAAATAACGCGTCGCTTAATGACTCAACGTTCAGTTCAGGATCATTTAGTCTAGCTTCAATCAACCGGTTCACTTTGGACAGAAAGGCATGTTCAATTGTTGCATCTTCTTTGGAAGGGGTTTCCTCCTGGGGAACGTCAGCGATACCCGCCTGCACACGGTAGTAAGCTTGCAGTCGTTGTCGCTGCTTTATAAGCTCGGAGGCACGAACGTGCAGCTCTTCTTGTACAAAAGGCTTTGCCAGGTAAGCATCCGCCCCCCGCTGCAGCCCAAGGAGTCGTGATTCTACATCCACTTTTGCAGTCAGCATAATGATAGGGATATGGCTGGTCAATGTGTTATTTTTCAAAGTATCACACAATTCAAAGCCATCTTTTTCCGGCATCATGATATCCGTAATAATAATATCAGGAATAAGACTTAGGGCTTTGTCGATGCCTTGTTGTCCATTGTAAGCAATTTCTAAATTATATGATGCATTAAAAGAATTTACGAGATACTTAACTAAATCAGGATTGTCTTCTACCAGAAGCATCAAGGGTTTGTTTTCTTGCGCATCTTGCTTAACAACAATAGGTTCAACCGGTGTTTCTATGATAGGGTCTGCGTAATCTTCTCGTTTTTTTTCCTTTATAGGATAATTTCGAGTAACAGGTAAGGAAATCATAAACTCACTGCCTTTACCCAGTTTGCTTTTTACGGTAATCTCCCCGTCCATTAGTTTCACTAGTTCCTTAGCAAGCGTCAGACCAATGCCCGTACCTTCTCCCTTTCGGGTAACCGAATCATCCACTTGATAAAAACGGTCAAAAATATAAGGCAACTTTTCTTCAGGAATACCAATACCCGTATCCTTTACTTTGATATGTAAATATTGATGATTGTTGGTTTTATTAACTACGTCAACCGCTATATACACATCCTTTCCTTCGGGCGTGAATTTAATGGCATTGGATAATAAATTGGACAGTACATGCATCAATCGGACAGGGTCATAATCCATGTAAAATTTCTTCAAATCGCTCATAAAATGTAGCCGAATATCCTTGCTTCCTGCAAGGGAATGAAAAGATTCCATCAAGTATTGCAGGTAGTTGATAATTTCGCCTTGCTCATAATCGAGTTTCAGACTCCTGGATTCCAGCTTGGATAAATCAAGCATTTGATTCACCAGTTTTAGTAGTTGACGTCCATTTCGTTTAATGATTTGAAGATTTTCTTTTACATGCTCGCTGACCTGATTTCTCAACTGGTCTGTCATTCCCAGTATGATAGTCAGCGGCGTGCGGAATTCATGGGTGATATTGGTATATAATTTTGTTTTAAAGGTGTCCAATTCCTGGAGACGCACTGCCTCCGCTTCCGCCAACTTTTTATTTAGTTGAAATTGATAAATGTAATAAATCCCACTAATCAATAAAATGGCGTACAAGGTATATGCCCACCAGGTGGCCCACCAGGGGGGATGAACAACAATGAAAATACTTTTTCCAGTTTCATTCCAAACACCATCATTGTTTGAACCAATGACTTTAAATATGTATTTACCCGGTGTAATATTGGTATAATAAGCAAACGCTCGATCAGCAGTGGTTAGAATCCAATCATCATTATAACCTTCCAATTTATATTTGTATAAATTCCGTTCAGGTTGAGTATAATTTAGCGCCGCAAATTCAAAACCAAAGTCATTTTGCCAATAGGGTAAATCAATTCGCTCGGTGTAAACAATGGATTGCGTCAAAGGCGACTCCCACTCCATTGTATCCTGGAAACTGCCCCGAATTGGTACAGGCTGATTAAAAAGGCGAAATTCAGTAATAGAAATGGGGGGCGGAAGACCATTTAGCTTTAAACTATCAGGGTGAAAGGTATAAATTCCCCAATAACCACCGATGGCGAAATGCCCATTATTCAGTTTTGAAATTTGGTTACTAAATAAATCTTCTGATTTTAAAAAATGAGAATAGACTGCAACCGAGTTTTCAACAGGATTAAGTCGTAGAACCTTCGACCGAGTGATCCCCCAAATTCTTCCATGAGAATCTACTCTAATTGCCTCCATCCTATCATCGGGCAAGTTTAAATCAGCCATTGTCCAATGCTTGACGACCGGTTTTTCATTAACAAAGGTAAGTTGATCAATTCCTTTTATCGTTGCTATCCAATAGTTACCGGCAGCATCTTCACAAATATTTAATAAAAAATTATCTAATAAAATGGGGCGTTTATTTGATTCATTCTTAATATGTAAGTCAAGCTTCAATTGCTCATTAAATATGCCAATACCGTCTCCCTCACTGGTAACCCATATTTTTCCTTTAGAGTCCTCCATAATGCAAAAACCGGCTTTGGGTTTATCAGAAATGAAAGAAAATGTATCAATATTAGGTTGCTTGACAAATACGCCCTGCCTGGTGCCTAACCAAAGGCGCTGCTTGGAATCTTCAAAAATAGCCAGCAGATCAACGAGTGGAACTTTCATTCTATTCGTTGAAAAATAATCGTAAAAAGCATCTTTCTGCGGATTGTATTTTAATAGACCTGCAACCGTCGTTACCCAAAGCCCTCCATCAGAGTCTTCTACTATATTTTGGGCGCGATTCGCCTCGCCTCGTGTAAGCTTATACAACCGTAAAGATTGGGAAACAGGATCATATTTGTAAATTCCGCCGGATAAAGTTGCCATCCAAATTAGTCCCCGACTATCCTGCAAAATGTCCATCACGCCTTCAAAAGGATTTTCCTTTCCTGAAACAGGGTCAATCCGTAAGAAATAAAAGGAAAATTGGTTTTTAAAAACATCTAATTTATTCAATCCATTAGCAGTAGCAACCCAAAGCGTTTTATTGTCTTCCTGAAATAAAGAAATTATAGCATTATTAGATAAACTGGCTGGATTGAGTGGGTCATTGTAAAAACGCAAAAAGTCATTACTATTTTTATTATACAAATTCAAACCATTACCTGTACCAACCCATATGCGCCCTTGGTTATCCTGCAATATCCGCCAAACTTCATTACTTGATATACTTCTTTGATTATTGGGATCATGCTGGTAGGTGTGCATTTTTCCAATTTGGGGATTCAGCAGCACCAGACCGTTCCAGGTTGCAATCCAGATATTATTATCTTTATCTTTTTTAAGTTGTATAATATAATCACTTGGTATTGTATTGGGGTTATCAGGATCATTTTTGTAATGTTTAAATGTTTTTGCAGAAAAATTGAACCGATTAAGCCCTCCTCCCAGCGTACCGATCCAGAAAACATCTTTTCCCTCCTCTATAATATGCGTAATTCCATTAAAACTAAGGCTATGAGGGTCGCCAATATCTGGCATATAATGAAATACGGTATCATTAATAGGATCGAACACATAAAAGCCATCCGTTCTGGTAGTGACCCACAGCCGACTTTTACTATCTCTCATAATTCTAAAAATGACACCAGAATTGAGATAAACAGAATCTCTCCATTTAAAAGGACTAAATTGCTCTTTTCTTGGATTAAAGACGGTAAGTCCTCCACCCCCCGTTCCAATTAAGAATTTACCATCTACATCCTCATAAATTTCCCAAATTCGGTTATTAGGTAAGCTAGCAGAATCTAAAGGATCAATTTTAAATGTTTTTATCGTTTTTCCATCGAAGCGATCCAAGCCATCAACCGTTGCAAACCACATAAAGCCCTGCTGATCTTTCATCATACGCCAAATATCTCGGCTGGCATTGCCGCTTTCAATATCTAATCGTTCAAAAATAAAAGACGGGGGAAAAGGCGACTTGGATTCCGTTTTATTAGCCTGAGCTAATAAGGGCAGCGCAAGTACCCAGA
>CAZGAU010000147.1:0-10322 GCA_964523725.1 uncultured Saprospiraceae bacterium
TTTTCATACTTGATAAGATGTTAGGGAGTTTTGGTGTTAATGTGTAATGGTGTTAAAGTTTTGGGATTAGACAAGCGGAAGTGTGGATTTTATCTCACTTGCAATAGCATTACTTTAAAAATTCCCGGACTATTTCTTCCCACTCCGCCTCCAGCGTGACCTCCGGTCTTGTTCTTCCGGCGCGGCGGTACCAGTAGTCGGCGTTCCAGAGGTCGCCTTCCTTGCGGTGGAGGTAAGCGTGCACCCAGGCGCCATCGGGCGTTTCGATGTCCTGAGCGATATCGTGGGCTTTGTGCCAATCGCCCTGCGCGTCATGCCACAGCGCCTGCAGCAGAGGAGGGTAAGTATCCGGATTTTTCGAGTTTTTAAATGCTTCTAAAGTACTCATTTACAATACTTTTTATCTCAAACTCTTGAACTTTCAAACTTTTGAACCTTGAACTTTTGAACTTTCAAACTTTTGAACCTTGAACTTTTGAACCTTGAACTCTTGAACTTTTGAACCTTGAACCCCAAACCTTCTAAACATCAAACCACCTTCTCCCAATCATAATCCCACCGATCGGGCTTCATATCCAAATGCCGGATATCGCGCACCCATTCCATTTTCAGATGCGGCAGCGAAGCCTGAATATTATCGTGTTCCCGAATGGGAAATACCTCAAACATATCCAGGAAAATCTCGCGGGCCGGCAGTATTTCCTGATCCAGATAAGCGTCGAGCAAATCGTTGAAACGGTGATAAGAAGAGAGCAGGCTGATTTCCTTGGGTGCGTCAAACTCCACGATACACACACCTTCCAGGATTTGCATATCGGTGAGCAGGTTGCGGGCGGTGCCCAGCGTAGGCGGGGCGTGCATTTCACCTTCGCAGGAATGCCAGGCCCAGATCGGCGCATGCCCGTTCAGGTCGATGCCGCGGGCGATCATCTCGCGCGCCATCCACTCGTAGGCGGGGCGCCAGTTGATGGGGGTGAAACGCCATTCAGCGCACAGCATACCAGATTTTTCGAGGACTTCGCAGGCATCCATAGACTGGAAAGACCAAAGCCGAAGTGTAGTATCGTCACTCATGGTCGTTGCTTGTTCCAAAAATTTCATTAATCGAATGTTGTAAATCTTTTGCGGCTTCGCTCAGATTCCGACTACCCGATACCGGCGGCGGAAACCCGGAAAAGCCTTGTAAATCCAGCATTCGACCGATGGTTTGTAATAACTTCAAATCTTCTGTTTCCAGAATACGGTTTATAATTTCTAGTTTTAAAGTCTTTACATCCATTATAATATTGAAAGTTTGACGTTCAAGGTTCAAAAGCTCAAGAGTTTAAGAGTTCAAAAGTTTAAGAGTTCAAAAGTTTAAGAGTTCGAGGTTCAAACGTTATTGGCAATTTCCTTCCAAACCTGCGATCCATGCCCGGATTAACGCGATTCCTTCCCGGTGTGGTATTACGCGCCCGAATTCAGGCATCATCACGCCCGGATCGTTGGATTCCATTCTATAATACAAAATCGAGGCTTCCGGTTGGCCGGGTACAATGCTAAATTTTCGGCCACCCGAGCCTTTGCCGGCGGCCACGGGCGTTTTGCAAAAACCCAGCTTGCCGCGATCGGTTTGATCCGCGGTGAGATACAAGCCGGAGGTGTGCGCTGGGCCCTGCTCGCTATGGCAATGCCCGCAATTCACGTCCAGATATGCCAGGGCTCTGGCTTCCAGCGTACCGCTTTGAGGATTGTTCCATTGTGCGATGGGTTGAAATTGTGCGGTGTTTTCATATTGTAAAATACCAAGCTGCCGCCACTTTTGCAACTGATTATGCTCCCCATCCGCATATGCGAAGGCGCGATCCAGATTGCGTACCTTTGGACCAATGGGTAGTATTTTGTTATTTACATTATGACAACTTTTACATTGGTTTTTATTAGGGACGACATATTCAATATCATGCTTCTGTCCCGATTCATCCCGCCAGCTCACCGGCTGGAAATCCCCGATAATATTGAGCTTGGCGTCTTGCTGCGCTTCATCCCAGACGTAAGTAAATGCCTGCCAGTCGCCCTTCATTTTTACCAAAAGCCGGGTTTCTATGATGTGTCTATCATGATTCGGTTTATTAAAATCGGCGGGGTAATAAAAATTTTTAATCAAAACCGTATTGTCTGGAAATTCCACTTCGCCCCGGGCATTCACGGTCGCCTGCACGCTGTCGGGCATCCATACAAAACGGGCCTTATGGGCATAATCTGAGAACAAGGGCGTGATCAGATCGTAAGGCAGTACGCGCGCGTTTGGCTGCAAATTCGCTTGATTACCAGTGAAAAACGCATATTCGGATAATGTTTTATAAGGCAACTGATCGGGCTGCACCTTGACCGGACCAGCGGGCATTTCCTTCGGGCTTTGGCATTCGGTTAGTAAATAACTAAAAGATATAATTATTAGTAACCATGTAATAATATTCAAGCGACTTGGCATAAAAGTTGGTTTTCATTTTTATAATATTATTGGAAAGAAACCGCTGGCAATGCCGGCTTTTCACAATTATATTTAGTGATATCTTTATCCACATTATTAAAATCATTGGCGGCGTCGATATTGGCGAAGCGCAGATCCTCCCCGCTCTGTCGGATGCAGATATTCATGGGGTTGGCGCCGCTGCGCTGATCGTCGAGGATGCCATCATATAATATATCTTGAGGCTTGCCGGTAAATACTACATTTACCATTTTACCAAAATCTTTGGTCAGGTCGGGCAGGGCGCGCTTGCGTTCGTAAGTATTATCATGGATGTAAATATCATAACTAAATGGATTGTATTCCTGATTATTCCAGGGATTTTCGGTGATCTGATAACTGGCGATGGCCGTGCCGATCGTTTTGTGTCCAATGATCTCATTGTCAAAGATTTCCACGTTTTTTGCGGCAAGCAAAATAATGCCCGTGCCCGGCGGAACGATGCCCACGATGTTGCCCTCCGGCGCAAAATTTTTATGATTATTATTTATGATTTTATTACGATAAACCCGGCAGGAATGTCCGTTAATCACTTGTAAATCAGGTAAATCAAAGACGAGAATGCCACCCGTATTATTCTCCGCACGACAATCGTACACCTCCGCGTTGATGCAGTTTTCAATCTCGATGCCTGCCACATTCTCATGGGCGTAGCTATTGCGCACGATCACATTGGTCGATTGCCCCACGTAAATGCCTGCATCTGAGGCAAATGCGGCTTCGCAATGCTCGATCAGCACATTGGTACAAGCCACGGGATAGATGCCGTAGCCGCCGTTGGTTTCCAGCGCGCCGCCGCTCCAGGCGGTTTTTACATTGCGCAGCGTCACGTTCTTACTATCCTGAATTTTGATGCAATCACCCTTGGTATCCAGCAGGGTCAGATCGAGGATGGTCACGCTGTCGGCGGTGATTTTCAAACCTTCGGCGCCCACTTTTTGCCCTTTGAACGAAAGGATCGTTTTATCCATGCCCGCACCTTTGATGGTCACGTTGGCAATGCCGTCGAGCGAGAGCGGTCGGTCAAATTCGAAGGTACCGGCCGGAATTTCGATCACGTCGCCGGGTTGCGCCAGGATGAGTTGTTCCTGGATTTGGGCGTACATTTCCTCGTCAATCTCCACATTGGCACGGGTTTTATTCTCGGATTGGCAACTCCAGACGAGGAGCAGGAGCAGTAATAATCTGGTGAAATCTGGTCGCATGAGCAGGTGTTTTTTGCTTTTAAAAATAAACAGAAATTCATTGAATGCAAAACGAAAGATAGCGTGCAGAATCGAATCAATTGGCAGAAGCTCTGGAATTTTCTGTATTTTTGCAGCAAATTTTAAACCATAGTACTATTATCATATAATTATAATAAAATGAGAAAACATTTAGTAGCTCCCTCGGTATTGGCCTCCGATTTTACGCGGATGCGCGAGGAATTTGCAATGGTGAATGAGAGCGAAGCCGACTGGTTTCACCTGGATGTCATGGATGGACGCTTTGTGCCTAACATTACGTTTGGGATGTTTATTATAGAATTTATGAAAAGCTTGGCTGAGAAACCCTTGGATGTGCATTTGATGATCGTGGAACCCGAGAAATACATCGAAGATTTCCGCAAAGCCGGCGCAGATGTAATTACGGTGCACTACGAAGCTTGTCCGCACTTGCATCGCACGGTGCAACAGATCAAGGAAACCGGCGCCAAGGCCGGCGTGGCTTTGAATCCGCATACGCCCGTGGAGTTACTGGATGATATTATTGAAGATGTTGATTTAGTGCTGTTGATGTCGGTAAATCCAGGTTTTGGTGGGCAGAAATTTATTTATCGCACCATCCCGAAAATCCAGCGTTTGAAAGAAATGATCATTACGCGGAACGCGCATGCGCTGATCGAAATTGACGGCGGCGTTGGTTTGCAAAATGCCGAGAAAATCCTGCAAGCGGGCGCGGATGTGCTGGTGGCGGGCAGCAGCGTGTTTAAAGCCGAAGATCCGAAAGACACCATTTCCAAATTAAAAGCCATCGGTGGAGAGATTATGAAATTTGTATAAGGCTGTCTTCCAATCAAATACTTTACAGGTTGATCCGGGTTCATCTTTTTTTTAACTTTAAGAAAAAGTCTTATCTTGACGTTTAAACCCAGACAACCATGGCACAAAAAGCATCTAAACCCAAGCTTATTTATTTTTATTTACGTTGCTTGACTAAAGCAATTGCAATAACATTGCTTTTTACAGGCTGTGTTTCGCAACAAGCATATAATGAATTAAAATCAGAACGGGCGGCGCTGGAAAAGCAATTATTTGAAAAAGAGCTTCAAATCCAGCAAAATCAGCAGTTTCTGAACCAATTGCGCGATGAAAAAGACAAAATAGCTTACCAGCAATGGAAAACCGGACATGAAATTGAAGCTTTTAATGCAAAATTGACCGAAAAGCAGCAAAAAATTGACAGCCTGGAACAGGCCTTGGCGAGCCTTGAGTCTGAATATAAGGCCCTGTCCAGTTATACCTATCCGGGAAGTTTTTACAATTCGACTTCAGAGTATGGGACACTTACCACAAAAAGCACCAGCCCTGCTACAACCTCCACACCTCGAGGAATCGACCTCACCGCCCGAACGCCTATCAATTTGGATCCGAATGTGCCCATGTCCTTTGATAGTGGCGATGATCACTGGGATGCGCCTACGCCTAGTTATGCACGCCTGGTGGATCAGGATCATTTTCTGGATAAATATGCCGATAAATGCCAGACTCTCAATGATTTAAATCAACAAATCACGGCTGGGTTAGAATCTTTGGGTTTTCGGGATCATTTGAGCTACTTTAGTGTGGATGGTGGTTTTGCGATTGTGACCGATGTAGAACAGATTACCTACCAGGGACATTCACAATATGGGGATGCGCGGTGGAAAGCAGCACTGGCGAGTCCGCGTATATTTAGTGTGGATTTTATTAAATCGCTTTTATTTGCCAGGAAAGGCTACTATCGAGTATTCGTGTTGATGATTTCTGATAACCCATCGGGATCTTATTCTTATGCCAGAGCAAGAGGGCAGAGTTTGGTCACATTGAATGAAGTGCGTCAATGGGAATGGATTGGCGCCAGCGACGCCGATTTTGCTACTTGGCCGATCGCAGAACGCCCCTTTAATTATAGCCACAGTTGTAAAATCCTGGTATATGAATTTGAATTGATTGAAAACCGGATGCCTAAATTAAGCAAGGCAATCGGTTTGGATCAACATTTGACCAACTCCGGGCTCCTCAAAGGATTATTCGATCCCCGGCCCTGAACTGTGCAGAAACAAATGTTTCATACAATTTCTCTTTCCACTGAATGAATATTGTTATTTTGACGCAAAATCTCTAAGATTAAAAAAACGGTATAAATGAATTGGAGTCATTTACTGCTTTTATTGAGCCTGCTGAGCACCAATCTCCTTTTTGGACAGAAGGCGTTAAAGTCTATGAACAAGAAGGAACTGCAGGAGCTTATTCTGAACAAGGAACTGATGTTGGCAGAACAGCAAAACCTGCTGACCCAACAGGCAATTCGATTGTTTGAAGCCGAATCTAAGGTGATTCAGTTACAAAAAGAGTTGGATTCACTCACCATGGATTATAATAGATTGCTGGAAGAACTGGAAACCATGAGCGAACCAATAGCCAGCGCACCAATGATCAAAGAGGCTTCGGATTTTTGGGAAATTCCCAAACCCAGTTATGATTATCTGGTCAGAAATGAGCAATTATACCGTGTTTTCTCACCTTCGAGCAAAACCTTGGGGCAGGTGGGAGAGCGTATTGCCCGACGCCTCGATGATCAGGGCTACGGCGGACACCTGAGCTATTTCAAAATTGATGGTGGTTTTGCAATCGTGACGGATGTAGAACAAATCACAAGTGATGGCGGGACCCACGCCGATAAAGTCCGCTGGGCGGCCGCGCTGGCGAGCCCACGTTGGTTCAGTCTCGATTTTTTCCGGAGTTTGCTGTTTGCGCGGCAGGGCTATTTCCGGGTGATGGCGCTTACCGTCAGTAATAAATCGCTGGGTATTAATCATCGGGGGCTTTCGCTGGAGGAAGCCCGCCATTGGGAATGGCTCGGCGGTAGTGCTGCAGATTTCCTGACCTGGGATGTTGCCAAAAAACCTTTCTCGGATGATTATTTTTCAACGATTTTGATTTATGAATTTGAGGTAGTCGAAAACCGGGAACCCAAAATCAGCAGAGTCTTGGGACGTGAAATCCACCTGAAAAACTCCGGAATTTTGAAAAGAATTTTTAATATTGAACCATGAATTTAAACTGGACGCGTATTTGGTTTAGCGGTTGGTGGTTTTTATTTATCTGGCTGATTATCAATTCGATCAATAAGTGGGGCGATAACATACTCTGGGTTTGGCTGTGGTTTATCGTGAACACCACCGGTATCTGGATATTAATTTATCGCCCGAAAATTGACGGCGGCAGACGTCACTATCAATACAGTTCCGTGCAGTTGATGCTGCTAGCGGGGCATATTCTTCTTTTGATTGGTACCTATTTTGTAGCTGCTGCCGGCGTCTATCCTGTTTTTTCAGGAGATGCCAATCCGGCTTTCACTTTCCTTCGCAATTCGCTCGCCTGGCTGCTGCCGGTGCAGGCGGTCTTTGTCGCATTGGTATTATCCGAACGTTCCAGAAAAAAGTCAGTTCCGATGGGGGTTGCGCCCCGTGTAAATCCTGAAACGCCCGCTTCACCAGAGTTGCAGGCAAAAAAAATAGCCTGGCGCAACCAGATTAGCCATGCAGAAACCGAAGAAGCGTTTGACAGCATCGAGCAATACCTTGACAGTCGCAGTGACCAGGCGCCGAATGGCATCTGGACGGACTTTTCCTTGCTGAAAAATCGTTGGTCAGAACTCAAGCGGAAAAAAACACAAAACACCATTAGTGATGCCGACGCCGCGCTGGATGCCGCCCGAATCAACCACGATCTCCTGCAATTTATTGAGGATCTGAATTTTTGAAAGGAGGCATTGTCACTTATCTTTCTTATTTCTCTTCATTTTCCCTGCAACAGGGTACCGATTTTTTCGTTTGAAACCGTAGCTTGCACCCGATTTTGCGGCAAGCTGATTTTAAAATTAGAAAATTGTCCGGCATCTTTGGTCTGGCATCTGACATCTCCGTTAAATATGAAGCAATTATTTACGCTACTGATATTCAGTGTTTTATTTGCAAATTTTTTAAACGCTCAAACCGACCGCAGCGCCGTCATCACCGGGATCGTCAAAGACGCGGTGACTGATGCGCCCATCGAATTGGTGACGGTTTATATCAAGGATTCCAACACCGCCGTGGAAACCGCGGTGAATGGTCGCTATCGTATAGAAGTGCCTGTGAATGAGCCCTTTATTCTGATCTTTACCCGAATTGGCTATAAAAGTGTGGAAACCGAAATCGCCGCCATGCCGCCCCGCAGCAGCCGGCAGGTGGATGTGAGCCTCGCGCCTACGGATTCGGATCTGGAGGTGGTGGTGCGCGCCAGTAAAGTGGAGGTTTCCGGCATGATCCAGGAGGATTTGCAGAATATGAAGCTGATCCCGACCACGACGGGCAACCTCGAGAGTATCCTGCCGCACATCGCGCTGGGCACGAGCAGTGGCACCGGCGGGGAGCTGAGTTCGCAATACAATGTGCGCGGTGGTAATTATGATGAAAATCTTGTATATGTCAACGATTTTGAAATCTACCGTCCGCAGCTGATCCGCGCAGGACAGCAGGAGGGCTTGACCTTTGCCAACATTGATTTGATAAGGAATTTGTCTTTTTCATCCGGCGGTTTTGAAGCAAAATATGGCGATAAAGCAGCATCGGTGCTGGACATCAAGTATAAATTGCCCGACTCCCTGGCAGGCTCGCTGAATATGAGCTTTCTCGGCGGCTCGGCGCATATCGAAGGCAGTACTAAAGTTGGCAAAAGCGATTATCGCCGTTTTCGCTACCTCGCGGGGGCGCGCTACAAAACAACCCGTTACCTGCTTGGAACCCTTGACGTGGAAGGGGAGTACGTACCCAATTTCACCGATATTCAAACTTATCTGACTTACGATATCAACCGCGATCTGCAAATCGGATTCCTGGGAAATTACAACCGCAGCGTGTATAAATTTCAACCGACGGAACGCAACACAGCCTTTGGTTTAGTGAATTACGCCTTGCAATTGTTCAGCGTGTTTGATGGTCAGGAAGTGGACGATTTTACCACGCAGATGGGCGGTTTGTCCCTGACTTATTTGCCCGACCGTGATCGCAATCCTTTCTTTCTCAAGTTGTTAGCCTCGGCTTTCCGCAGTGATGAGAATGAGCGTTTTGACATTATCGGCAATTACAGCCTGCGTCAGATTGAATCGGGGCTGGGCAGCGATAATTTTGGCGAAGTGATTGCCGAACTGGGCGTGGGTACACAGCAGCAGTACGTGCGCAATTTTCTGAATATCGACATTCGCAACATCGAGCATAAGGGCGGGATTGAATTGCAGATCGATCATGATGATAGAGAGACCACCAGCAGCCATTTCCTGCAATGGAGCGTGAAATACCAAAATGAGGAAATTTCCGATTACATCAACGAATGGGAGCGCCTGGATTCGGCGGGTTATTCCCTGCCTTACGATACCACACAGGTACTGGTATTCAATGTTTTAAAAACGCGTAATCAACTCAATTCCAATCGATTTAGCGGTTATTTTCAGGATACGTACACCTGGCGCCGGGAGAGCGTAAGCGAGGTTCGGCTGTCGGTGGGCGTGCGTGCCTCCTATTGGGATTTGAATCAGGAATTTCTTATTTCGCCGCGGGCGCAGTTATTATATAAACCCTTGCGCAGCACGCGTGACCTTTCCTACCGTCTTGCCGGAGGGTTGTATTTTCAGCCGCCGTTCTACCGCGAAATGCGGGGCTTTGATGGAAATGTGAATACCGATCTGCTGGCGCAAAAGTCCTTTCATATTGTAGGTGGAATGACCTTTGACTTTTACATGGGCAAGAAAAATCCCAAAAAATTCCGGTTCATCACCGAAGCATATTATAAGCAATTATGGGATTTGGTGTCGTATGAGATTGAAAATGTACGGATTAGATATTCAGGACAAAACGATGCGACCGGTTATGTCACAGGCATTGACTTCCGGGTGAACGGCGAATTTGTGCCTGGCGCGGAGTCCTGGGTAAATTTATCTTTCCTGCGCGCGCGCGAGTCGCTCACGGGCATCCAGCATTTGCGCCGTGAAGTCGGGCAGGAAAATGCCACCGAGGTCAGCGATGTACCGCGTCCCAGCGATCAGTTCATGACGCTTTCGATGTTTTTCCAGGATTATCTGCCTAAGAATGAGAACTTTAGAATGCACCTCAATTTTACGGTGGGAACGGGCTTGCCGTATGGCTTGTTGGGCAACAACCGGATTTACCGCAATACCTATCGTTTCGAGCCGTATCACCGCGTGGATATTGGGTTTTCAGTAGCCTTGTGGGATCGGGCCCGCCTCGAAGATCGCCCGCGTCATCCCTTGCGTTTTACCAAAAACAGCTGGCTGAGCCTGGAAGTATTCAACCTCTTACAAGTGCAAAACCAGGCCGGCAACACCTGGATCAAGACGATTTTCAATCAGCAATATGCGATTCCGAATTATCTAACATCGAGGCGGATCAATTTGCGATTGCGGATGGATTTTTAAGGTTATGGTGTTTTGGTGTTTTGGTGTTTTGGTGCGATAGTGCGATAGTGTTTTGGAGTGTGACTTTGGGCATTATTTTAAGTCGAAATATTAT
>CAZGAU010000147.1:10422-12751 GCA_964523725.1 uncultured Saprospiraceae bacterium
TCCCCCAAACGAACAAGCCCGCTGCGCTTGATTCTGATCGGTATTTTTTTGTTTATTGTCCTATCAGTAGCTTTACAAACCTGCGGCATCAACATCATGTCTACTACCTCCGAAGAAAAATTGATCGATAAACCCCACTCGCCCGAGCGCCAGGAGCGCGACGTACCGGAGGATCTGGATGTGCCCGAAGAATAATAAGAATTCGGAAGTTGGAAATGGGAACTTGGAAGATGATTCCAATAAAATCCATTTTTATTAGGTTGGTTTTACTAAAGCCCGTGAAGCAAGGAAACCATGGAGCCATGTAACTATTAATCCATAAAAAATCCTATCTTTCCCCAACTAAACCTGAAACCCGTATGGCCACGAACACGCGCTTTTCGTTCATCATCCTCACGGTGCTCTTCTTTCTGTGGGGTTTGCTCACTTCGCTGAATGACATTCTGGTGCCGCACCTCAAGGCCGCGTTCCAACTGTCTAATTTTCAGGCACAACTGGTGCAGTTTTCCTTTTTTATCGCTTATTTTTTGATGAGCATTCCGGCGGGGATCATCATTCGCAAAGTTGGCTACAAGCGCGGCATCGTACTGGGGCTGGCGCTGATGGGCTTGGGCTGTTTTATTTTCTATCCCGCTTCGGTGGTCAAGATTTACGGCGTATTTCTGCTGGGCTTGTTCGTGCTGGCTTCGGGGATCACCATTTTACAAGTAGCAGCGAATCCGTATGTGGCGGTGCTCGGTCCATCGGAAACGGCGGCCAGCCGGTTGAATCTTTCGCAAGGCTTTAATTCGCTGGGACATACCATCGCGCCTTTGTTTGGCGCCTGGTTGATCTTGCAAAACGTAGCGGTGGTGGACGTGGAAACCGTGCAAATGCCCTATATTTTTCTGGCGATTACGCTGATCGCGATTGCCGGTATTTTTCTCTTTTTGCAATTGCCGTCTATCGAATACGAAGATCCGCGAACCGAGGGTTTCAATGTATTTAACTATCCGCATCTGGTGCTGGGTGCGGTGGCAATTTTATGCTACGTGGGCGCGGAGATTTCCGTAGGGAGTTTTCTGGTGAACTATTTTATGAGCGATCCAACGATTCTGCTGGACACCAAAACCGCCGGAAGCCACGTGGCCTTCTACTGGGGCGGCGCGATGGTGGGCCGATTTACAGGTGCGGTCGCCCTGGATGATAAAATTGCGCCCGAGCGCAAAACCATGCTGATGGCGCTATTCCCAATCATTGCGATGGTCGTGGTTTATTTGATCGTACAAACGCAAGGTTTTGACAACTCCATGGCGCTGGGTTTCAGTACCATGCTGATTCTGAACTACGCGGTTTTCCGGTTTGCCAAAAAAACACCCCCGGCCTTGCTGGCGATTTTCGCAGTTTGTTGTATCACATTGCTTGTAATTACGATGACGACTGGCGGTAAAATTGCGCTCTGGTCGGTGCTGGGCATCGGTTTGTTTAATTCCATTATGTGGTCGAATATTTTCACCCTGGCGATTGACAAACTCAAGCAATATACCAGCTACGGCTCGTCGTTATTGGTGATGATGATCGCCGGCGGCGCTTTATTACCATTGGTACAGGGAGCCGTGGCAGATGCCTCCAGCGTGAAATTTTCTTATATTGTGCCTCTGGTAGCTTACGGATATTTAGTCTTTTATGGTGTAAAAGGGTATCAGCCGAGGATTCGGGAGATATGATTTGTAACTTTTTTTTCGCAAACTGTGTTTTTTAGAATGTAAAAGGAGGATTATGGAACAAGTTATTGTCAATATAAAAGACATTTCTAAACGACAGTTTTTCCTAGAGTTGTTACAAGAGTTTGATTTTGTGGAAATTGTATCTGTTCGGGAGCGAACGCCGGAACAACAGGAATTCGTTGAAGGTGTAAAAAGCGCGCTTCAGGAAGTGGAAATGCATCTGAAAGGAGAGAAGCATTTGCAGAATGCAAAAGATTTCCTGGATGAATTATAAGGTGCTCGTTACCGAAAACTTCAAAAAACAGGCCAAGCCTTTAGCAAAAAAATATCATTCTTTTAAAACTGACCTGGGGCAACTGGTTGATGATTTGAAGACCAATCCAACCCAAGGAATATCCCTTGGAAAAGATTGTTATAAAATTAGAATGGCAATTAAATCTAAAAATAAGGGAAAAAGCGGTGGCGCAAGAGTTATTACCTGTGTAAAAATTCAACATGAAACCGTTTTTTTGCTTTCTATCTATGATAAAGGAGATAAGGATGATTTAGATGAGAATGAACTGGATGAGTTGTTGGAAGAAGCCGGTTTGGATGGAAATGACTAATTCAATTCGTTTTTATTA
>CAZGAU010000148.1:0-2923 GCA_964523725.1 uncultured Saprospiraceae bacterium
TAGCCAGAAAAAACGCATCCAGAAAATCCGTCGCTTGCTGCAAATTCGGGTCATATCTCCGGACATTTTGCCTGGAAAAATGCACATCTGCTACTTCCGATAATAAATGTCTTTGAAAATAATATTCGGCATCCCGGTGCGGGTTCGCCTTCGCTTGAGCGCTCGCCTGCTGAAAAATATAATGATAATTCTTGTCCAAACCACGCTGCACATATTCTCCCAGCAAATGATAATCCGGCAGAATGCCTGCCCGCTCGTAGCGCTGCAAGCCGACAAAACGCTCCGCCAGCTTGAGCAGCAGGCTTACCGCGTAGTTGAGTTGCTTGTCGTCGTAAGCTTTTCCGGGGTAAATCGCTTTGAAAACCGCCTCACGCGTCAGCTTTGTCTCTGGGAAGTCCCTGGAAGCCAGCTTTTTAAGATGCCGGTACAGCCGGATCAGTTCTTTGTTTTTATTAAAATAAGGAGATTCAACAAAATCTTTAAAAGCCCGCAATTCACTGGCATTGAAAGTCTGGAGGAGCAGGATTAATTTGCTGTGCTGCATTCAACAAATATTTTTCGGGTCAGAAATTCGTCAGTTACCCTACAAATGTAAGGTAATTCTTACAAAAAAAGAGCATTTTTTTCTGATAAATCCCCACCTAAATCTTCTCATAAAAAACTGATTAACAATATTTTATCAATCAATTTATCATATTTTTATCGTATTTTTTTCGATAAATGCCATAAAAAGTAATTGCTTACCGTTCATGCTACCCTTACCTTTATCCTATCAAAACCGTCTAACTGTCTGAATGGCAACAGAAAAAACATACCCATATTCTATTTTGCTGACACTGCTGCTGACCGTCACGCTGGAGCTCCCTGCTCAGGTTTATCCCGGTGACGCCAATAATGACGGGGTTGTCAGCAATCTTGATATTCTTTACATCGGCTATGCTTATGGCGCGATTGGTCCGATCCGGCCAAGTGCCGGCCCCGATTTCTCGGAAGAAGCCATCGTCTTACCCTGGGCTGCCCAATTTCCCGACCCCGATAGCACCAATTATGCCTTCGCAGATGCCGATGGAAGCGGACAGATTGATTTTCAGGATTTTCTGATCGTGTTGCGCAATTATGGTCTTAAGCGAATCAATCCCCAGCCTCCCGTTTTTCTGGAAGGCAGGCCAGGCTTCGATCCTGCGCTGCGTTTTGGCCTCTCGGCCGGGCCTCCGCTGCTGACGGAGGGCTCTACCATCGAAATCCCGATTTACCTGGGAGGTGCTTTCGGCGATTCGCTGGTCAACGCAAACGGATTAGCTTTTTCTATTGAATATAATCAATTAGCTTTCAAAGAAATAAAACTTGATTTTTCCGAATCCTGGTTGGGTCAGGATTCTGCCGCATTCCAGTTTCAATTTCCGAATGTGTCAAATCTCAATCGCCTCGACGCTGCCATCACCAGATTTGGCCGAGATCCCGTGATCGGCAAAGGTTTGATCGGCAAACTCCGTGCCGTGATCGAGGATGATCTGATTGGCTTACGCGAGCTCGACTCGATGGAAGTAAATATTAGCATCAAGTTTATAAAGCTTAAGGACGGTGAATTCCGGGAAATTCCGGTCGTAGGCGATAAGACAACCATCATGATCTACGATCAGAATTCCATCGTACCGGTGGACGAACTACCTGATAATCAACCTGTTTTGGTTTTTCCGAATCCAACTTTTGATCGTCGGTTGCAAATTATTTCCCCAGCGCCAGTAATAAAGGTTGAATGTTTCAATATTCAAGGTCAAATAATTGGTTATCAAAGTTTTAACAAGGAAAATTCAATCCAATATTTGCTTCCACCCAACGCCGGTAGCATTCTTTTCTTAAAAATTTACACAAAAAATAGTTTTATAATTAGTAAAATATTAACTGAGTAAAATATTATATCACATGATTAATCCTAAATACATATGAAAATGATCCACATGAAATCATTCCTCACACTCTTCTTCATTTGTTGTCTGGGCTGGTCAGCTCAGGCCACGACGGTGCAGGTATCCGGTCGGGTGTTTTTCGGCGCCAGCCTAGAACCTGTAGCCAATTATCCGATCTGGGTTTATTCCGAAAACGGGCGGACGTCCGTGTTTACAAATGAAGACGGCGCTTATCAGACCACCATTGAAGCCACGCTTTCAGAAAATGGTTTTGCTAAAGTAACCGTGGAAACTTTTGACATCTGTTCGGCGCAACTGCACACTATTACACTGGGAGCAAGCGCCGACAGCACCAATTTCACCAACGTGGATTTCAGGGTTTGTACAGGTATTCGCCCGCCTTCGAATGGCGGCTGCGGTGCATTTTTCATGAACGAATCCGACCCTGACGATCCGCTCACCGTTCGTTTCCGGGATTTGTCGTACAGCGGCATACCAATCACCAACTGGTACTGGAACTTCGGCGACGGCGCCACCGGCATCGATCAAAATCCGACGCATACCTACGCACAAAGCGGTATTTACACCGTGACTCTGCGTATCCTTGCGGAACAAGACATTACCTCTGAAACGCCTGATACTTCTTGCGTTTCGTCATTTAGTTATACCATAATTGTTGGAAATTTCGACCAGTGTAATTGTCCCAGAATCTACGATCCAGTATGCGTAGCCACGCCCAGCGGCGGTTTTATTACCTTTCCGAACAAGTGCATTGCCCTCTGCGAAGGTTATGATGAAAATATCCTGACTACCTGCCCTAACGTGGACTGCGTGTGCCCGGCCGTGTACGACCCCGTCTGCGTGGTGCTTGACAATGGCGACATTGTTGAATTTGGCAATGCTTGCGAAGCAGCCTGCCAGGGCTATAGCCGGGAGGACTTTGTAGATTGTAATCCAGGTGGTTGCGTCTGTCCGGAAATTTACGATCCGGTTTGTGTGGTGGTCAACGGCGATAC
>CAZGAU010000148.1:3023-6641 GCA_964523725.1 uncultured Saprospiraceae bacterium
GTTGCGTCTGTCCGGAAATTTACGATCCGGTTTGTGTGGTGGTCAACGGCGATACACTTACTTATTCCAATGCTTGCTTTGCTGAATGTGCCGGCTTCGACCGGGAAGATTTTATCACCTGCCAGCCCAATGCCTGCCTGTGTCCGCCGGTGCGTGATCCTGTGTGCGTACGACTTGCCGATGGTACCATCCGGGAATTTGACAACAAATGCTTTGCGTTGTGTAGTGGTTTCAAGGAATCCGACATAGTGCCTTGTGATTCAGGCGATTGTGTTTGTCCCTGGTATTATGGACCGGTGTGTGTGATCGACGCAAATGGTGATACGCTGACCTTTTCCAACCCTTGTTTTGCCGAATGTGCCGGCTACGATAGCACCGATTTTGTAGAATGCAGACCTAATGATTGTATCTGTCCGCCGGTGTATGATCCGGTTTGTATAAAATTGGCGGATGGAAATATTATATCTTATAATAGTCGCTGCGAAGCACTATGTAATGGTTTTGAAGAAAGTGATATCGTGCCCTGCGCTTCCGAATGCGATTGCCCGACGGATGAATATGATCCGGTATGTATTATAATGCCCGACGGCACAATTAAAGAATTTGTAAGTCCATGTTATGCTAAATGTAATGGTTTTACCCCTGATGATTTTGTAGAATGTGACACATCCTGCATTTGCCCGGAATATTATGACCCGGTTTGCACCGTTGTAAACGGCGATACTTTAGAGTTTGCCAATATATGTTTCGCTACATGTGCAGGCTTTTCCGGCGAACAGTTATTTACTTGTAACCCTCAAACAGATTGTTTGTGCACTTTAGAATATGATCCCGTCTGCGTGATTTCACCGAGCGGAGACATTATAGAATTCAAAAATGCATGTGTAGCTGGATGTGTGGGTTATACAGAGGATGACTTTATAGAATGTCCTAGCGATTGCCATTGCCCACTCGAAATCTACGAACCGGTCTGCGCAATTAGCGCCGATGGCGATACGCTGAGTTTCAATAATCGCTGCATTGCACGCTGCGCCGGCTATTCGGAGGATGAGCTTTTCTTCTGCACGCCGCCCAATGAAGATTGTTTGTGCCCGCTTATTTACGATCCGGTCTGCGTACTAAATGGTGATACCGTGCTTATTAAATTTCCGAATCCTTGCGTTGCCGAATGTAATGGTTTTTCACCCGAGGATTTCGTAGAATGTAATAATACCTGCGTATGCCCGGAATATTATGATCCGGTTTGTGTAGTGGTTAATGGCGATACGATCACCTACGCCAATGCGTGCTTCGCAGCTTGTGATGGCTATGGCGCCGATGATTTGATCAGATGTAATAATAATGAGCCTCGCGATTGTTATGCCGACTTTTTTGTAAAAAGAGCCGACGAAGCTTCATTGGAAATCACCTTTATTGATAATTCCTACACACCGATCCGCTCCTTTGAATCCTGGCACTGGAATTTTGGCGATGGCACAACCGCTGAAGGTCAAACCGTTACGCATACTTACGCCCGGAGTGGCATGTATCGGGTAACCCTGACCGTCATGTCAGCCGATAGCTGCTCCGCCAGAACGACCCGTGAAATCTACATCCGGGAAGATGATGTGGTGACCGGCCCCGATTGCCGCGCTTTGTTCCTGTTCCGTCAGGATAGCGACAATCCAAGAACCTTCAAATTTGATGACCTGTCTCTTGGCGAAGCCATTTCCTGGCATTGGGACTTCGGCGACGGTACCACTAGTACCCAGCAAAACCCAACGCATACTTTTGCATACGACGGCGTATTTTATGTACAACTCATTATAAGAACGCCCAATTGCGAAAGCCGCACCAGCATGATTGTTTACGTCGATCCGAACGCGGTTTATGATAATGAATGTAATGCCTTATTTATACCATTATTATATGTCGATTCCCTGCAAATTCTCTTCCGGAACATGTCTTCAGCCGACGCAGTTGAATATTTCTGGGATTTCGGCGACGGCACGACCAGCACTCAGCGCGATCCGGAGCATACCTACCGGGAAATGGGCATTTATGAAATTAGCCTCACGATCACTACGGCAGACGGCTGCACCAATACCTTCACCGGCACGATCAACCTGACCAATCAGAATTTCACAGGAGCACCGGCTTACCTGGAAACAACCGATACCGATGAAGTGCAGGCTTTCGCCGAATTTAAACTTTACCCGAATCCCGTGAATGAAACCTTGCGCCTGGAATTTAGCATGCCCGCTTCCGGAGCTTTTCAGTTAAGTATTTTCTCCTTGGAAGGCAAGCTGCTGCAAACCAGCAAACATGAGGCTTTCACCGGTAAAAACAATGTACAAATTTCAGCTGGCGAACTACCTCCGGGTATGTATTTATTGCGTATCCAATTCCATGAACATTCCAAAATGGTGAAGTTTATCAAGTCTTAATTTTCCCGAAACCGATTTGAAAATCACCATCACGGCAGTCCTGGCAACAGGGCTGCCTTTTTTCTTTCAAAAATTTTTAACTTTCCGTGTAACTATATTCTAAACCGGCAGTAACCAGATTCAGAATTAGATGCCAGATACCAGATGTCCGACATCAGACGACTAAACCAAAAACTTCTGGCATCGTAAAGTCTTGAATCCGGCATCTGAACAGTGTCAATGGTAATGCAACGAACTCCAGCCGTAAGCGATGAAGAATGGATGCAACGCCTGAGTGCAGGTGACTTCCAATGTGCCACGCACTTGTTTGAGCGCTATCAATTGCGCTTGTACAACTTTTTCCTGCGGATGGGTTGCGAGCGCGCTTTGAGTGAAGATCTGACACAAACTGTTTTTGAACGTTTGATCCGCTACCGGGAATCGTTTCGCAACGACTCCTCCTTTAAATCCTGGATTTTTCAGATCGCCCGCAACGTCAGCGCCGATCATTTTAAGAAAAACCGGATCAAAGTGTCCGATTTTGCGGAAGCGGAAGCCATCGCCGGCACCGACGAACCCGTTACCAAACAAATCGAAGAAGCCGAAGATGTGGAAGCTTTGCACCAGGCAATGGCACAACTACCTGAAGATCAACGCGAAATCCTGGTTTTAACCAGATTCCAAAACCTGAAATACAGCGAAGTAGCCGAATTGCTCGACATGACCGAAAGCAACGCTAAAGTGAAAGCACACCGCGCTATCAAGCAACTGCGGGACATTTATTTTAAAATGCAAGAAAATGGGTGAATCGGGAAAAAATGGGGAATCGGGCGAGATGTTAATGATTTTTTATTAAACGGAATTTAATCATGAAGATGGATATTCATAGCCAATTAATCGAATACTTGGAGGGTACTTTGCCCGAGGCAGAAGCCCGGGAAGTGGAGCGTCAGTTGGCAAATTCCGAGAAATTGCGCCAGGAATTGCGGGAATTGGAAATACTGTTCGATACGATGGATTCAGTTGAAATGGAGCGTCCGAGTGAGCAGCTAAGTCAGCAATTTCGGCAGTTTCTGGCGCAGAAACAACAAAAAGCCACCAAAGTAAAACCGGAGCAATGGGCCCGTGTAATCACCCTGCGCCGAATTGAATGGAGCGTAGCCGCTGCGATTGCTTTACTCGCGGTTGGTGTGGCTTTTGGAACGCTCTGGCA
>CAZGAU010000148.1:6741-12644 GCA_964523725.1 uncultured Saprospiraceae bacterium
TAGCCGCTGCGATTGCTTTACTCGCGGTTGGTGTGGCTTTTGGAACGCTCTGGCAAAAGAATATGCGACAGCAGCAGCAAATTGATCAACTTTTGGCAGAAACCGAAAATACCCGCAAAATGCTCATTTTAAGTATGTTGCAAGAGCAATCCGCCAGTCAGCGCATCAAAGCAATGAACACAGCCGTGGCAGAACGCGCCACCCACCCACAGGTGATCGAGGCTTTAATTCAAACACTTTTGGCGGACGACAACGTCAATGTACGCATGAAAGCCGCCGAAGCCCTTGGACAATTTGGACAACAAAAAGAAGTGGTGACCGCGCTGACAAGGGCCCTTCGTACCGAAGAAAGCCCGGAGGTGCAAATTACACTCATCGACGTGCTGACCAATTTGAAAGCAAAAGAAGCCATGGACGAGTTTAAAACCTTGATGAAAAAAGACGATCTGCTCGACGTGGTCAAGAACAAAGCCGCATATGGTGTGGAAATTTTAATGTAAAACATTATAGCACTATTACACCATTAAAACATAATACTAAATAAATATCACCCGACTTAATAACAATTTTTTATTAACAAAATCAATGTACGAACGAATGAAAAGGATATTTGCATTCATGACCATGATGTGCCTATTGGCGACCATAACGCAGGCACAGAAATTCACAAAAGCCTTCAGCAATGCCTCGGGCGCCAAGCGCGTGCTGATTGAAGCAGACAACGCCGAGATTAATGTAGTTGGCTATGATGGTAAAGAAGTCAGCATCGAAGGAACCGGTGGCGAATATAAAACGCCCGAACGAGCCAAGGGCTTGCGTCCGCTCTACCGCGATGCACAGGACAACACCGGAATCGGACTGGAGGTGACCGAATCCAACAACACGATCACGATCAAGAAAGCCACTAGCAAAGACGCGGAGTTTATCATTCGGATTCCGGCAGACGCCAGCGTAAAAATCGAGGAAAAAAGCTGGGAAAGTTCGAAAATTAAGGTCTCTGGTACCAAGGGTGAAATCGAGATCAAAAGCCTGGGTTCGGATATTTTGCTTGAAAATATTTCCGGCCCGGTGGTTGCCAATACGACTTCCGGCGATATTACGGTCGTTTTCTCCCAGGTAAGCCAGGCTGGCCCGACGATCATTTCCAACATCAGCGGCTTTATTGATGTGACCATGCCCGCTTCCAGCAAAGCCAATTTCAAGCTCGAATCTATTTCCGGTGATATTTACACCGATTTTGATTTGAGTAAAAAAGATGGCATGACCAGAGTCGGCGGCTCCAATATCAAAGCTTCTATTAATGGCGGCGGCGTGGAAATTACACTCAAAGCCATCAGTGATGATATTTATTTACGAAAAAAGTAATTCATTTGGGTTATAGGGTGATAAGGTTATTGGTTTATTTAAATCACTTTTTCACCCTATGAGCCTATCACCTAAATAAAAAATCACCAGACTCATGAAAAACATTATCAATCTTATTACAATCATTACACTCAGCATTACATTTGCAAATGCACAAATTGATAAAACGCTGGAAAACACCTGGAAAGTACCGGCTAATAAGAAGGTCAGTCTAAATTTGAAATTCGGTACCGATATTAAAGTAACCGCCTATAACGGCAACGAAGTCAAGCTCAAGAGCTACCTGACTGCTTCCAGCGAAGAGTTGCTAAAAGCCCATCGGATAAAGGCAAGCGAAGGAAGCGACCTGGTCGATGTGGTGGCCGACTATGATTTCGGTGATAAAGACCAACGCAAAGATCAGTGCTGGAATTGCAATGACTGGAACCCTAATTGTTTTTGCCTGAAGGTGCGTTACGAGGTCATGGTGCCTGCGGATGTGGCGCTAAACCTGGAGACCATTTCCGGAGATATCGAAATCAGAGGACTGACCGGCGAGATTCGGGCCAAGAGCATCAGCGGCTACGTGGACGTAGCGCTTAAGCCCAGCGCCAAAGCGGATTTGAATTTCAAATCCATTACCGGGGAAATTTACACCGATTTTGATGGAATCAAACTGGATGGAAAAAGTACTTCTTATTCCAAAAGGCTCAGTTCGTCTCTGAACGGCGGCGGCCCAAGGGTTGCCCTGGAAACCATCAGCGGAGATATTTACTTCCGTAAAGGAAAGTAAATAATGAGTAAATGTGCCGCACTTTGAAGGTGTGGCACATTTATTTTTTACTCTATCTCCAAATCCGGGAACAAGGTCTGATTCCTGCCCGGAGGCACTACGCCCAGGTGTTTGTAAGATTTTTCGGTGGCTTCGCGGCCACGCGGCGTGCGCTGGATGTAGCCCTCCATAATAAGGAATGGCTCGTGCACCTCCTCGATCGTGCCGGCCTCCTCCCCTACCGCTGTGGCAATGGTGCTGATACCCACCGGTCCGCCTTTGAATTTATGTATGATCGTTGAAAGGATTTTATTATCCATTTCATCCAATCCGTGCTCGTCCACATTCAATGCAGCCAAACCATATTTAGCAATTTCCGACTCAATGGTGCCATCGCCTTTGATCTGTGCAAAATCCCTGATTCTACGTAGCAATGCATTGGCAATACGCGGCGTACCCCGGCTCCGGCGGGCTATTTCATGCGCACCTTCATCGGTGATCGGCACCTCCAGAATCGCAGCAGAGCGATGAATAATACCTTCCAGCGTCTTGATATCGTAATAATCGAGGTGGCAATTGATACCAAAGCGTGCCCGCATTGGCGCGGTGAGTAAGCCCATCCGGGTAGTGGCTCCCACGAGCGTGAATGGATTCAGCGTGATCTGGATACTCCGGGCGCTGGGGCCGCTGTCAATCATGATATCAATACGGTAATCCTCCATCGCAGAGTAAAGATATTCTTCGACCACCGTATTCAAACGATGGATTTCGTCAATAAACAGTACATCGCCGTTTTCCAAATTGGTGAGCAAACCCGCCAGATCGCCAGGTTTTTCCAGTACCGGCCCGGATGACATCTTCAAATTGGCGCCCAATTCGTAAGAAATGATATGCGACAAAGTCGTTTTGCCCAATCCGGGAGGTCCGTGCAATAATACATGGTCGAGTGCTTCGCCACGTTGCTTGGCCGCTGCGATAAACACCCGCAGATTGTCCACGATTTTGGGTTGCCCGCTAAACTCCTCCAGTGCTTTCGGTCGGAGCGATCTTTCCACCTGTTGTTCTTCCGCGTTCAGGTTTTCCTCCGTCGGGTCTAAAAATGGATTCATGTTTTATTTTGACTGTCGACCATAGACTATAGACATTCAATAGTTGGTGAACGATTTATATTAAATTTAAGTCTATTGTCTAAAATCTAATGTCTTTTTTTAACCTAAAATCAGCTTGTCAAGCCTTTGTAAAACGAATAAATTCTTACTTTTACGAGCCATTAGCGAAAATTTCTCTTCGCTATATTTGTCAAACAAACGATCTAACAAAATACAACAAAAAAATGAGCGGAACAAAAGTAACGATTCAAAACGGTACATTGGTAGTGCCGAATGATCCCATTATTCCATTTATTGAAGGTGATGGCACAGGACCCGATATTTGGCGGGCATCCGTGCGTGTTTTTGATGCAGCGGTAAAGAAAGCTTACAAAGGCGAGCGCAAAATCGAGTGGAAAGAAGTCTTAGCTGGTGAAAAAGCTTTTAACGCCACAGGAAGCTGGCTGCCCGATGCAACGGTAGATGCCATTTCTGAATACCTGATCGCGATCAAAGGCCCACTGACAACTCCGGTTGGCGGTGGTATTCGCTCTTTGAATGTAGCGATTCGCCAATTGCTTGATTTGTATGCGTGTGTTCGTCCGGTGCGCTATTTCCAGGGGGTTCCAAGTCCCGTGCGCCATCCGGAGCAAGTGGACATGGTGATTTATCGTGAAAATACCGAGGATATTTATGCCGGTATTGACTTTAAAGCCGGTGATGAAAAAGCCATGAAAACACTGGAATTCCTGAAATCCAACTTCCCGGAAGAGTTTAAAAAAGTACGCTTTGGCACAGAAGCAATGGCTCAGGTGGGTGTCGGTTTCAAACCGGTAAGTAAGCCTGGAACCGAGCGCCTCGTTCGTTCGGCCATTGAATACGCGATCGCGCAAAACCGCAAGAGCGTAACCTTGGTTCACAAGGGCAACATCATGAAATACACCGAAGGTAGCTTCCGCGACTGGGGCTATGAGCTTGCAAAAAAAGAATATGGCGCGGTAGAACTCGACGGCGGACCATGGTGCACGATGAAAAATCCAAAAACGGGTCAGGAAATCATCATTAAAGATGCCATTGCAGATATTACCCTGCAACAGGTGCTGACCCGCCCGGCAGAATTTGATGTGATTGCGACGCTGAACCTGAACGGTGACTACCTCTCTGATGCTTTGGCTGCGCAGGTGGGCGGTATCGGTATCGCGCCAGGTGCAAATATCAATTATATTACCGGCCACGCGGTATTCGAAGCGACTCATGGTACAGCGCCAAAATATGCCAATCAGGATAAAGTGAACCCAAGTTCGGTGATCCTCTCCGGTGTCATGATGCTCGAATATATGGGCTGGCAGGAAGCTGCTGACCTGATTCTCCAAGGTATCGAGAAAAGCATTGCCGCCAAGCATGTTACCTACGATTTCGCCCGTTTGATGGACGGTGCTACCGAAATCAAATGTTCGGAATTTGGCGACGAAATCATCAAAAATATGTAAATTAGCTATCGCGAAATTATTTTCGCGGCATGACTATGAACATCGAAGCCCCGGATGCCCTCCTTCCGGGGTTTCATTTTTTATAAAAAAATCTTTGCCTATGCCCTTCGAAACCTTTCTAATCCGCCTGGGAATCTCCATGCTCGCCGGTTTTCTGATTGGGTTGGAACGTGAGCTCAAAAATAAAGATGCCGGATTGCGCACGCATATCATGGTTTCTCTCGGCGCCACGGTTTATTTATTGGTTTCATTCGAACTTTTGGAAGAGGGATCCGGAGATGTAACACGTATCGTCAGTCAGATCGTCACCGGCATCGGCTTCCTGGGTGCAGGAGTTATTTTGCAAAAAAGAGGCGATATACGTGGGCTCACCACGGCTGCTACCATTTGGGTCACTGCTGCAGTTGGATGTTTAGCCGGGTTGGGATTAATCTGGGAAACAACGGTCACAACCGTTGCAATCATTATCGTCAACGCTGCTTTACATTTTCTGGAAAATAAATTCATTGATCCGGACAAAAAGAAAAAGTCTGAAACGCCATAGGCTGCTTTCCCTTATTTTTATTGGTTTCGTAGGAAAATAAGCCCTATTTTCGCATGTAACATTTTTGAAATCTCAAAAACGATAAACCATGAAAATCTTTCAAGCTCTTTTTCTAATCTTATGTATCTCTTTTTGTGTATCAAATGTAATCCAGGCTCAATCCAAACAAGGCAAAAAGAAGCGCATCGCTGTTTTCTTGTTTGATGACAAAACCGACAACGGCCGTAGCTGGTGGGGGCAACGCACCGTAGGCGAAGGTATCAGCGACATGCTCACCACCGAACTGGTTAAAACCGAGGAATTTACAGTGATCGAAAGAAGTCAGATTGATGCCATTCTCAAAGAACAGGATTTCGGTGCATCCGGAGCCGTTACGCCGGAAAGTGCGGCAAAAATCGGACAAATCCTGGGAGTAGAGCTGGCTGTAATGGGCGCCGTTACTGAGTTTGGCTACGACAAGCGCCGCAGCAATGTATCCGTAAGTGGTGTCCGGGTGGGTGTGGGCAAAGAACAGGCGAATGTAGCGATTGACTTACGCTTAGTGAATACGTCCACTGCTGAAATTCTCTCGGCTGAAAACATTCGCCGGGAAAAAAACGCACCTTCGATCTCTGCTTCTACCCGCAAAATTTCATTTGGCAGTGAAAATGAATTCAACCAGTCCA
>CAZGAU010000149.1:0-9786 GCA_964523725.1 uncultured Saprospiraceae bacterium
CTGTAAAACTGTCCGACTACTTACTTACAAGCATTCAAAAATAAGTTACCATATGCAAACGCTAACCAAAAATAAAACCAATACCAACCAGGATACTTTCCCGATTTTGGGGACGGATCACATCGAATTTTATGTCGGCAATGCCAAGCAAGCGGCGCATTATTACCAAACAGCCTTTGGTTTTAAGCTTGTGGCCTACCGCGGCCCGGAGACGGGCGTACGCGACAAGGTTTCCTACGTGCTGCAGCAGGAAAAAATCCGTTTCGTGCTGACTTCGGCTTTTTCACCGGAGCATGAAGTAGCCAAACATGTGCACAAACACGGTGATGGCGTGAAAGTCCTCGCCCTTTGGGTAGATGATGCGGAACAAGCCTACGACACAGCTCTTGAACGTGGCGCAGAAAGCGCTTTTGAGCCCAGAACACTCAAGGATAAATACGGCGCCGTCAAAATGGCTGCCATTCATACCTATGGCGAAACGATCCACACTTTTGTAGAACGCAAGCATTACAATGGGCTCTTTATGCCCGGTTTTGTGGAAAAAACCAGCGAGCTGGAAGTTGAGCCTATCGGTTTGAAATACGTGGATCACTGCGTGGGCAATGTGGAACTGGGCATGATGAACCATTGGGTGAAATTCTACCAGGATGTCATGGGTTTCAAGTTATTGGTTACATTCGATGACAAGGATATTTCCACCGAATATACTGCCCTAATGAGCAAAGTAGTGAGCAATGGCAACGGCTATATCAAATTCCCGATCAACGAACCGGCGGAAGGCAAGAAAAAATCCCAGATCGAGGAGTATCTCGACTTTTACCGGGGTGCAGGCGTGCAGCACATTGCTATAGCTACCGATGACATCATACATACCGTGGATCAGCTGCGAAAGCGCGGCGTGGATTTCCTGTATGTTCCCGAAACTTATTACGATACCGTCAAGGATCGCGTCGGCGAGATCAAGGAAGATATCGAAGATCTGCAGCGATTGAATATCCTGGTAGATCGTGATGATGAAGGGTATTTGCTCCAAATTTTCACCAAACCGGTCCAGGATCGACCCACGGTTTTCTACGAAATCATTCAGCGGGAGGGCGCCCGCTCTTTCGGAAAAGGTAATTTTAAGGCATTATTCGAAGCAATTGAGCGAGAACAAGAATTACGTGGAACTTTATAAATTATCATCAAAACAGTGTTAAACAATATGTCCTGTAAATAAATGTCGATAAAATATTTACAGGACATTATTTTTTAAAAAAAATAATATTTTCTGTCACCTGATTTGTAAAAATATTACCTTTGTACCATCTACTTTTAATGAATTTACACTTTTTCTCTACGCTTTAATTCTAATCCATTTTTCTGTTCGAGTCATGTCCTGTGTCAACGATATTTTATCGTGAACAAAATTCATATTTTCCCGTTTTGACAAAGTTCAAAACACAAGATAAAACCACTCTGAGATTTTTACAGAAACCGTTGAGACACCCAAAATTGCTCTCAACATCCAGACGAATAAACACAAACACACTTAGCCCGGTGAGGGGTGTCGCCGGGCTTCTTTATTTTGTCCGATCTAATTAAATAGTTTCTGGTGAAGCTTTAGAAATATTAATCTTGTCCACCTCTTTATCAATGTAATACAAACTTTGTGGGCCGTCCCCTATCAGCTTGATCTTGTCCAGAATATTACGCATCAATGCCTCTTCTTCGCGCTGTTCCGACACATACCATTGTAAAAAATTCAAGGTAGTATGGTCTTTTTCTTCATAACAAAGTGCCAGCAAACCATTGATCGAAGCCGTTACCTTCTGCTCGTGCGCGTACACCTGTTCAAACATTTTCACCAACGACTCAAACTCATACGGAGGTTGCGCAATCGCCGGAGCTAGCGCATGGCTGTCGGTTTCGCTCAGATAATCAAAAATACGCAGCATGTGGTCGCGCTCTTCCTCCGACTGGCGGCGCATGAATTTTGTACAACCCTCCAGCCCTTCTTTATCGCACCAGGCCGACATTGACAAATACAGGTACGAGGCATATCCTTCCAGCGCAATCTGTTGATTCAGCGCATCTACCATTTTTTTGGAAATCATAGGATTATTCAACTTTTTAATGAAAAAAATATTTAGCCTGTAATAATAATGCCCAAAATATGAAAATTGCTCAAAAATACAATCTCATCGATCGGGATATAGACCGAATTATTGAAATGGCCTGGGAAGACCGCACCCCCTTCGATGCGATCACCGCGCAGTTTGGTTTGAGCGAAGCCGAAGTGATTGAATTGATGCGGCTCGAAATGCATCCGCGCAACTGGCGAAAATGGCGGGCCCGCGTACAGGGGCGCTCCACAAAACACGACAAAATCAGGAATGACGCGGTGTCCAGGTTTAAATCCAAAATGCAGCGTCAGATCAGCCGAAACCGGATTTCCAAAAGAAAAGGCTAGCGCTGAATCATAAATGCAATAGCAAATGCCAGCACGGCGGCAATGAGTCCAAACATAAAAATAGCATAACAAATACGCAGATACTGATATTTTTTAGCCAACACCACACCGAGATAATATAAATCTTTGGTCATGGAACTATAAAGAAAATCACTGTCTTTAATCATTTCCATCATACCCCAGTGAAAATCTTCCAAATCCATATTATAAAAATTACCAAAAAATAAAAGATTGGCTTTCTTCGCTTCAATATCTTCACGAGTCACTTCGCCTTTGGTTACCTTGGGCTGCGTAGCCAGTATCGCAAACACTAGCGCTGTAAGGCAAACCGCCAGTAAAATCACGGTCGGAATGATCAAATAAGGGCTCCCTGTAAGTCTTGGAATCAAGGACGTAACTACGATAGAAATAATAATCGCATTTACGCTGAGCATAATGTTTGCTTTATTATCTGCAATGGAACTCAGGTTGATATGCGTCCGGTAAATATTGCGGTACATGGTTTCTACGCCACGACCCAAGTCTATTTCCTTGAGGTTGAGTTCCCCTGAGGAATTAAGCGTTCGGTGGAGTTTCTTGAGTTTTTTCTCTTCTTTTCGCTCTTTTTTCTCAATATCTTCAATCAGATCCACCGTATCCGGGTTCAGGCGGAGCTTGTGTTTCATCAACTGCCGGATATGCTTTTGCTTGCGTTTGTCAAACAATTCATGCGCCACATCCGTGTAATAACGATGGTTGGTAATGAAATCGAGTTCAAAGACCACCCAGTCGTGCTCCGACATAATAATATTCTGTGTAAGCAGCAATTCCTGCCGAAGGCGGGTGCAGTGCTCCCAGTACATTTTACTGCCCAGATGGCTCAGGTCTGCATCGCATAAAATCTTGGACAACAGCGTTTCAGGTTCTACATCCACCTTGGTTGCCCGAATGCAGGTCAGCACGATATTAATATTGGTATCCACATAGCCGTGCTCCGTCAAAAACGACCGGGCATACTCGCAGCTGCGTTCTTCATGCCCTTCTGCTCCCTCCACATAGCCAACATCATGAAACCACGCTGCCACCAACAGCATTTCCATTTCTTTATCGGTCAGCGCATAACCGGCGGCGATCTGGCGGGTAGCCACTACCACCTCTGTAGCATGCTGGAAATTATGAAAGACATACTTATCGGAAAAGTGCGCTTCATAAAACTCAGTGACATGTTTTTTAGCTGCTGTAATTAAGGCATTTTGCGTATCTACCATCGTACATTTTTCAAGTTGCCTGTGAAAATAGAAAAAACGTGTACAGGTTCAAAGGAACGTTATCAAAAGTTTTGATATTGTTAAAAACAAAACAGCATTCCACATAATATGCAGAATGCTGCTGTTCAAAGTTTAAAACAGTCGGGTAATCCTTATTGCTGGTCGGGAAGAGCGCAGTTCAGCATCCAGTGAATACCAAATTTATCAATCAGCATACCAAAACGCGCGCCCCAGAAGGTATCTTGCAATGGCATGGTCACTTTACCGCCGGCAGAAAGTTTGTGGAACAATTTTCCCTGTTCGTCCAGGTCGGTCATTCCAATGCTTAAGGTAATGTTATCGCCATTATTCACAACGTGTCCGGGCATGGTATCCGAAGCCATCAGGTGAATACCGTCCGTTTTCAGTTCGGCGTGCATGATCTTTTGCTTGTAATCGTCGGGGACTTCCTGTGGTGATTCGCCAAAAGTTTGCATGTGGAGTTCGCCCCCAAAAGCATCTTTGTAAAATTTCATCGCTTCTTCACATGTACCTCCAAAGGCGAGGTAAGGATTCAATTGCTTCATTTTGTTGGCTTTAAATATTAATTATTTTTAATCGGGTAACGTACTTTAGTCAACCATTTCGCCGTATCGGGTTCTTGCCCAGGGTCGGTTACGTATTCTTCCCACACAGGCGCCGCGCCTTCCAGACCATGCTCTTTCAAGTATTCGTCCATCGCCAGATGGGCTTCTCCGACACCTTCATAATTTCCCAGATAGTCAATCACCAGCAATTTGCCGGCAGGTACTTCGATGGTTTCGTAGCCTTTTACAGTGGCTTTCGATTTTACCGGAATGGCAAACGCCATATCGGTGGACTGATTGGCTTCATCCCAGGTATAATAAACGCCGCAAGGCATGCCCGCCATCTCTATCCCGGCTTTTTGTACGGCTTCGAATACTTTCGGGAGGTTTTCTGCAAACCCGCTTTGCATTTCTGGCATGGGAACTACTTTTCGTATTCCAATGAAATAGCTTGCAGGTGCATCTACAACTTGCACATCGTAGCCTCGATACGTTTTTTTCATAGCGGCTTGTGTTTCTACTAATGTTTTAAGATTATTTAATCCTTTTTCGTACTCTTTCTCCAGCATGCCTTGTATGCCCATAAAGACGTTCATTACGTTCCAGGGAAAAGGTGTCTTGGAATAAAAGCCCCAGGTAACTTCGGTGCCTTCATCTGTATCTTCTGCGTTCAGGTAAGCCTCGGCGGTGCCCATTCCATCAAAGCGGATAACAGTCGCCATGCGTTCATTCGGTACCAGTTCGGTGATTTCTTGTTCGCCGTTGCCTTCGGTCGCACTTTCCCAGCGGTTGATAGCGCCAACTGTACCATCAATTCCAATGATCTCGCTTTTCATATCCGGATCTCTTTCATTCCAGGGCGACCAAGCTTGTTGCTTTTCAAAATATTGCAGGTAGGGGAAAACAGCTTCGGGCGGTGCGTTGATTACGATAGATTTTTCGGTAGAAATAGATTTGGGTGCGATGAGCCCGATTACAACCAGGACCAAAATGATCGCTCCCAGGATGATTCCGATGGTTTTAAGCGCTTTCATAGGTAATGCTGTTTGCTTGAATACAAAAATGTTTTAATTTGTTTCAAAGATAATAATTTTTAAACAAAAAATTTTTTTTAACATTGATTTTTTTCTCTATTTCATGTTAAAAAATTGAAAATCAGATGAGAACCTGGACAAATGAGGCATGCGAAAAACGCTGAAAATGCCGATAAAGTTATTTTGTAGAACAGATTTTCCCATCAAAATAACCCGACATGAAAAAACTGATAATAAGTGGTTTATCTTTGAAAACCCAGTGCACACACCCTGAAAAAACCGGACACGCTGTACGCCATCGAAAGAGCCAATCGGAATTTATTTTTATCAAAAAATCAAACTAGCAATCCGCTGACCTCTCACCTCTGACCTCTCTCTTCTCACCGCTACTAACCTCTCTTTAAAAAATCGACCGTCCGGTCATCGTTGTAAACAGCTCCAGCGCCATCACGCCGGTCATGGAATTGCCGTGTTCATTGAGTTCGGGGCTCCAGACCGCGATCGCCAGTTCACCGGGAATCACCGCCACGATACCGCCCCCTACGCCGCTTTTGCCGGGCATACCCACCCGGTAGGCGAATTCGCCGGCCTGGTCGTAAAAACCGCAGGTCAGCATGATCGCATTCAGCCGTTTTGCCTGACTACTGGTGAGAATTCGCTCCCCGGAATAAGGAATAACGCCATAGTTTGCCAGAAACAGAAAGGATTTGGCTAGTTCCAGGCAAGACATGGAAATCGAGCATTGATGAAAATAAACATCCAGCACCCGATCGACGTGATTGTGAATATTGTTGTGACTTTTCAGAAAATTGACCAGCGCCGCATTGGTAAAACCGGTTTCCCGCTCGGATCGCGCCACATCATAATCGTAGTAAATATCGTCAATGCCCGACAACCGCCGGATATAACTAAGTATGGAAGCCTTGGGATCAGAGAGGTGACTGAGCAATTCGTCGGTAACCACCAGCGCACCCGCGTTGATAAACGGATTTCTGGGAATACCTTTTTCGTATTCGAGTTGCACCAGCGAATTGAACGGCGTGCCCGAAGGCTCTACATCCACGCGTTCCCAGAGCTTTTCGCCGACCCGGGAAAAAGCCATCGTCAAGGTAAATACCTTGGAAATACTCTGAATGGAAAACTTTTCCGTCGCATCGCCGATGATGTGTTCTTCGCCATCAAGCGTGACCAGCGCAATACCGAACTTGTGCGTATCGACATTTTTTAAACCCGGAATATAATCCGCGACCTTGCCCTGCCCGAAGAGCGGCTGCACGGCTTCGCGTATATCGTACAAAATTTGAGGATAATTGCTCATGGCACAAAGGTAAGCACAAATGCTCAATGCATTTCCCGGCCGCCCTTCAATTGCTCCTGATATTCGCGCAGCAATTCCCAGCTACCATTGGCAGCCAGGCGTGCCTGCGCGGGCCAGGTGGTAGGATCATGAATTCGGTAGCTCTCTCCAGCATTATGCAGTATTTCCCGAAGTTGGTCAGCCTCTGCTTCTGCGAGTTCTTCCCAGGTGTTAATGCCTGCGTCTTTCAGCAAACCTTCGATTTTGGGACCAATGCCTTCGACAATTTTCAAATCGTCATTTTCGGTCGGGTAGCTCAGCCCCCGGGATTCAAAAGATTCCGGGTTGTTTTTCTTCTTTTGGTTTAAATTAATGGCTTGCCCGATCCAGTTTTCACTTTCAATGCGACCTGGCATAAAAGCAATTTCCTGGGTAATACGATGAAGATCAGAAGGCTCCCAGTGGCTGATTTGTTCGAAATTATAAACTCCGGCAGCATTGAGTTTTTTCTCAATTTCCGGCGTAATGCTGTTGATTTTGGTGAGATCATCCTGCTCGGTGGCGCGGTGCAGCACAGGATCCATCAAAATGGCTTTGTTTGTGCCAAATTCCAGGATCGGTTCGTCATTCATTTCTGAAGAAGTTTCCGTAGTGGCACCGGCAACCATGCCCCGCTCACCGGTGCCCTCTTTCAATTCCTGTAATTCGTTCTTCAGCATTGAGTTTTCAGATTCTACCTTGCCGAGTTTTTGCTCCAAAGCTTCCAAGCGCCCCCGCATCGCATTCTGCGTACTCTGGAATTCTGCGAGATAATCGATCACCGTTTCTCTTTCTTCCAGCGGCGCGCTTTTTAATTCGTTTAATTCATTTTCCAGTTGCTTATTCCTTGATTGTAAAGCAGTTATCTGTGCATTTAATCGCTCAATTGTTTGATTCAACTCCAGCACCTCCGAGGGATCTGCGCCGCCGCCGGATTTTTTCAGATTTTCCAGCTCGGTGTTGAGTGCATAGACTTCGTTGTATAACTTCGTTTTTTCATCCGCCAGGCGCGTGACCTTGGTTTTGTTTTCTTCTACTTCAAACTGTGCTTTCCGCAAATCGGCATCTCGTAAATTCAATTCTTCTTTCAAATGAGCAACTTCCGTCTGGGCTTCGGCGATCTGCTTTTTGTTTTCTTCCAGTTCGCGCTTCAGCCGCCGCACGGCTCCGCCCCGCAGCAGGTAGCCCACGAGCAAGCCAAATAAAAAAGCAATGAGCAGCATAAACAAAATCGCGTAGCTGTCAATCGTATTGAAATTGGAAAAGAAATTACTGAAATCCATAATATATATTGGTTATAAAGGTGTATCGGTTTACGGTGTATCGCGCTCCCCCAATCACAGTTCACTAGCTAAAAAACGTCATTCCAGCACAAAATTTACCCGTCGGTTTTTCTGGCGTCCTTCTTCGGTTTCATTGGTCGCAGCTGGTCGGCTTTCGCCAGCTGATGCTACTTTAATATCAGAAACTACGCCCAGTGTCTCCTTAAAATATTCCCGGGCACTTTTGGCGCGGCGCAGCCCCAGGTCCTGGTTGTATTTATCGGTTCCCACATTATCAGTATGCCCAATGATGGTCAGCGTTTTCTCGGGATTCAAAGCTAAATAGGTTTTCACCGAATCCGCGTATAATTTGAACGGCTCGCCGGGATTAAACGCATCCGAGTCAAAAGCAAAGTTAGCATCCGAAAAAGTCATATTGGTAAAAGAAAACTGGACGGTTTCAAATTCCTCCGGGGTGCCTGCTAAAATATTGAATGTCAGAGGCTCCTGCAACAAAGAATCTTGCGTCAATTCATAATCCAGCGAAATTCTATTTTCGGCAATGCCACTCCGCATCAGCAATTTGCGCACTTCAGCTGCACGTGCTACCCCGATGTTTTCGTAGAAGCCTACCTCCAGGCTATCCTCCACAATCCGGTACAGTCCACTGATTTCCAGCTTTTTATCAGGGTATTGTTTCAAATAATCGGCAACGGTATCGATGAAGGCTACATTATTTTCGTTGAGGCGGGGCCGCACGTTGGTGCTGTCGAAGGCAAACTGATCAAAACCTCGGAGCAGCACCGAGTCTCCTTCCGTGAGTTGCAGGGTTTGCAGGCGAATGTCTTCTACCGGTGCTTCCGCGTTGCATAAGTCCTTGATTTGGCAGACATAATACCAGCGTGCAAACAAGGCATAGACACAAAAAAGAAGGAACACGACGAATGCTCTCATGTGGTGATTCACTTTGATTGTTTAAAAGTACAGAATTCGCCGGTTTCAACAAAAAAGTGATGCGTTTTTTTAAAATGATGGTAATTTCGTAACTTCGATCAGGTTCAAATCAAATGCCTTATGAAACTTAGATGTGCTGAAAACAGCCTGCGCCTGCGGGTACGGAAATCGGATGTGGAACAATTGCAAAATCAGGGATTTATTCAGGAAAGTGTGACCTTTGGCGTGGATCAAATGCTTCAGTATCAATTATTAATATCTGATGTAAAAGAATTAAGCGCCAGCTTTGAAAACGGACTTATTTTGGTGCAAATTCCTGAAAAAGAAGCAGCGCACTGGATTAACAGCGACCAAGTCGGTCTGGAACGAAAAGGAACTCCGCATATTTTAATTGAAAAAGATTTTCCTTGCCGGCATACTTCTACTGAGGATAAGGGAGATACATATTATGAGTTGGTTCCGTGAATGGAGATTTTGGGACTGGGTGACTCGGGGACGGAGAGACTAGGTGACCGAGTGGCTATGTGATTTTGAGATTACGACGGCGTCTAATTATGAAAAAAGGCGATGGCAAAGATCAGGTCTCATCAAGAGTTAGACGTATATAAAATGGCTTTTAGCGCAGCAATGGAAATATTTGACTTATCTTGTCAATTTCCGAAGGAAGAAAAATATTCACTCACCAACCAGATGCGCCGCTCCTCCCGTTCTGTTTGCGCCAATTTAGCAGAAGCTTTCAGGAAGCGCTATTATCCTGCTGCCTTCGTTGCCAAAATCAAAGATGCCGAAGCTGAAGCCGCTGAAACCCAGGTGTGGCTGGATTTTTCAACAAAATGCCTGTATCTCGAAAAGCAAAATTGTGAAAAACTAAAACAGACCTACGAATTTATTATTGGAAAATTGGTAAATATGAGTCTCCACCCCGAGCAATGGAA
>CAZGAU010000149.1:9886-12609 GCA_964523725.1 uncultured Saprospiraceae bacterium
CAAAGTCACTCAGTCTCTCGGTCGCCCCTTCTCAAAGCCCCAGCCTGCCCGCTGCCCATTCCACTTTATTCCGGTTTTTATGAAATTCGGCTCGTAACTTTATAAGCTTTAGCTGCGCTTCGATCAGCTTTTGCTCGCGGGAATTGATCAGGAAAATCGAGCTTTCGCCAAAGGCAAATTTGGTCGTTTCGGCTTCCAGCAAAGTTCTGTAATTTTCTGTAATGCGTTGATAAAGAGCGATTTGCTGTTGCGAATTCTGCCATTGATTGTAAGCGTCGCGCACTTTGTTGGTAAGTTCCAGGCGCTTTTGCTGCAAGGTAAAATCGGTATCCAGAATCTTAATTTTAGTCAGATCCAGCTTGCCGCGTTCTTTTCTCAGAAATAATGGAAAACTAAAATTGACGCCCCATTTATAATTTTGAAGTAATAAATTGTCCAAACCATTATCATTATTTACCTGGCGATTAAAATTAAAGCCATCGCCCAGAATATTATATTCTACATCGAGCCGGGGCTTGAGCATTTCGGCAGCCAGGCGCCGATCTATTTCTAACTGACTCAATTTCAATTGATAAAACCGTAATTGCGGATGTGTTTCGCTCAGGTTTTGAGTAAAGTTTTGGATCAAAGGCAAGGATTCCTGGGTTTCTAAATCTGTCAGCACCTGCGGGCGCAGACGGTCGGTAATCTCTATTGGGGTCTCGTTTTCCAGCCAAAGATAATTCGAGAGCATGAGTCCGGCATTTTGATATTGGAGTTGCGCCGCATTGAGTTCAAATTCCCAGTTTTGCACTTGAATAAAGGTTTCCAGCGTATCCACGGCAGGTTTGTCGCCCTGCTCAAAGCTTTCCACAATGCCTTCCAGTCGCTGCCGGGAAACACGCAGTGCTTGCTCGATCGTACGCATTTCATTATAAGCTTTCACCCAATCCCAATAGGCTAGAGCCGCATCCAGCAGTACATCGTTAATGGCGTTCAAACGCTCGGCTTCATTGGCTTGCTGCAAGACTTTTGCCTTTTGCAAAGTCGCTCGGCGCTCGTCGATAAACAAGCCCTGCCCCAGCGAAGCTTTGATGCCGGCTACTGCCTGGCCTGCGGCGGGGAGATTGTTTTCAGGATTCAGGTAAATACCGCTGGTGGAATTGAAATAACCTTTCACCTCCAAGCCAAACCAGGTGGGAATTTTAAATCCGCCCTCGCCGATGCTGAAATAATTTTTACCGTCGAAAGATTTTTGTGACCAATCTGCATATAATTTGGGATCGAAGCCGCCGCGCGCCATACGCAGGTTGGCCTGAGCATCTGCGGTGAGGAGGTTGGCTTGTTTTACCAGGGGATGATACGCCATAATCCATTGAAAATATTCCTCTTGCGTGAATACGCGTGCAGAGTCAACGGACTGTCCGAAAACATTCAGCTTAAAAAAAATAAAACTAATAAGCAGTATCGACCATCCCTTCATGAGTTCCGTCCGTTCTTATAAATACCTAAATTCATTATATCGCAATATAAAAATGTCATAATTCTCACTTCAGAGACCGCACTGGCGCTTTCAACTTGGGTTCTTTGTCATTTTTACCCGTATAATAATCTGGCGGAAAACCATTTAGTTGTCGCCATATTTCATACCAAAGCGGCACGTTATTTAACAGCACAATACCCTGAGCGCCTGAGCCTACCCGCAGTTCGCGCGGCCATTCCTTTGTTCCGGGTTTCTGTACAATTAAAATCCGATATTTACCATTCGAGCTGATTTCATTGTCAATGGCAAAAATTTCGCCTTCATAAGTTCCGAAAGATTGCCCCGGCCAGCCCGAGAAGATAAACGCCGGCCAACCGTCAAAGATAAAGCGGACATTCGGTTTTCTTTTATCCTGGATGGTATCCACATTCACAAGTGGAAAATCCATTGGATCCACATATAATTCTACCGCCAGTTCATAATTAGCCGGCATAATGCTTACAATCCCCGTACCTTCCTTGATCGTTTCTCCGATACCGGGTGTAATAACTTTGGTAATATATGATTCCTGAGGCGCAGTAATGTAATAAAACCCGCTGCGTTTTTCATAATTGCTTGCCTGAATGCGCAGTTTATCCGCTTCGGCGCTGGCATTATAACCATCCGATAAAGCGCTGGCGATATCAGATCGGGCTTTGGCAATTTTTTCGCTATACTCGGCACGCACGGCGCCCAATTCAACCTGCGCAATACCGAGTTCCTGGCGGCTGGAGTTGAGTTTATTTTGAGCAGCGATAACCTTGTTTCCGGTTTCCTGGAGTTTAGCCTGTTTGTCCTCGACTTTTGAACGGGGATCAATACCTCTTTCGAAAAGATTTCTTGCGCGTTCGTATTGTACTTTAGCAATGGAATCCTGAATAATAGCCTGGGCCAGGTCGGCGCTGTCGGCCGCAATTTTGAACTTCATTTGCTCCACTTTTCGCTGCAATTGCTGTTGTTTGAGCGTCAGTTGCGATTCCATATTGGTGATTTGATCTTCCAACGCCTGCACCTTTTCCTGGTAAGATACAATGGCACCTTCCTTGGCATTAACCTGTTTGCGGGTGCGCGGTACAAGTTCGGGATCCAGGTAATCCGCTTTGATCTCGGAGATAAATACGATGGTATCGCCTGGTTGTACCAATTGCCCTTCCCGCACGTACCATTTTTCAATTCTGGCATCGATGGGCGAGGGAATGATCTGGGGGCGCATCTCCGGACG
>CAZGAU010000150.1:0-12601 GCA_964523725.1 uncultured Saprospiraceae bacterium
GCGAAAACAGTTTGTCCGAAAAAATCTTTTTGTGAATCGCCTGCCCCATCATGGTGCGGTAGTCGAAGCCAAATTCTTTATTGTAAGTAAACTCGTCCTGCGCCGCGTAACCCGCCAGAATCAAGGTGTTTTTATCATTCAAACGATGGGTGTAACGCAGATTGGCATCATAGAAAAACACCGAGCTATTGCGCAATTCCAGGTTTTCAATGGAGCGCAAAATCCAATCCGAGTAGGAAGAACGGAAACCGGCAATCACGGAGCTTTTTTGAGGAATGACGGGACTTTCCACAGCGATTCGGCTGGAAACAGGACCGACACCGCCTTTAATACGAAATTTGTCAAAATTACCATCGCGCATTTCCACGTCCAACACTGAAGCCAGACGCCCGCCAAACTGCGCGGGAATATTGCCTTTGTATAAAGTCACATTACTGATCAGATCCGAATTGAACGTACTGAAAAAACCTAACGCATGAGAAGAATTGAAAATGAAGCCTTCGTCTTGCAAGACAAGGTTTTGATCCACCTCGCCACCGCGTACATTGAAGCCCGTGGCGCCTTCACCGATCGTGCTCACCCCTGGAGACAGCAGCAGGCTTTTGATCACATCCGCCTCGCCCAGAAAGGACGGCAATTTACTGATACTCTTTACATCCAGGCGGGTCACCCCGATCTGGACGTTTTGTACATTGGCATCGGGTGCTTGTGCCCCTACAATTACTTCGTCAAGGTTTACAGCGGAACTTTCCATTCGAAGCGTGATCTCACCATCGCTGAACACCTGAATCTCTTGACGCAAATCGGCATTTCCTACGTATTGCACCAATAGCTCGTGCGCGCCAGTTGGGACTTCCATCTCGAATTTTCCGTTTTCATTCGTAGCAGTTCCTTTGTTCATATCCGTCACCAATACGGTGGCGCCAATCACTGGTTCTCTATCTTCCGCATTCAGCACAAATCCGCTGACCCTGGCCCGCCCCGAAGGCTTCAGTTTACTGATATCCCCAATGACCGTTGGTCTTTTCCTTTTCGGTTCCTCCTCTCCAGTGGCAAGGCTTTCCTCCAATGCCTGATAATAATTCGCCGAATACACTTCGTTTACCACATCTCGTGGCGCAATGATCACCGCATAATCCCGGTAAATAAAAAAACTAAGGGTGGTCTCTTCCAGCAATTTATTCAGTACCTCCTCCAGCGTAGCTTCCTGAAAAGACAGGGTATGGGGCGTTTTCGGCAACTCTTCGGCTTTGAAATAAAAGCGAACCGGACGGTTCTGTTCGATACTGGTAAGGATACGCTCCAGCGGCTGATTCTCAATGCGGGCACTGATCTTGATAGCCGCAACAGATTGCGCTTCGAGCAAACAAGGCAATAAAACCAACAGGCTTGCAGCCAGCATGGTCAGGGTGCTGAGTTTTTTCATACTAACGGTCAGGCATTCGGGTGCCCGGGATCTAATTCAATTGATAATAATGACAATTGGCGAATATAAATGAATTATTTAATAAGGAAATGCTAAAATTGGCAGAAAGAAATTTTTTGATGTGATTTCAATAAAATGATATCTACTTCCTACTTTATTAATTCCCCGTCGCAGAATATTGATTTACACTCTACTATTTAAATTTTTCCAAATCTCCCTGCGCTTCATTACATTTGTCTGCAAACATTACACCTGAAACTTAATTGTAAAAACATGAGCAAAAAAGTAGGCTACGGACTCATCGGTTCACAATTTATTACCACCATTCACGCCGAATCCATCAAAACAGTGGCAGATGCCGAGATCATCGCGGTGATGTCGCCCACGCCGGGGCACGCGAAGAAATTTGCCAAACAGCACGGCATTCCGCATCATTTCACCGAATTGGACAAGCTCCTGGCAATGCCGGAAATTGATGTGATCGTCATCGGTGCACCGAATTATCTTCATTGTGACATTACCTTGAAAGCAGCCGCCGCGGGCAAACATGTCATTTGCGAAAAGCCTTTGTGTATGAACCTTATGGAAGCCGACCAAATGATCGAGGCTTGTAAAAAAGCAAAGGTAAAATTGATGTATGCCGAGGAATTATGCTTCACACCTAAGTATGTACGCCTGAAAGCCTTACTGGATGAAGGCGCGCTGGGCAAACCGGTCATACTCAAGCAATCGGAAAAACACGACGGTCCCCACGCACCGCACTTCTGGGATGTGGAACGCTCCGGCGGCGGGGTTACGATGGACATGGGCTGTCATGGAATAGAGTTCTTCCGTTGGATGCTGGATCGTCCAAAAATCATATCGGTTTACGCACAAATGGGTACCTATGTACACGCTGACAAAACCAAAGGCGACGACAATGCGATCATCATTCTGGAATTTGAAAACGGCGTAGTAGCGATGGCGGAAGAGAGTTGGAGCAAATTGGGCGGCATGGACGATCGCGCGGAAGTGCATGGCACAGAGGGTGTAGCTTACGCGGATGTATTGCAGGGTAATTCGATTCAAACCTACAGCCAAAAGGGTATCGGCTATGCAGTGGAAAAAGCAGGCAACACCGTCGGTTGGAGCTATGTGATCTACGAAGAAGCCTGGAACTACGGCTTCCCGCAGGAGTTCGCGCATTTCACCGATTGTATCAAAAACGACAAACAACCTCTCGTCACCGGCGAGGATGGCAGAGCTGTGCTGGAAGTGATTTTCGCTGCTTATGAATCGGCAGGAACAGGAAAGAAAGTGATGTTGCCTTTTATCACAGATGCCAAAAAGCCAATCGACCTTTGGAAAAAGTGAGCAACACAAAGAAATATGATGTATTTGTGATTGCCGATTTGTGTATTGATCTGCTGTTCACCGGCAAGGTGCGCCCGCAATACGGGCAGGCGGAGCAATTGGTGGAAGATTATACGGTTGATTTGGGCGGTTCGGCAGCAATTTTTGCATCGCAATTCACCAAACTCGGCGGAAACGTTGGCTTTTTGGCTAGTGTGGGTGATGATCTATTTGGGAAAATGCTGCTTGAAAAAATTCAATCCATCGGCATTTCGACCGAATTTATTACCGTGAATAAATCCGGGAAAACTGCCGTGGGGCTGGGGCTTTCCGATGGGCACGACCGAGCAATGCTCACTTACGCCGGCACCATGTTTGACATCGAACCGCAACACATTACATCAGAGTTAATAAATCAAACCAGGCACTGGCATATTGCGGGGTATTACTTACTGCCACAACTCTGGGATTTCTGGCCAAATTTCCTTCAAAAAATTCATTATCAAGGCATTACTGTTTCTTTAGATACTAACTGGTCGCCCGGAGGCAATTGGGAACAGGTTCGGAAAATTTTACATCATGTAAATGTTTTTTTGCCTAATGAAGAAGAAGCGAAGCATATTTCCGGCAAGGAAAACCTCGAAGAAGCGGGCAATTGGCTTGCGCAGCATTGCGGTCTGGTGGTTGTAAAATGTGGCGCCGACGGTGCAATGGTATTTCAAAAAAATCAGATGCGAACCTTTGGTATCCCCGTTGATCTGACTGAAAATCTTGTCATTGCTGACACCACCGGGGCAGGCGATAATTTTGATGCAGGCTTTATAAGCGCCTGGTTGTCAGGAAATTCGCTGGATCATTGCATCCACCTGGGCATGCAATGCGGCACGGGCAGTTTGCGCGCCATTGGCGGTATTGCCGGACAGGTTTACCAAGTAATGTAATGTTTTGAGTCTTTATTGAATGTTCTGGTTATATTTAACCATAATGAAGTCCTCAAGGATAAAAAGCCTCGATAAACCGGTCTAATGTTTAATTCTTCTAATGCAAAAACATTTGTTATGAAATACCTAAACGTTTTTCTCACGCTTCTTATCTTATTCATTTCCAATACTTTAATACAAGCACAAGATCGAATTACCGGTCGAAACTTCGCCACCCGCTCCGAAGTGATCGCCCAAAACGGCATGGTGTGCACAAGCCAACCGCTGGCTACTCAGATTGGTCTGGATATTCTGAAAAAGGGCGGCTCCGCTATCGACGCAGCCATCGCGGCTAATGCAGCCCTCGGCTTGATGGAGCCTACCGGTTGCGGCATCGGCGGGGATTTATTTGCGATTGTCTGGGATGCGAAAACCAAGAAATTATACGGTTTGAATTCGAGCGGTCCCTCTCCGAAAAGCCTGACGCTAGCGCATTTCAAAGAAAAAGGCTTGGATGAAATCCCATCTTACGGTCCGCTGCCGGTGAGCGTGCCGGGCGCGGTGGGCGGCTGGTTTGAACTGCACAAGCGCTTCGGAAAACTGAGCATGGACGAGGTTTTGAATCCGGCGATTGACTACGCGGAGAACGGTTTTCCAGTGTCGGAGCTAATCGCTTATTACATGCAAATCGGCGTGAATAACTTCTTGCGTCGCGGTTTTCCGAATGTAAAGGAAACTTATACGATCAATGGAAAAATTCCTGAAAAAGGCGATGTATTTAAAAATCCGCAGTTGGCCAACACCTACCGCAAGCTGGCGAAAGGCGGGCGCGATGCTTTTTACAAAGGCGACATTGCAAAAACCATTACTGATTTTATTCAATCGCAGGGCGGTTTTTTAAGTATGGAAGACCTGGCGGCTTATCAGGCGGAGTGGGTCGATCCTGTTTCCGTAAATTATCGCGGTTATGATGTCTGGGAATTACCACCCAATGGTCAGGGCATCGCGGCATTACAAATACTAAATATTCTGGAAGGCTATGATGTAAAAAATATGGGCTTGGGTACGGCGGAATACGTGCATCACTTTGTAGAAGCTAAGAAACTGGCGTATGAAGACCGCGCTAAATATTATGCGGATATGCGTTTTGTAAAGGTTCCGGTCGAAGAATTATTATCCAAAGAATACGCAGCAGAGCGTCGAAAGCTTATAAATTCTGAACGCGCCGGCGTGTACAAAGGCGGCGAAATCAGCGCCGGGGAAACCATTTACATGACTGTAGCGGATAAAGATGGAAACATGATATCTTTGATTCAAAGTAATTATAGAGGCATGGGCTCAGGTATGATCCCGCCGGGTTTGGGTTTTACATTACATGATCGCGGCGAGTTATTTACTTTGGAAGAAGGCAGAGCAAATACGTACGAACCCGGAAAACGACCGTTCCACACCATTATCCCGGCGTTCGTCACCAAAGACGGCGAGCCTTTCCTGAGCTTTGGCGTGATGGGCGGTGATTACCAACCCATTGGTCATGTGGAAATTATAGCGAATATCATAGATTTTGGCATGGGCATTCAGGAAGCCGGGGATGCGCCTCGTTTAGATCATAGCGGGGGTTCTTCACCTGTGGGTCCCGGTGAGCCCAGTCGTGGCGAGATTAATCTGGAATCGGGTTATGATTATGAAGTGATACGCCAGTTAATGAAAATGGGACATAAAGTTGGCTTCGGACTCGGCGGCTACGGGGGTTATCAGGCCATCATGTGGGATGCCAAAAGAAAAGTGTATTTCGGCGCTTCGGAGTCGAGGAAAGACGGGCAGGCGGCGGGTTATTAATTTTGTTATCTGTTAATGGTTATCTGTTACTTGGGCTTGCTAAACTTGTACAACCAGATAACCATTAACAATTACAACAAATATCATGGAAAATAATTGGTATAAAATTTCCAACGAACGGGAGGTGGATTCACCTTCTTTACTTATTTATAAAGACAGAGTGGCGCGTAATATTCAACGCATGATCGAAATTGCCGGTGATGAGGATCGTTTGATGGTGCATATTAAAACCAACAAAACCCCGGAGATTGTGCAAATGCTGCTGGCTGCGGGTATTTCAAAGTTTAAATGCGCAACGATCGCAGAGGCGGAGATGGCGGCCATGGCAGGTTGTAAATATATCATTATTGCGCATCAATTGGTCGGTCCGAAAATCCAGCGATTGATCGAATTGCGGAAATTATACCCCGATGTTTTCTTTGCTTCTTTACTCGATGATCGGGAAAATGCGGTTTTGCATAATGATTTATTTACAAAAGTAAATATGACTGCCGATATTTTTATAGATGTAAATAATGGCATGGATCGCTCGGGGCATCCGGTGAATGAAAAATTACTGGAATTATATCAATTCATTTATAATCAATCAAATTTGAATTTACACGGTTTGCATGTGTACGACGGGCATTTGCGCGACAGCGATTTTATAGAGCGGAAAAGTAAGATTGAAGCGGGTTTTGAGCAGGTGAATGATCTAATCGAACAAATTAAAGAAACCGGTTTGCCAGAGCCTTTGGTCATCGCTGGTGGTACTCCGGCGTTTACCACACATGCCCTGCATACGGAAGTCTATTGCAGCCCAGGCACTTGTGTACTCTGGGATTGGGGCTACGGCGATAAGCTGACCGAGCAACCTTTTGAGCATGCAGCCTTGATTTTGACGCGTGTAATTTCCAAGCCGACGCCCGGCATTGCTACGATTGACATGGGGCACAAGGCGATTGCCGCGGAGAATCCCATTGATAAACGCATCCGCTTTTTGAACCTGGAGGGCTACGAGCTCGTTAGTCAAAGCGAAGAACATGGTGTTCTGAAAGTAAATAACTGGGATGCGCTAAATGTCGGTGATGTACTTTATGGCATTCCATATCATATTTGCCCGACGGTTAATTTATATGAAGAAATGCAGGTGGTAAATGATGGAACAGTCACCGAAACCTGGCAGGTAGTGGGGCGCAAACGAAAAATCACTGTTTAATATTTACTATTAATTATTTACCAGTCCAATTAACATTTAACACAATAACATTATTTTCATGATACAAACGCTCGACTTACAATTTCTCGGAAAGCCTGATACCATTGCATCTTTTTTAGTAGAAACCCTGGACGGTCCGGTTTTATTTGAAACAGGCCCCTACTCTACTTATGAAAGTTTGAAAAAAGAGTTAGCGAAAAGAGGTTATTTACCAAGCGATATTAAACACGTTTTTCTTACACATATTCACTTCGATCATGCGGGCGCAGCCTGGGCACTGGCGCGTGAAGGCGCCACGGTGTATGTACATCCTTTCGGTAAAAAGCATTTGGAAGATCCTGAAAAACTCTGGAATTCGGCGAAAATAATCTACCAGGATAAAATGGAATACCTCTGGGGCAAGATAGAAGGCATCCCTGAAGAAAGACTGCACGCGGTAGAAAATGGCGAGAATTTCCACATTGGCGGTGTACAGATCATCGGCTGGCATACGCCCGGGCATGCGGTGCATCACATTGCCTGGCAATTGGGCGATAATCTGATCTGCGGCGATGTAGCCGGCGTGCGCATCAGCGATGGCATCGTGGTGCCGCCCTGTCCGCCACCGGATATCAATATCGAAGATTGGAAAGAATCAATTGATTTGATACGTACATTAAATGTTGGAACACTTTATTTAACACATTATGGCGCTTATACAGATGTAGAAAAACATTTAGATGAGCTGGAAACCCGACTGGATGCTCGTGCTACCTGGATGAAACCTTATTATGAGCAAGGTACTGACCCTAAGGAAATTACGCCCTTGTTTGAAGAATATGTAAAAAAAGAATTAAAAGATAGTGGAATCACCAGTAAAAATGCGTTGGAACAATATGAAAATGCGAATCCGAGTTGGATGAGTGTGGCGGGATTATTGCGTTATTGGAGGAAGAAAGAAAATTAAGAAGCGGGTAAAAACCGCTTCCCAATTTCAATTACTTTTTGCAGCAGCATCACATCCGGAAGGGAAACTTCCACTTCTTTGGCTTGCTCCTGAATTTCTTCCTTCAACTCATTCGACTGAACGTTAATGGTTTCGTCAGACGAAGGAGTCGTAACACTCGGCGTCAAGGTGTTGAGGTACACATAAGACCCCAGACTTGCCGCCACCATCAGTGCTATTAAGAGAGTTCGGGTGGTTAATTTTTTCATCTGACCAGAGTTTAAACGCAAAAAAGTCACATAAATTTAAGCATTTTTTCTTCTTAATGCACTCATTTACCGACTAATGTGCAAAATTTTTAGATTAACTAAGATTGTTTTCTACCTGATAGACGGTCTGTTTTCGGAAAAGGTTGCAAAAAATCGCATTTTTTTTGAAAAAAGTTGCAAGCGGAATTGTCTTTCTCAAATTACCCCCAAATGTATTGCCAAAATCATTTTCTTTGCACCAAAGCAGATAATCCTATTTCAATCCTGTTGAAAAATTATTTTACAAATTGAATTCTGCAAAAGTATTTACCCTGATTTTTTTGATACTCCAGATAATTGCAATCAACTGCCCGGCACAGTCCGATTGCATTGTTGAGCCCGGCAAAATTCCTCAAAAGCAGGTCAGGAAAATGTTTCAGGAAGAATCGCTTTGTCAGGCGCAGGACTTCGCGAGCCTTCGCCCCCTTTGTTATGACGAATCCGATTCCACTGCTTATCGCAAGCATTTCCGGTCATTTTTGGTTGAAGCTGGCCTGGAGAAGGTTTGGCGTGTTTATACCTCCATTTCCCCCAAAGACACCTGGCGCGGCAAAATGGTCACTTTTGGCTGTCAGTATTCCAGGCAGGATCATATAATTACATATTTAAATGATCATTTTGAAGGACTAAATATTGGGCAAGTTTTATTCATGAATTTACGTCTGTTAGGTGGTTTGATAAATATTCCGGTTTCTCATGAAATAATGGAAGTAAATGAAAAAGAGTATTACATCAAAATTTGCTACCTGGAAAAAGGTGCTGCGCAGGGTACACAGTGGATTCGTTTTTCCAAAACTCCGGAAGGATTTACCCGCGTTGACCATGAAACGCGCTACCGCAGTAATTCCAGGTTTCGTGATAAATATCTCTACCCAAGCTTACACGGTAAAGCGATTGCAGAATTTCACCGGCACATCCGGGATCGGGTGTATAACACAATCCCGTGATTTAAATGTTAGAATATAAGAATTAATAAAATCATCCCCGCATTTCAAATGCGCCCACATGCTCAAAATCCCGAAAATCCACGGCTGCAACGCCCGAAACGCCCTGCTCTGCCATGTACACGCCATAGATGGTATCCACCGCGGCCATCGTGAGTTTATTATGCGTGACTATAATAAATTGTGAATCTTTGGAGAATTTCTTGATAATTTTATTAAACTTACTAATATTCGTATCGTCCAGTGGCGCGTCCACCTCGTCGAAAATACAGAATGGCGCGGGTTTCAACAGATAAAGCGCGAAGAGCAAAGCCGTAGCCGTGAGCGTTTTCTCGCCACCCGAGAGCTGATTGATCGTCTGTGGGCGCTTGCCTTTGGGCTTGGCCACGATCTCGATCTTGGATTCCAGCGGATTTTCGGGATCTAATAATATTAAATCACAATTATCATCTTCGGTAAATAAACTCCGAAAAACTTCTATAAAATTCAATCGCGCACGCTCGAAAGCCCCCAGAAATTGGGTGGTTGCGGTCTCCTCGATTTCTTTAATCGTTTGTAATAAAGACTCTTTGGCCTGCACCACATCATCGCGCTGCTGCGAAATATCATCGTAGCGTTGCTTGATTTCATTATACGCCTCCACCGCCATTGGGTTGATCTCGCCGTAGTTATCCAGGCGACTTTTCAGCCTTTCCACCTTGAGTTCCAGCTCGGTTTCGGTCATCGGCTCGGTGAAGGACGGCTCCAGCACTTTGCTCAGGTCCACATTAAATTCAATCTGAATCCGCTGATTAATAGAATTTACTTTGAATTTTACATCGGTTAATTTATCCTTGAGGTTATTAATCAGCACCTGGGCATTTTGCACCTGCTTGGATAGTTGGCGAAGTTTATTTTCCTGTTCATTGATTTCACCCCTGGCTTTGAAATAAAATTGCTCCACCTCGCCCAGCGCAGCTTCCCGCTCCTTGCGCTCGCCATAAGACTCGATCAGCATTTGCTCCATTTCCAGGATGGCATCGGCGATTTGTTCGGCTTCCAGTTCGTTTTGCGCCAGTGTTTTTCGATTGATTTCCAAGGAGTTAGCCAGCTCATCGATCTGCTTTTCGCGGTAGGTCAACTCCCTTTGCAACGCCGACACTTTATTTTGCTGCCGGATGTATTCAATGTTTTTCTCATTATAAAACGCCGAAGCCTGACTCAACTGCTCCGCCATTTGCCGGAAGGTATCATCGGTCGAGGAAATTTTCGATTTTGCCAAAGTCATCAATTCCTGCTTTGCAGCAAGATCTGCTTCGATTTGCTCATTGGCGACGCGCAATTCCTGCATGGTTTGCTGCAATTCCGCGCGTTTTTTATCGGCATCCCGCAGCATTGTTTCAAAATTTTCCAGCCGGGTATAAAGCGTGATTTTTTGCTGGGTGACCTTGTTCAGTTCATTCCGCGCTTCCTGGATTTGCTTGGGCACGCTTTGCGCCTTGAGTGTTTCTATCTTAGATTTGGCATTATAAAAATCGGTTGAAAGGCGGTTGGATTCTTTCTCCAGCTTGTTAATCTGCTGTTCCAGGATTTCCAGGTTCTTTTTACGACCAATTTTCTTACCTTCAAACAAACCCACCGAACCCCCGGAAACACTAAACCGACGCTGAATAAAGCGACCACTTTTGGAAAGCAGCACCATATCGCTACCCTCCGGCACCTGAGTAACCAAATCTTCGCGCTCCGTAATCAACACATTTCCAAGCAGATAGCCAAATAAATTGCGGTAAGCCGGGTCCGTTTCCACCAGATCGATCGCTTGCAGCGTGTCGGGCAATAAAGTAATTGGCGTAGCATAATTTTGAAAAGCATTCAGCACGAAGAAATTTGCCTTGCCCTTCTGACTTTTGCTCAACAATTCAATCGCGCGCTGCGCCTCGTTCAAATCCTTGACCACATAATAACTCAGATATGGCTCTAAATAATTTTCAATGGCAACGCGATATTCTTCCTTTACATATATAATATCCGACAGCAGCGGCGTTTCTCGCCATTCTTTGCTGCCGCTCAGGAATTTTATGGATTCCGGGAAACCCTCCAGATTCTCGATCATGCTCTGAGTAAGCTTCAATTCATTGCGCCGGGCGTCCATTTCCCGGTTGATCTTGGAAATCTGCTTGGTTAGTTCCTCCGCCGCAGCTTCGGCTTGTTGCAATTGCTCCTGGCGCTTTTCTTCGGCTTTTTCGAGGGCTTCCAGGGTAGCTTTTTTGCCGGCTTCGTCTTCTTCCAGGGCGTCCACTTTGAGTTGCAGTTGCTCGACTTCCTCGCGGCGTTGTTCATTATCAAATTGACTGCGTTCCAACTCGAGTTGCGCGCTTTGGATCTGGTTGCTGTTGACGGCTTTGCGTTTTTCGAGTTCAAATACTTCGCGCTCAATTAACTGCTGATCTTTCATGATCGCATCCAGATCGGACTTCAGGGCGCCGTGGCTTTCACGAATTTCTTTAAGTCGGCTTTCCGCAGATTGTAAATTTTCAGCTAGTTGTTGCTCCTGCTGCTGCTCGGTTTCTACTTCCTGGCGGTAGCGCTCGATCTCGGATTTTAATTGCTCAATACGGCTTTCAGCAGATTTGATTTCTTCGGCAAGTTTTACGCGGTTTTGTTCCACAAATTGCTTCTTTTGCTCTTGCATCCGCTTCTCACTCTCAGTCGTTTTAATCTGGCCAACCAGATGATTCAGCTCGCGCTGGCGCTCGGATAGCGTTTTTTCTGTATCGAGATTGTGCTTGCGATCTTTTTCAAGATTGGCTTCAATTTCCCGGGTTTCAATTTCCAGTTGGCGATAAGCGTGCTCCTCTTTTTCCAGCTGCGTTTGCACTTCCCGTTGGCTGTCGCGCAGGGCTGCCACTTTGATCAAACCCAGATCAATACTCAGTTGCTTGTATTCATCGCGGATTTCAAAATAGCGCTTGGTGCGCTTCGCTTGTTTTTCCAGCGTTTTTAAATTTCCTTCGATTTCAAACAGCAAATCCTGAATGCGCTCCAAATCCGCCGAGGTGCTCTCCAGCTTACTCAGCGTTTCTTTTTTACGAGCTTTGTATTTCGAAATACCGGCCGCTTGCTCAAACATTTTCCGGCGCGAGTTGTCCTTGTCCGCCAAGATATCGTCCACCATGCCCAGCGCAATGATCGCGTAAGAATCCGAGCCGATGCCCGTATCCATGAGCAAAGACGTGATGTCCTTGAGTCGGCACTGCACGCCGTTGAGGCGGTATTCGCTTTCGCCGGTGCGATAGAGCATGCGAGTGACCGTCACCGTGTTGTATTCGGTGGGCAGTAAATTTTTAGTATTTTCAAAAGTCAGAGATACCGAGGCCAGTCCGCCCGGTTTACGTTTTTTGGTACCGTTGAAAATTACGCTTGTCATTGTATCCAGGCGCAATTCGCTGCTCTTCTGCTCCCCCAGCACCCAGCGGATTGCATCCACCACATTGGATTTGCCCGAGCCATTGGGCCCAACAATGCCAATCACATCCTCGCCAAAGTGGATCACCGTCTCATTGGCAAAGCTTTTAAAACCCTTGATCTCTAAACTTTTTAACCGCATAGCCAGCAAAGATAAAAAAATGGGGCGATGGGGTGATAGGGGGATGGGGTGAATTTTAGACAAGGTGACTTAATAATTTGGCGACCAAGAGATGATGCGACTTTTACATTTTATATTTATCAT
>CAZGAU010000151.1:0-5049 GCA_964523725.1 uncultured Saprospiraceae bacterium
TACTTTTTTAAATAAAGCAATTGATCTTCAATGAATCACCGACAAATTAGCACATCGATTATTATTTTATTCAGAAAACCATTGTATTGCCCAGTCTTCTGCCAATTGCGCCATAAAAAAAATCGATATTACGACTATTATACTTTTTAATACGGTGATAAATGTTTTTTGTTCTTTAAAAAATTTTACAAATGTAATAGCACTGTAAACCAGGAAGATTGGAAGTTCTATCCATCCCGTATCAATATGCATCCAGATAAACTTGAGTAAAGAAGAAAGGCTGGCCACCAGAAAGAAAAATGAAAAAGTGTATAATAACAGTACACCGGTCTCGGCGTAATTATATTTGCTGTTATAAAAAATCAAATAAGTAATCAAAATATTTAGCGGCATCATCGCGATATGCACAAACACCCAATATTCATGAAAAAAAGTCGATTCGGATAAGCCATTTGAAACTATGTCCTGTTCAAAATAGCCGTAAATCCAATAGCGCACCAGGGCCGCCACCGTCGCGCATATAAAAAACATGGAAAACGGGCTTTGATGCCGGGCTCGCTCATGGTGAATGTAATTCCACTGCATCTGTCCCGGCGCCACGATCAGTTGCTTTAAAGTATAAAGAAATCCTTTATTAATATTGGTAAATAAATTAAAAATATCATATAATAAACCGCGCAAAGTGATGCGCTTGATGACATAAGCCTGCCCGCAGTTGCTGCAATAATTGCCCGAACCGGCGGCTCCGCAGGCAGGGCAGATTTGCTTGTTATTCCCTGATAATAAAGACATTGTAATTTTAATTCACTAAAAAACTTGAACTAAAATTACAAAATACTTGCGGACTGTTAGTCGAAATATTTAAAATCAAATCAATCCTGCACTTCCTCCACCTTTAGCGATTGCAAATACTTGTTCAGCCGCTCCATGGGCCGCACAATGGCGACGCGCCCCGAGCGCACGAATTCATAAATGCCGATTTGCTTGAGTTCTTCGAGTAGGGCTTCGGTTTCGCTTTCGTGGCCGGTTTTTTCGATCACGATATATTCCTGTTCGATCTCGAGCACGCGGGCGTTGTACGAGCGGATAAGCTTCTCGACGCGGGTATTGTTCATAAAAACGCTGGTGGGCACTTTGTACAATGCAACTTCCTGATACACAATCTCTTCGCGTTCGTAGTAAAAGGCTTTGACTACGTCCACCTGTTTTTCAAGTTGGGCGACGAGTTTCTTGACCATGTCTTCGGTCACATTTACTACAATCGTAAAGCGGTGAATATCAGGCATCGAAGATTTGGAAGTCGTCAGGCTCTCCACATTGATATGCCGCCGTGAAAAGATTGCCACCACACGCGACAGCAAGCCGGTGTGGTTTTCGGAGAAGACGGTGATGGTATATTCTTTTTGCATGGTTGATAAGATGATGGGGTGATAGGGTGATAAGCGCTCACGGGAAAATCACCCGATGATCTCATCACCCAATGACCCGGTTATTCAAGCACAATTTCATCCACGGCTTTGCCCGAGGGCACCATGGGAAAGATGTTTTCTTCTTTTTCGACGCAAATATGCAGTAAATAAGGACCTTCGTGCGCAAGCATTTCCGCGATAGCCCCGCTGAGTTCCTCAGGTTTTTCAATGGTTTTGCCAGCTACTCCAAAGCCTTCAGCAATTTTGACAAAATTGGGATTTTTTAATTCTACTGATGAATAGCGCCGATCGAAGAACAATTGCTGCCACTGTCGCACCATGCCGAGGTAGTTATTATCAAGCAACACAATTTTTACACCCACATTCCACTGGGCGCACATGCCAAGTTCTTGAATTGTCATCTGGAAACCGCCGTCGCCAATAAACGCAACCACTTCGCGCTCAGGATTCGCCAGCTTAGCGCCAAAAGCAGCCGGTAAGCCAAAGCCCATTGTACCCGCCCCGCCGGAGGAAACCCATTGATTGGTACCGCGATAATTGTAATAGCGGGCTGCCATCATTTGATGCTGCCCGACATCGGTTGCTACAATCGCCAGTCCATTGGTTTGATCGGAAACTTCTTTCACGGCCATACCCATTTTAATCATGCCGTCAGCGGCGGGTTGCATGTCTCTTTTGATCACCTTTTCGTATTCGATGGCTGCGTATTTCTTGAATTCGGCGATCCAATCGGGATAAGATTTTTCATTAACCAGAGGGATCAATGCATCCAGCGCCACCTTTGCATCCGAAACAATCGGCACATGCGCAAAGACATTTTTGCTAATCTCCGAAGGATCGATTTCGATGTGAATCACTTTCGCCTGTTTGGCATATTTACTCAAATTTCCGGTCACACGATCATCGAAGCGCATGCCAATCGCAATAAGCACATCGCACTGATTTTGCAATATATTCGGCCCATAATTGCCGTGCATCCCCAGCATCCCCATGTGCAAAGGATGATCGGAGGGGATCGAGGACAAGCCATGAATCGTGCAAGCCAATGGAATGCCCGTTTTTTCTACGAAATTTTTAAATGCCTCCTGCGCGTGCGCGATCTGAATGCCATGACCGGCAAGGATCATTGGACGCTGAGCATTATTAATTAACGCTGCGGCTTCTTGCAAAGCCTCCGGGTCAGGTTTTGGATTCGGATGATAACTGCGAATGACCGGGCGACGTTGGTACGAAAACTCCATCATCTCGATCTGTGCATTTTTTGTAATATCCACAAGTACCGGCCCAGGTCTGCCGGAATTGGCAATATAAAATGCCCGGGCTATTGCATCTGGAATATCTTCTGCTTTTGTCACCTGAATATTCCATTTTGTCACCGGAGAAGTACAGTTGACCACATCGGTTTCCTGGAAAGCATCAGAACCTAATAAGCTATAAAATACCTGCCCGGTAATAGCTACCAATGGCGTAGAATCCAACAAAGCGTCCGCCAAGCCCGTAACCAGGTTCATTCCGCCTGGCCCGGAAGTAGCCATGCAAACCCCCGTTTTGCGGGTCACGCGGGCGTAGCCTTCGGCTGCATGAATGGCCCCTTGCTCGTGCCTTGGCAATATGTGTCGCAGCCGATCCTGATAATGATACAAAGCATCATAAACCGGCATAATCGCGCCACCCGGATAGCCGAAAATGGTATCCACTTCTTCTTCCAGGAGGCAGCGCAGCACGGCTTCCGCCCCGGAAATTCTTTCTTTTGGAGCCTGTCCGGCTTTGAGAACCGGTGTCTCTGCTATAGCGTGATTTTTACTCATTTTTCTTTGGGTTATAAGGTGATTGGGTTATAGGGTGATGACAATTGAGAAATCACCCCATCCCCCTATGCACCAATCATCCGATTTAAATTTCATCCGTTACACAGCCCTCACTCGCGGAGGACACAATTTTTGCATATTTGCGCAGCCAGCCTTGCGTCGCGTTGATCGGCGGAGTCTGCCAGACCGCGCGCCGTTTGGCAATTTCAGCATCACTCAATTCCACATGTAATTTATTACTGGCAGCGTCAATTGTGATTTCGTCGCCATTTTGTAAAAGTGCGATCAGTCCGCCTACCTGTGCTTCCGGCGTGATGTGTCCCACCACAAAGCCGTGCGTACCGCCGCTGAATCGACCATCGGTAATCAAAGCCACTTTATCGCCCAGGCCTTCGCCCATGATCGCAGAAGTCGGTTTGAGCATTTCGGGCATTCCTGGCGCACCTTTCGGGCCGCAGTAGCGAATGACGATCACATCACCTGGCTGCAATTGTTTATTGGTAATCGCCTCATTTACAGCCGATTCTCCGTCAAAAACCCGGGCTTTACCGGTAAAGGTTAAACCTTCCTTGCCAGTAATTTTGGCAACAGCGCCCTCTTCGGCAAGATTTCCATACAAAATTTGCAAGTGTCCACTCGACTTGATTGGATTATCAAATGAGTGAATAATATCTTGTCCTGCCTTTAAATCCGGCACTTCCGCCAAGTTTTCAGCAATCGTTTTTCCGGTCACGGTCAAGCAATCGCCATGCAGATAGCCCGCCGCAAGCAGCATTTTCATCACCGCCGGCACCCCGCCGACATGATGCAGATCTTCCATTACATACTTACCACTGGGTTTCAGATCCGCAAGGAATGGCGTCTTGTCACTGATGCGCTGAAAGTCCTTCAATGTAATATTCACCCCCACCGATTTGGCGATGGCAATCAGGTGCAGCACCGCATTAGTCGAACCGCCAAGCACCGTTATCAGGGTAATTGCGTTTTCAAAAGCTTCGCGGGTCATGATGTCGCGCGGCTTGATATCTTTTTCCAGCAGGTTTAAAATTGCTTGGCCAACTCGCTGACAATCCGCATTTTTCTCTGCATCGTTCGCTGGATAGGAAGAGTTGAACGGCAGACTCATACCCATTGCCTCGATCGCTGAAGCCATGGTATTAGCGGTGTACATGCCACCACATGCACCCGGCCCGGGGCAAGCATTGCGCACCACGCCTTTGAAATCTGCTTCGTCAATTTTTCCGGCTATTTTTTGCCCCAAAGCTTCAAATGCTGAAACAATATCCAGTTTTTTATTTGCATGACAACCCGGACTGATCGTACCTCCGTACACCAGTATTGACGGGCGATTCAAGCGACCTAATGCCATCATGGCGCCGGGCATGTTTTTATCACAACCCGTCACCGCCACCACTGCATCATACCATTGTGCACCAACTACTGTTTCAATCGAATCAGCAATCAAATCACGCGAAGGCAGGGAATAGCGCATCCCTTCGGTACCCATGGACATACCGTCGCTTACGCCAATGGTATGGAAAATCAAGCCGACGAGATCAGCTTCCTGCACACCTTGCTTCACCAGCTTCGCCAGATCATTGAGGTGCATATTGCAGGTATTGCCTTCCCAACCGGTACTTACAATGCCCACCTGGGCTTTCTTCATATCTTCTTCGGTCAATCCAATTCCAAATAACATCGCCTGTGCGCCGGGTAAGGTATCGTCCTGGGTTAGTCTTCGACTGTATTTGTTCAGCATCAGAAGTTCAAGGTTTAAAGGTTAAGGTTCAAAAGTTTCAAGTTCAAGGTTC
>CAZGAU010000151.1:5149-7920 GCA_964523725.1 uncultured Saprospiraceae bacterium
AAGGTTCAAAAGTTTCAAGTTCAAGGTTCGAAAGTTTCAAGGTTCGAAAGTTTAGCGATTAACGCCTTTTGCGTCTTCAAAAATAGAGGGTCTGCGTACGCATTTCACATCAAAAAAATGTATTGTTACGAAGTACAGCCCTTGATATTTAAATTCAAGTCGCTGAAAATCAATGAATTGAAAATTCTTTTTTACGACAAGAAAGCCGTACTCTTAATTTCCTGAAAATGTGCAAGTCGTAGGTTTCAATCGGTAGAAAGGACTAATTTCGTATTTGAATTAATTTCGGCTAGTGGCCTGGCATCTTGTGTCCGGCTTCCGGCAACTAAATTTTGAACATTCAAAAACTGTTATCATGGCAAAAATGAATTTCGGCGGTGTGGAAGAAAATGTGGTGACCCGCGAAGAATTCCCATTGGAAAAGGCACTCGATGTCCTGAATGACCAAATCATCGCCATTATTGGCTATGGCGTACAAGGACCGGGGCAGGCGCTCAACCTGCGCGACAATGGGTTTAATGTGATCGTTGGACAGCGTTACCCCTCCAAATCCTGGGATAAGGCGGTTGCCGATGGCTTCGTTCCCGGCGAAACGTTGTTCGACATCGAAGAAGCTGCCGCCAAAGGCGATATTATTCAATACTTACTCTCTGATGCCGCGCAAATTGCGCAGTGGGAAACGATCAAAAAGCATTTGACTCCGGGCAAAGCCCTTTATTTCTCGCATGGTTTTGCCATTACGTATAAAGAACGCACCGGCATCGTGCCGCCGCCCAATGTGGATGTAATATTGGTAGCGCCGAAGGGTTCGGGTACGAGCTTGCGCCGCATGTTCCTGGAAGGCAGAGGTCTGAATTCCAGCTATGCGATTTTTCAGGATGCGACCGGCAAAGCTTTTGAGCGTGTGGTAGCATTAGGCGTAGGCATTGGTTCGGGCTATCTGTTTGAAACCGATTTCAAAAAAGAAGTCTATAGTGATCTTACCGGCGAACGCGGTACGCTCATGGGCGCAATCCAGGGTATTTTTGAAGCGCAGTATAACGAACTCCGCAAGCGCGGGCACTCGCCGAGCGAAGCTTTCAACGAAACGGTGGAAGAATTGACCCAAAGCCTGATGCCACTGGTAGCTGAAAACGGCATGGATTGGATGTACGCCAATTGCTCGACCACCGCTCAACGGGGCGCTTTGGACTGGAAAAATAAATTCCGCGATGCCGTAGCGCCAGTGTTTACTGAATTGTACGATAGCGTAGCTGCGGGAAAAGAAGCCCAACGCTCGATTGATTCCAACAGCCAGCCGGATTACCGGGAAAAACTGGAAGAAGAACTCAGCGAATTGCGCGAAAGCGAGATGTGGCAAGCCGGAAAAGTAGTGCGTAGCCTGCGTCCGGAGCGCCAGAAAGTGAAAGAAGAAGCTTAAATTTTGAAATGGAGTAATGGATTTTTGGAGTATTATTTATTCCAGCATTCCATTACTCCAATACTCCAACCAGAAGTGATGCCGACAGACAAAAGCGTTTTGACTCCCACGATCAGCGTTGAAAATATTTACAAAGCCAAGGTGCGTTTGAAAGGCGTGGCTGAACAAACGCCCTTGTTATTCAATCCCAATTTTTCCGACCGCTATGGCGCAAATATTCTCTTCAAACGCGAGGATTTGCAGGTGGTGCGCTCTTATAAAATCCGGGGTGCTTATAATAAAATGGCGACGCTCAGCAAAGATGCGCTCGCCAAAGGCGTAGTATGCGCCAGCGCCGGCAATCACGCGCAGGGCGTGGCTTTTGCCTGTCAAAAGCTTGGAGTAAAAGGTAAAATTTATATGCCTGCGGTGACACCCCAGCAAAAGGTCAATAAAGTCAAGCTTTTTGGCAAGGAACAGGTGGAAGTGATACTCGTCGGTGACACATTCGATGACGCTTATGCTGAAGCCATGCGCGAGACCGAACAAAGCAGTAAAGTTTTTGTACATCCCTTTGATGATGAGCGCATTATCGAAGGGCAGGGCACGGTCGGTCTGGAAATTCTCGAAGATTGCACCGAAGCCATTGATTATGTGTTTGTTGCGATTGGAGGCGGCGGACTGATCTCTGGATTGGGCAGTTATTTCAAGCATATCAGTCCGCATACTAAAATCATCGGTGTGGAACCTGCCGGTGCGCCTGCGATGCACGATTCGCTCGAAGCTGGTAAAGTTATTACATTGGATAAAATAGACAGCTTCGTAGATGGAGCCGCGGTACGTCGGGTCGGTGAAAAAACATTTACCATTGCAAAAGAAGTCGTGGATGATATTATATTAATACCCGAAGGTAAAGTTTGTACTGCGATATTACAACTGTATAATGAAGAAGGCATCGTAGTGGAACCCGCCGGCGCATTGACCATCGCCGCACTGGATTTTTACAAAGAACAGATCAAAGACAAAACCGTGGTTTGCGTGGTGAGCGGCAGTAATAACGACATCACCCGTACCGAAGAAATCCGCGAGCGTTCTTTATTATATGAAGGTTTAAAACATTACTTTATCATTAAGTTTCCGCAACGGGCGGGCGCTTTGCGCGAATTTTTAAATAATGTGCTCGGTCCCACCGACGATATTACCCATTTTGAATACACCAAAAAACACAGCCGCGAGTCCGGCCCTGCGCTCGTAGGCATTCAGGTGCAAGGCCACGAAGATTATGATGCCTTATTACAAAGATTGGAACAATATCATATTAATTATCGCACGCTCAATGATAGCCAGACTTTGTTTGAGTTATTGGTGTGAT
>CAZGAU010000151.1:8020-12499 GCA_964523725.1 uncultured Saprospiraceae bacterium
GTCTCCCCCATCTCCAGAATCTTCTCAAATTCCGCCTGCTCCAGCGGCATCACCGAGAGGCGACCAATGCGCACCAGCCCAATGTTTTGAAGCTCGGGCGTGGCTTTGATATCTTGCAGGGAAACCGGCTTTGTGAAGCGCTTCACCGGCGCCAAGTCCACCACCGACCAGTCGCCTTTCTCGGCGGTAGGGTCAGGATACGCTTCTTTGGTCACTTTGCAAATGCCGACTACTTCCAGTCCTTTCACACTGTGATAAAAAAGCACAAGATCACCTTTATTCATGGCGCGCAAATGGTTGCGGGCTGCGTAATTGCGCACACCTTCCCACATGGTTTTGCCTTCTTTTTCGAGTCGGTCGTAGCTGTATGTTTCGGGTTCGGATTTTACAAGCCAGTAGTTCATGTTTTGATATTATTATATTGTGATAGTAAGATTTGTGGTTTAACGAGTTTTTGCAAAAGTAATGGTTGCGATGCAGGTTTTGTTGTAATTTTGAAGCTTTTTAGAACCAATATGCATGAAATACCCTGATTATCAGACAGAAGAATTGCAAATTAATGTAGAGGGAATCCCCATTAAAATCCTGCAAATCACCAATGTGGACGAGTTGTTCGAAGCCTTGATCGCCAAAGGTGAAGCGCATGAAGATGTGCAGGACGAGCGGATTCCTTACTGGGCGGAACTGTGGCCCGCCGCGATTGGTTTGAGCCGGCATTTAATAAAATCTGACATCATAAAAACGAGCATGAAAGTCACCGAAATTGGCTGTGGCTTGGGTTTACCGGGCATTATCGCCGGAAAACTTGGCGCTGAGGTTACCTTAACCGATTATTTAGCAGACGCGCTGGATTTTACAAAACAAAACTGGGCACTAAATAACAATCAAATTGCAAATTTCATGCAAATGGACTGGCGGCAGCCCTCTCCTACCCTCGCGGCGGATGTGGTACTGGCTTCGGATGTAACGTATGAAAAACGTTTTTTTGAATTCCTGCCGAATGCTTTCAGGAAGCTATGCAAACCCGGCGGTAAAATATTAGTGAGCGACCCGAGCCGCGAAGCCGCGAAAACATTCTTCGATTCGATTGAAAAAGAAGGATTTACGAAACAGCAATTCACTTACCAGGTACAACCTTTAATGGGCGGCAAGGAAATTACAGTTAACATTTTTCTGCTTCAACTAACGTGAGCGCATGCCAATGACCGCCATCATCCGGCCGGTTTTACCTTGTTCGGCGCGGTGCGAGAAAAAATTTTCATTATGTAAAACGGTGGAAAAAGGCGAAACTTCAATCTGGGACTCAGGAATACCAAACTCCAGCAATTGATCTTTATTTCCGCCTTTCAAATCGACAAAATACTTATTCTTGGCTTTATCAAAACTTTTAAATTCATCGGGAAAGTAATCAGCAACGTCCGCATCTACTTCATAACTCAACTGGTCGATGCAAGTACCAATAAACGCATAACAATTTTCCGCCTCGGTGCCAAAATGCATCTCCATGACCTCCAGCGTTTTAAAAGCGATACCTTCCACGGTGCCGCGCCAGCCCGCGTGTACCGCAGCGACAATCTGATTCACCGCATCGAAAATCAAAACCGGCGTACAATCTGCTACGCTCACCGAAAGAAACACGTCTCTTTTGTCGGTGACCATCGCGTCAAAACCCTCGTACTCGCCAGGTTCTATAACGTACAATATTTTGTCGCCGTGTACTTGCCTGGTGGCGGCCACTTCACCCAGGTCAACACCCAGACTGCCGTAAAAACGCTTGCGGTTCTCCAGCACTTTTTCTTCGAAATCGCCAACACGATAGCCGAGGTTTAAACTATTTAACGGCTCATCGCTCACACCACCGTTGCGGGTGCTTTGTGCAGCTATAATATTAGGAAAAGATGTAAAAATCTCCGGTTTATGATATAATGTATTCATTTGCATCATTTCAACTTCTAAACTACTCAACTCCTAAACTTTAATTTACTAAATAACTCCCATATTACAATCCCCACGCATACCGAAATATTCAGGGAATGTTTCGTACCAAACTGCGGAATTTCAATCGCAGTATCCGCAATGTCCATCACCGCATCGCTTACACCGGTCACTTCATTTCCAAATACCAACGCAATTTTCCCTGTTTCTGGTATGATATAATCTTGTAAAGCTACGCTTCCTTCGGCTTGTTCAATTGCCACCAGTTTATAACCCTGGGCTTTTAATAATTTGGCAGTTTCTATGATATCTTTATGATATTCCCAATCCACCGATTCCGTAGCGCCGATCGCGGTTTTTGTAATTTCTTTATTCGGCGGCTGCGCGGTGATGCCGCATAAGTAAATCCGTTTAATGGCAAACGCATCCGCTGTGCGAAATGCAGAACCTACGTTGAGCGCAGAGCGCACATTGTCCAGCACCAGCACGATCGGCGTTTTGGATTGGGCTTTAAATTCTGCTACGCTGGCACGGTTGAGTTCGGTGACAGGAAGTTTACGCATGATTATGCTTATTTACGCCGATTAAAAACAGCGCTACTTGTAATCCTCCCGCGCAGGGCGGAAGATATCCACCACATAGCAATCGGTCAAAGCGCGCCCGGAGTGCACCATATTTGAAGGAATGGCGGCGGATTCGCCGGCTCTGCACACGTGGGTCTCTCCGCCGATGGTCATTTCCAGTTCGCCGGAGATGACATTGGTCACCTGCTCATGGATATGATGATGTTCGGGCAAAATACTCCCCGCGAGGATTCGAAAATGCGCCACAGTAACGCCATCAGTATGGATCATCTTGCCAAAGAAACCAGGTACGATCTCTTTTTCGGGAATATCGGTTAGTTTTATAAAAACACTCATAGAAAAGTTTTTTATTGTTAATTGTAAAATTGTTAATTATTGAAGAAAAAACTAAATATTAAACAATCAGCAATAAACGATTTTAATAAGCTATTAACTCCAGCGTGTCTAATTTTGCCCGCACTTTCAAAAAATCATACAACTTCTGTTGTTCTGCTTTTTGCAGCCGGGAAGATTTCCAATGTACTAAATAAGTCGGCATTTGCAGCGTTGTATCTTGAAAATTCGTCTTTTGCATACGCGCAAAGCGCATTTCATCTACATTCGGAAACAAGGTTTTTACTTCTTTACTTAAATCAATAAACAATGAAGAATCCTTGTGTAATATTTCCACTCGTTTATTTAGTTCGCTGATTGCCTGATCCTGTTCCATTTGCACCACTTTACTTTCTTCCAGTTTATTGACTAATTGCCCCATACTGGAAAGTTGCAACTGCATCCGGTTGATTTGCTCCAAATTGGTTGCCGTTCCTTGTATCAAACTTATCCTTATGGAATCCAAACCTTTTCCCCGAAGTTCTTTTTCATAAAAACTGATCGAATCGTTGGGAATAAACTTGCCCAGCAACTGCAATACCAATACTTTATTCTTGGTAGAATCCTGAGACAACAAGGTATAACCCACGCAAGAGGTTGGTGCATTCCGCCCGAAATGATCTGCTACAAAAGTTTCCACTTTTCGGGTTTCCTGCCGCTGCTTCCAGATATCGGTTAATATAATAATACTGGGAACAATGATAATAAGACTAAATGCAATAATGATATTCCGCGTACGGCGTCCTTCTTTTTCTTCCAATTTCTCTTTTAATGGAAATCGCAATAAGCGTATAATTAAAAAAGTCGTCAGTGCAATAAAAAACGAGTTTAAAAAGAACAGGTAAAAAGAGTTTAACATCACCTGCCAGTTGCCGGTAGCAATGCCGAAGCCCGTTACGCAAAGCGGTGGCATCAATGCGGTAGCAATAGCTACGCCTGGTATGGCGTTGGATTTATCTTTGCGCGAAGCCGAGATAATCCCTGCCAGACCACCAAACACTGCGACCAAGCCATCTAGAAAAGTCGGCGCGGTACGCCCCTTAATTTCAGGCGTAATCTCGCCTAGTGGCGTAATCAGAAAGTATAAAGTACTGGTGATTAATGCAATAATAATCGAAATGCTAAATTGCCGAACGGCTATGAATAATGCTTCCCGGTCGTTGATGCCTACCGCCAGACCAATACCCAGTATGGGCGACATCAATGGCGAAATCAACATCGCGCCGATGATCACTGCCGCCGAATTCAAATCCAAACCCAGCGAAGCCACCATGATCGAACACATCAGCAGCCAGGCATTGGCGCCGCGCATCATTTTACCGCTTTTGATCGAGATAACTGTGCCTTCCTGATCCATTCCTTCTTCCAGGTTGATCAGATCTTTAAACCACATCCGCACCGCACGATAAAATACCCGCGCAGTTTGCATCAATTGTCCATTAGGATTGGTTGATTCTTCCCTTGGCTTAGGTTCGGGTTCCTGTATTTGGTCTGATTCCGGCATGTAATAAAATTTCTGCTGAGGTAAAAATATCAATTTTTAGTGTATTAAACATGAGTCATTCCGAATTTTAAAAATGCCCCGTTA
>CAZGAU010000152.1:0-10373 GCA_964523725.1 uncultured Saprospiraceae bacterium
TGCAGGATACGGTTATCATCGGCACCAGCTTCTGGTACCCTGTAAGCCGTTTGGCGGGCAAATATGATAAGGTGCAGGTAAAATACACCCGCTTCAACAATCGCTACACCGAACAATGGGATTATGGTATTTATCCGTCGCGTTACATCCGCGGTCCGCACCTGCGCAGCAAAAACTGGCCCAATAGCCGTACCGTTCATACCGTAGAAGCCAATGGCGTACCGCTGACGGCTATTGAAAAAGATACCGATCATTTTGCTTATCAGGGCGAATTAGCAATGAAAAGTCAGAATTGGTTGGAGGCGGTTGAGCAGTTCAAAAAAGAAGTGCAAGCGCACCCGGATAATGAACTGGCCTGGCAAAGCCTGGCCGGCGCATATCTCAATAGTGGCAACTTCCAGCAAGCGATTGACGCAGCCAATGAATCGCTCCGGGCCGCTCCGCAAAATGAGACTTCGCTGTATTATCTCGGGCTGGCGTATTTGAATACAGGCAACATTCAACCTGCGATCAGCGCTTTCCAACAATCGCTGGATGCCAACGACGAAAATGCTATTGTGTATTATTACCTCGGCGTAGCGTACCAGCAGCAACAAAACTGGGCAGAGGTATTCAGAAATGCACAACGAGCAATTGAGTTAAACGCACGGTTTAAACAGGCATATGAACTGGCGGCCACAGCGCTGGAACAACAAGGCAATGTACAAGCGGCGCAGCAATACCGGCAAGCCGCTGCCCAACTTTGAACTATTAAACCTTGAACTTTTGAATTTTGTAAACCTTGAACTATAAATTATTATTCCCGACCTACCGCAATCGCTATCGTTTTGTAAAACAGGCGTTGCAGGCACATGGTCGCTTCGACAAAGGTCTGAGCCTCGGCTCCGGTGAAGGTGATTACGATGTCATGATTGCCAGCTATTGCAATGCCTTGATTGGTTGCGATATCAATGAACAAGATGTAGCTTTTGCAAAAGCCCTGAATCATAAAGTAGCCAATCTCAGTTATCAGGTAGAAAACGCACTGGAGCTGAGTTTTGCCAAAGAAAATTTTGATCTGCTTGTCTCGGTGGAAGTGATTGAACATGTGGGCAAACCTGCTCAGATGATCCGGGAGGTGGCCCGTGTGCTCAAACCTGGAGGTGTCGCCATTATTACATTTCCATCCAAGAATTTTCCATTTACTTATGATCCAGTGAACCGTTTGAACAAAGGCGAAAAACGTATTGCACAAGGCGCTTATGCGTTTGGGCATGATTATCTCATTGCACCGGATGATTTTCGTCAATGGCTGAAAGAAAATGGTTTGACAATTTTACGAGAACAAAATCTCAGCGGCTATTTGGTCGGGTTGTTGGAAATGTACTGGACGGGCTGGATCCAAAGACTGTTCAAAGCCAATGCAGGGAATGTCTCGGATCAGGAACGGAACAAAGCAGCACTACGCCCTACGAACAAAGCACCCTGGTTGGTTGTCATTACCGATACAATTATTGGTTTTGACCGCTGGCTATTTAAAAATTCCAAATATTCTGTGGGAAAAGGTTTTGTGATACGCAAATAACTGTATTTTCAAGTCGAAAACTAACGAATCTGATTCATCATGAACGGAAAGCTCCAAATTTTAAGCGAAAAAATCGCCGAAGCGCAAGTGGGTGGCGGTCAGAAACGAATCGATGCACAACACCAAAAAGGCAAACTTACAGCCAGAGAACGTATCCATTTTCTGCTAGATCCGGGTACTTTTGAAGAAATCGGCATGCTTGTGACCCATCGCAGCAGCGATTTTGGTATGGATCAACAAAAAATTCTGGGGGATGGCGTGGTGACCGGTTACGGCACTATTCATGGACGGCTAGTGTATGTTTTTGCCCAGGATTTCACGGTTTTTGGCGGCGCTTTGTCGGAAACACATGCGGAGAAGATTTGCAAGATCATGGATATGGCCATGAAAAATGGCGCTCCGGTGATTGGTTTGAATGACTCCGGCGGTGCGCGGATTCAGGAGGGCGTAAGTTCACTGGGAGGATATGCCGATATTTTCTATCGAAATGTAATGGCTTCGGGTGTAGTACCACAGATTTCTGCCATCATGGGGCCCTGTGCCGGCGGTGCGGTGTACTCGCCAGCAATGACCGATTTTATTATTATGGTGGAGAATACGTCCTACATGTTTGTAACTGGTCCGAACGTCGTGAAAACCGTTACCAACGAGGAAGTTACCTCGGAAGAACTGGGCGGCGCGGAGACACATGCGACCAAATCGGGGGTGACGCATCTGATCGCTGCAAACGACATAGATTGTATCGAAAAAACCAAGAAATTGCTGAGTTATCTGCCTCAAAACTGTGAGGAAACGCCAGCAAAACTGCCATATGAAATCGGTGACGAACTGCGCGAACAACTGACAGGAATTATTCCTGCCGATCCGCAGCAGCCGTACGACATGCGGGAAGTCATCGAAGGAATTGTCGATCACGATTCATTTTTTGAAATCCACAAAGATTATGCAGAAAACATAGTAGTAGGCTTTGCACGCATAGCAGGCCGCAGTATTGGTATTGTCGGCAACCAACCCGTAAGCCTGGCGGGCGTTTTGGATGTAAACAGTTCCAAAAAAGGCGCCCGGTTTGTGCGTTTTTGCGATAGCTTTAATATTCCACTGCTTGTACTGGTGGATGTTCCCGGCTTTTTGCCAGGCACCGATCAGGAGTGGAACGCCATTATTACCAATGGTTCCAAGCTATTGTATGCTTTTAGCGAAGCGACCGTGCCAAGAGTGACCATTATTACCCGTAAAGCCTACGGTGGTGCTTATGACGTGATGAATTCCAAACACATTGGAGCAGATATGAATTTCGCCTGGCCAAGCGCAGAAATTGCCGTGATGGGTGCCAAGGGCGCTTCAGAAATTATTTTCCGGAAGGAAATTCAGGCAGCTGACGATCCTGAAGCGATGCTGAAAGAAAAAGAACAGGAGTACAAGGAAATGTTTGCACATCCGTATCGTGCTGCGAGCCGCGGTTTTATTGATGAAGTGATCGATCCGAAAGATTCCCGGCGCAAGCTGATCAAGGCATTTGCGATGCTGGAGAACAAGGTAGTCCATTTGCCAAGAAAAAAGCACGGAAATATTCCGTTGTAACTCGAAAAGAAGACCAAATTATCTTTTAAAATGGCTCTTTCAAATTTGCTGATGCGTGAAATTTTATTTAACTTGTTTCTAGATATGAAAAAAATTGCAACATTCAATTGGAGCAAGTGTTTCATTTTCAATAAGTTAGAAAACGATTTCGACACTCATCATACCGGTCTTTCTTCGCAAACTGCCTGAAGAAAGACTTTTTTAATGCTGGTTCGGGTGATAGATTTTATTTACAAAGGCGCCTAAATTCTATGATCCACCATATAAAGTTTAAATGAAATATGATCCAAATCTTCGTTACCGGAGGTACATTTGACAAAGAATATAATTACATCACTGGGGCGCTGTATTTTAAAGATACCCACCTGCCGGAGATGTTTGATCGCGGGCGCAGTACACTCGATGTGAATATCAAGACCTTAATGATGATTGACAGCCTGGAAATGACCGAAGCTGACAGGGAAATCATTGCGCACAATTGCAAACGCTCGTATGCCAGCAAAATTCTAATCACCCATGGAACCGATCGCATGGTGGAAACCGCCAAATACCTGGCTGAGGCAAACATCAAAGACAAAACCATCGTGCTCACCGGAGCCATGATTCCCTACGCTTTTGGTAACTCCTCGGATGGTTTTTTCAATCTTGGAAGTGCTCTGGCATTCGTGCAAACACTGCCTCCAGGTGTGTATGTGGTGATGAACGGACGATATTTCGACTGGCAACATGTGCGAAAGGACACGAAAACCGGTAATTTTGAGGAAATTTCCTGAATGTGAGACTTAAAGCATAAAGCTTTGATTTTTAAATCCTTACACTGTTTCTAATCTCTTATGTCAATTTTTATCTTTCAAACATAATATTATGGAATGGTTAGGTTTAATTTTTGAAATTTTATTTTTGGCAGCCGGTATCTATTTATATTTGTTTGCCATCGGCAAAATCAATTCTCCGGATCCGAAAATTCAAAAACGAATGGATGAGCTCCGGAAAGGCAACGCCTGGTGGATTCGCTTGGCCGCACTGGCTTTGACGGCGATTATGCTAGTCAATATTGTTGTTCATATTCAACAAATGTTAAAATAATACAAATTTCTACTGTATCTTTCGGCAACTTGTTGCATTAATCCTTACAGTAAACTACGCCCCGCTACCCTATCGTCATTGATTAGATACGATAACATCCAATTGTTTTGTACTGGCTAATTTCCAAAGCGCTTTATAAATTTATTTTCTTAATATTGCAGCGTAATTAAAATCACAACAATCCACAAATGAGAAGGATATTCTACATCGCTTTATGCGCAATTATCGGCAGTTCCGGGCTTCTTTCGGCCCAAAACCAGACGGACTTTTACGATACTAAAATCATACAAGACATTGCCATACGGTTTGAACAATCCAACTGGCGTGACATCCTCGATTCGCTCCGTTACAACGGTGATGGCATGCTGACCGGCTCGGTTAATATTAATGGTAAAAAGTATGAAAATGCCCAAATTCGCTACCGCAACGCCCGGGCGTTTCAGATTGGCGGTAAGCACAATAGCATTTTTATTCAGCTTCCCGAAGGTCAAAACTACCAAGGATACGCCACAGTAGAACTTTCCAATGCGCTGCGCGATCCAAGTATGGTGCGTGAGGTGTTGGCTTACGAAATCGCACGCAAGTATATGCCTGCGCCCAAAGCTAATTACGCTAAAGTTCAGATCAATGGCAATTACTACGGATTTTTTGTGAATATTGAATCCGTAGGCGAACAATTCCTCGAGACCCATTTCGACGATAACAACGGTGAACTTTATCAGGCAGAACTGGAGGCACGTCAGCCACTACCCAATGGTTGCGACAACCGCGCTTTTGCTTCTTTGCAATATGATGGCAACGAGGCTTGTTACACCTATAGTTTCAACCGCATCAATACAAAAGACTGGAGTAGTCTGATCGATCTCTCCAGGGTACTTACACAAGAACCTGAAAACGTAAACCGCATGTTAAATGTGGATCGTACTCTGTGGATGTTGGCTTTCAACAATGTGCTCGTCAACCTCAACAGCTACACCGGCCACCCCAGCCAAAACTATTATTTGTACAAAGATACCAATGGGAAGTTTTCTCTTATTTTGGGTGATTTGAACTTTGCGTTTGGCAGCTTTAAAAATACGGACGGTGGTTCCGATCTTGACCTGGAAGGCTTAATTAGACTGGATCCGTTGCTGCATGAAAAAAATCCGGAACGGCCGCTGATCAGTAATTTGCTGAAAGATGAAATGAACCGGAAGCGTTATTTGTCGCACATGCATACTATTTTGTACGAAAATTTTGCCAAGGATCAGTATGAAAAACGCGCCAAGGAATTGCAGGAAATGATTCGCAAAACCTGGCTGGAAGATCCGAATAAAGAATATAATCTGGTTGACTTTTCGCAAAGCCTTAGCGCAACGGTAGGACGTCGCAGCCGGATTCCGGGCATTATGGAGTTGATGAAGCCACGCGCCGATTTTTTGCAAAAGCATGCTGAATTGGCGGTCATTCCGTCTCCGATTTCACAAGTAACCGTGACGCCGCGCGAAAAGTTTTCAGCCAAACAAGTCGAAGACTTTAAAATTCAGGCTAAAATCGGGCAGTACGCTAAAAAGGTTTGGCTATATTACCGATTCAATGAAAATGAGCCGTTCCGCGAGATGACAATGGAAGATGATGGCAAGCACAATGATGGAGAAGCCGGAGATGAAGTCTTTGGCGCTATTGTAGAGCCGATGGGCGGCGCTAAAAATATTCAGTTTTACATCGTTGCGGAAAACGCCAAAACGATGAGTTTTGACCCGCCGCGGTACATGTACGAATGGCATAAAGCCAATTTGGATGAATTAAATAAGTAAAAACTATATTTCCCAAGACCAAAGCACACAAAACCTGACAGGTTTAAGCAACCTGTCAGGTTTGTGCATTTTCTAAAAAACGCCGTCGTATGAGAATTCTCACGTTCTTGATCCTGCTTGTCAGTTTGTGGCAACTGCCTGTTGCACAGGAAATTTATGATATCAAATCCATCACGGAGATCAAAATCCGGTTCCAGGAGAAAAACTGGGACGCCATTCTGGACTCGCTCAAGCAAGCCGGAAACGATGATCGCCTCACCGGAGAAGTGACCGTAAATGGAGTTAAATATGAAAAAGCGGGCATTCGATACAAAGGCAATAGTTCTTACAACAATGTTCGAAAAGACGGCTACGCAAAGCTGCCTTTCAATATCAAGATCGATGATAAAATCGAACAGCAATTACTCCCCGGCGGATACGGAACATTGAAACTATCTAATGCTTTCCGGGATCCGAGCTTTATCCGGGAATTGCTTTCTTATGAGATTGCAGGTAAATACATGCCAACTCCAAAAGCAAATTTTGCTAAATTGTATGTGAATGACAAATATTTGGGCGTTTACCAAAACGTGGAGTCGGTGGATCACCGCTTTCTGCGCGAATTTTATGCCAATGATGAGGGTGAATTAATTAAATGCGATCCCGACTGGAGTGTAGAGCAAGTGCCCGGCTGTGAAGATTCCGATAAATCATCCCTGATGTACATCGGCGAAGATTCGACCTGCTACAAGCGTTTTTATGAATTGAAAGATGAAACCGGCTGGCGTGGTTTGATCAATTTGACCAAAATCCTGAATCAGCAACCGGAAAAAATTGAAACCGTTCTTGATGTTGATCAAACCCTGTGGATGCTGGCTTTCAATAATGTGCTGGTCAATCTCGACAGCTACACCGGCTTCTTGTGCCACAATTATTACTTGTACCGCGATACCTCCGGCATTTACCACCCGATTATTTGGGATATGAATTTATCTTTTGGCGGTTTTCGGCGATTAAAATCGGCTCAGCAATTGTCTAATCAGGAAATGCAGCTGCTCAGCCCGTTTGAGCATTACAAAGACAACAACCCCAAGCGTCCATTAATTGTGAAACTTCTGGCAAATGACTTGTACCGGAAAATTTATATGGCGCATATTCGCACCATTTTGGATGAAAATTTCAGCAATGGTTTATATTTGAAGCGAGCTAAAGAATTGCAGGCGTTTATCGACAAGCATGTAAAGGAGGATCAGGAAAAACTGTATTCTTACGAAGCTTTTCATCAAAATCTGGATACCACGACTACCGCGAACTCCGAGGAAATCATTGGCATCGCCGAGTTGATGGGCAAACGAACCGAGTATCTGCTGGCTCATCCGGTTTTTCAAAAAGAAGCGCCTAAAATTTCGAATGTGAACCATAAAGCGATGGACAAAAACATCGTTATCACGGCTAAAATCGAAAGTGCGGAAAAGGCTTGGTTGTTCTACCGCTATGGCAGCGCCAGCAATTTTGTGAAAACGGCTTTGCTTGATGATGGCACGAAAGGTGATAAAACCGCGAGTGATAAAATTTGGTCTGTGCAAATTGCAAACCAAAAAGACGCCCAATACTATATCGTAGCAGAGGGTGAACGCGTAGCAAAATTATCGCCGGAGCGTGCATCGTTTGAGTTTTACAGGGTGGATGGCAGCGCGGCAACCACGAGCAAAGCCAAGTAGGTTTGAATTCTTTTTGGTTGAGGTTTGAAAGTTCAAAGTGTTGAAGATAAACTCCGTTGACCGTTACACCGAAATACCGCTAAACCACTATTTTTAATGATCGAAGCACGTTACTCTATTAGTTTTCAGGACTATCTCCGGTTAATGTTTCAGGTGGCTTACCGCCGCTGGACTTACATTGTGATCACGCTGCTCGGGGCGATTCAAATTCCGCTGATCGCTATCATGTTTATTATCCCGGAATTATACAACCCGGATCAGTTGATGTCTGCATTTTTGCTGATCGTTTTTGCTTTCATGATGCCGCTGTTTCTTTATTTCCGAACACGCACCTATTATTTTGGCAATATTTCCTTCCAACAGGAAATTAAAGCAACTTTTTCCAAGGATAATATTGAGTTTTCTGGCTTAAAACGTAATGCCAACCTTTCCTGGGATCGTATTCAAAAAGTGATAGAAACCCGCGATTGGCTGGTGTTCTTTCAAACTCGTTACTTCTTCAACTTTGCACCCAAAAAAGCGTTTAAATCTTCGTCGGACCTCGATAAACTCAGGAAAATTATCCGTTCTAAGCCGCATATCAAAACCCGGTTGAAGTCGTAATTCCATATTTGTAATGCCAGTTTTAAACCAATCTACCTACCGAAAAGCCCCGTTTTATCAGTTTAACGGACATTTACAAACCATTCTACCCGGCATGTTTCGCACCGTTGCACTGACTTACGAGCGCGAACGCCTGGATTTACCGGATGGAGACTTCGTGGATCTGGACTGGGTGGAACGCAAAAGCCGAAGGCTCGTGATCCTTTCGCACGGCTTGGAAGGCAATTCTGATCGACACTACGTCAAGGGCATGGCAAAAATCTTCGCGGATCAGGGCTGGAACGTGCTGGCCTGGAATTGTCGCTCCTGCTCGGGAGAGATGAACCGCCAACTGCGACTTTATAACCACGGCGAGATCGGCGATTTTGGCGAAGTGATAGCGCATGCGTTACAAACCAAAGATTTTGAGGAAGTTGTGTTGATCGGATTCAGTATGGGCGGCAGTATCACGCTCAAATATCTGGGCGTATACGGTAAGGAAATTCCCGTCCAAATCAAAAAAGCAGTGACTTTTTCTACACCCTGCGACCTCAAAGCCGGCGCCGCCATTCTGGACGAGCCGCAAAACCGGATTTACAAAAACCGTTTTTTGAAAAAACTCAAGATCAAGCTGGCTGCTAAAGCCGCACAATTCCCGGACGCCATTGACTTGACCAACCTCGAAAAAGTCGAGATATGGCATGATTTTGATGAATATTTCTCCGCGCCGTTGAATGGGTACAAAGACGCCGAGGACTTTTACCTCCAAGCTTCCGCTAAAAATTTTATGCCCGGCATCACCATTCCTACCCTGCTGGTCAACGCGGCGAACGATCCGATTCTTGCCCCCGAATGTTACCCGACCGAGCTCTGCGAGCAGCACCCGCATATTTTCCTGGAAATCCCGGCGCAAGGCGGGCACGTAGGCTTTGAGTTGAGTCGCAAACCGCACATGTGGTCGGAGTATCGGGCGCTGGAATTTTGTTCCTGACGCAAAAATCGTACTTCGTACTTCCCACTTCGTCTTTCTATTTACTATCTTTCCAGAATGAAAATTCTCCATACTTCCGACTGGCATCTGGGGCAAAAATTCCTGTACAACGACCGCGAGGAGGAGCATCGTCTGGCGCTCCAATGGTTGGTGGACACCATTTACCGGGAGCAGGTGGAGGGCTTAATCGTGGCAGGCGATATTTTCGACATCAGCAATCCGCCGAATTATGCGCGGCGGTTATATTATAATTTTCTGACCGCATTATTAAAAATTTCTTGCAAGCATATTGTTATTACAGGTGGCAATCACGACTCCCCTACCATGCTCGATGCACCAAAGGAATTGCTGGCGGCTTTAAATGTGCATGTAATCGGTGCAACTACGGAAAACATTGAAGATGAGATCATTGAATGGAGAAACGAACAGGGCGAGATAAAAGCCGTGATTGCGGCGGTTCCTTTCTTGCGTGATGGTGATCTGCGTTTTAGCGTGGCGGGCGAAAGCGGCTACGAGCGCGTGGAACGCATCCGCGAAGGAATTCTACGGCATTATCAAACGTTGGGTGAAATTATTATGGAAAATTATAAAAAACTAAATATTCCTATCATAACTACCGGACATCTTTACATAAAAGGCGCTTTGGCTTCGGAAAAACAGGATAATATTTACATAGGTGATAAAGAAAATATGGATGCGGCAAAATTTCCGGAGGTGTTTGATTACGTGGCGCTGGGGCATATTCATCGGGCGCAGGCTTTTGGCAAAGATCAACGGGTGCGGTATTCGGGTTCATTGATCCCATTGAGTTTTTCAGAAACGAAAGATGATAAATCGGTGTATGTCCTTGATTTTCAAGGCAAAAAACTGGATAAAATTGAAACAATTCCCGTGCCAACCTTCCGGCGATTGAAAACCATCGAAGGCTCAATAAAAGAAGTAGAAGCCGCGCTGGAACGCTTTGACAGCAAGGGTGGGCGCGAGTTGAAGCCCTGGGTGGAGGTCATCGTGGAAACCGACCGTATCATTCCGCAGCTGGATGTGCATTTGAAAGAATTTACCAAAGATATGAA
>CAZGAU010000152.1:10473-12349 GCA_964523725.1 uncultured Saprospiraceae bacterium
CTTCGCATCAAAAAAGTGATCGATTTCACCGCCTCACCGCTGGCGGATGTGGGACTTTTTGCGATCACCGGTGACACCGGCGCGGGCAAAACCACGATTCTTGATGCTATTACCCTCGGACTTTACGGCCGGATTCATCGGAATAAAGATGTAAACGAAGTGATGAGCTACGGTTCAGTGGAAAGCCTGGCGGAAGTGGAATTTCAGGCAAATGGTGATTTTTACCGGGCTCGCTGGAATCTGCGTCGCGCGCGCAAGCAACTGGATGGCAAAATTCAACCCCCGGAGCGGGAGGTCTCCAAATGGAATCCACAGAAAATGGAATACGAGATCATTGCCCAGAAAATCCGGGAAGCGGACGAGGTAATCGAGGAAGTTACGGGCTTGGATTACGACCGTTTTTGTCGCTCGGTTTTGCTCTCACAAGGTGATTTTGCTGCGTTTTTGAGAGCAGGCGAAAAGGATCGGAGTGATTTACTGGAGCGCATCACCGGCACGGAGATTTATTCGCAATTGTCGAAAGCAGCTTTTGAGCGGCACAAGCTGGAGTTGGAAAAGCTGAACAATCTCAAGCGCGAACGGGAATTGCTGCGACTTTTGGATTCAGAAAGCATTGATAATCTGCGAGTTGAATTAAAGGGAAGCCAAAGCCAGGCAGAGGATTTAAACAAGAAAATCGAAACGCTGCAAATCGAATTGCAGCAAATCCGGCGGCAAAAACAATTGCAAGTTGAAATTGAAAAGCTTAATGTCGAAATCCAGCAGCATGAATTCGGGTTGACCGAGAAAAAACAAAGCCTTGATATATTATCAACTGATTTTCAAAGTGTTAAACAAGAGTGGACCAAGAGCCAGCCCCTGTATACCCAGGTCACTTCACTGGACACCGAAATCCGCGAAAAAGCACAATCGCTGGCAAAGCTGGAAGCTGAAACCCAAACCAATGCGAAGCAATTATCTGATAATCAGGAAGAACTGCAAAATTTAAATAATCAGATACAGGAACTCGAAGCTCAAATTCAGGAACACCAAACCTGGTTGAAAGAAAATCAACATTTTGAGCCGTTAAAAGATGACCTGCCCACGATCGAATACCAGCGGGAGGAAGCGCGCAGCCTGTGGCGCGAGCAAAAGCGATTGACCGAATTGGAGACTGCGTTGGAAAAGCAACAACAAGATTTGAAACAAAAATTGGCTGAATCGGAAAAACAAATTGAAAAATTAAACAACGATTTGGAGAAACTCCGCGCCCAATTCAAAGAAAAGGTACCGGAGACTTATGCTCAGAATCGGTCGGAACTGTTGGCTTTATTATACGAGGATATTGAAAAACTGAGCGAGCAACGTAAGAATTTGCAACAACTGGCGCGATTGAATGAAGGTTATCAGGATTTGCTCAATGAGTTGTCGGGTTACGAAGATCAACTGGAAAGCCTGCAAAGCGAGGAGTTGGAGGTCAACAAACTGCTCATGTCATCGATGGAGGCCTGGGACGAGGCGCAGAAACGGCTGGAATTCAAGCAGCAGATTTACGAGCAGCAGCTCATGATCGCCAACTATGAGAAAGACCGCAGTAACCTGGAGGAAGGCGAGCCTTGCCCACTGTGCTTTTCGACGCACCACCCTTTCCGGGAAAAACATTTCAAACCCTTTGTGGATCAGGCGAAAGAAGAGTTAGATAGCACCCAAAAACAACACGAGCAAATTTTTAAATTTCACCAGCAGCTACTGCGCCGACAGAGTGAATTAACCCAGCAAATCGAGCAATTGGCAGGCAATGAAGTCAAGAAACTGAGCGGTCAGGTGGCAGAGCAATTTCAGAAAATTTTAAAATATGAAGACCAAATCGCACAAATCGCACCGGAATTGAGCAAGG
>CAZGAU010000153.1:0-12330 GCA_964523725.1 uncultured Saprospiraceae bacterium
GGAATAAAATAATCCAGTCCTTTACCGTCATTTACCACACCTAAAGATTTTATCGTCGCTAAATAACGATCCACGATATGCACCTTAGGCAGGCGATTGATCTTAAGATTGACGATCAGCCATTTTTCAAAATTAATTTTATTAAAACTAAATGATTTCGCGCCAAGCGCCCTTTTTATGCGCCAGCTCCGCAGATTATGATGCAAATCTATTACATAATCATAATGCTCTTTTTTCAAATCAGGAATCACCTCCGTCACTTCTTTTTGGATGGTGATAAGCTTATCAACATAGGGATTGGCGGCTAGCACCGCCTGGAAGCTTTTTTTGGTCAGATAATGGATCTCCGCGCCGAGTTGTTGCTTGAGGCAACGAATGACGGGCGTGGTGAGCACGATATCGCCGATCGAGGAAAAACGAATGATTAAAATCTTCAACGCTGTATGGTTTCATGGCTTTCTTGTATCATGATATGAAAGCCCTTTATCAAAAACTGCTTACTTATTTAGTAAAATTACTTCCACATTTTCAGACTCGATGCGCGAAAGCTCTTCCAATTCACCTTTGGCAAACAGTTCGTCGAAGGTTTCTACATCAAGATTACTTTCATCTTTCGGTTTGTAATTAATATAATCCGAAAATATGATACCATTAATATTACGAACATTATATGCTTCGCGAAAGCGCGCGCCGCCGCCGTCGGTTTGATAGTTATAAGCCAAATAATCCATCGTGCCTTTATCGCGGTGAAACCAGTAAACATAGGCATCTTCGAAGTCCTTTCCCCCACCCTCCTGTCGGAATGTAACTTTTATTTTATAATACGGCTTGCCCTTGATATTTACTTCACCTAAATATTCCTTGATGACCGCCCGATCGTTCAGATGCGCGGGCAATAAAGCAAAATACAGCACCGAATTTACTGAATTGGCGTAAGCCGAACTATCCTTGGCGCTGAGCGCAACCCGTTTGCCATTGATCTCTCGGTGTAAACCGCCGTTATTGAGCACATCGCGAACCTGTTGCCTGGAGGAATCGGTGAAAATACGTTCGTACTCGAAGGAACTGCCCTGCACCCGAGCTTTGTATTGCCGGTCGCGAAACGTAAAACGGATGAGGCTGTTGTTGTACAAATCGCCGCCATGCTTGTCAATTGCCTGATTTACAATATTTTGCGATTTAGATTTTTCCTGATTTGAAACCTCCGGAACTTCAGCATTATTCGTCGGCTCCTGATTTTCACCGCCGCATGACCATATCATAATGCTGATTGCAATTAAAAATAAGTATTTCAATTTTATTATATTTTTTGTAATAAAAACATGTATGACACAAATTAGATCGAGGTTCGAGAGTTTTTTATCCATTAAAAGTATGCAACTGTAGGCACTGCGACACTACTGCTGCGACTGGATCGTGCGGTTCCACAGTTCCTTGCCATCGGCGTCAAAGATACGAATGCCAAGCTTGCGTTCGCCGGTTTTGCCTGAAAATTCGAGCAATCCGAAGTTGCGTTGTTGCACCAACGTGCCTTCGAGGCGGTATTGGTTATTGGTTTCCACGTTGCGCGCGAAGCCGGAGGTCAAAGGCGAAACCGTGAGGTCATACAAGACATTGCCGCGGGCATTGGTGTATTGATCAAATTCGGTATGATGCCGATCACCTGTAAGGAATATCACATTTTTAATATCCTCTTCTTCAATGCGTTTTAACAAATACGCTCGCTCTTCCGGATAATAATGGATGTAATTTTCATGCACTGGGGAGGTATTCAAAACTTGTCCGCCAACGGCAACCATTTTGAAAGGCGCTTTGCTATTGACCAGCGCGTCGATCAGCCATTCGATTTGTTGCTTGCCCAGCATGGCGCGCTCGCCGGTCTGGCGCAAGTCGGGATTGCGGTGGTAGCGATTGTCCAGCAGGAAAAAATCAATATCATTCCATTGGAAATGCGACGTGATACCTGGTTGATTTTCAATACCATAAGTCAGATTTCCCCAAAATAATTTAAATGCTTCCAATGTAATGTTTTTCAAAACAAAGCTGCGATCAGAATTATCCGGGCCAAAATCATGATCATCCCAGAGGGCATAATGGTGCGTGGAAGCCAGCAAAGGCTGCATTTCCGGAAGCGAGCGGGTATGCGTGTAACGGTGCAGGATACCCGTGCGCGAGAACCAATCCACTTCGCGGAGGTAAGTATTATCTCCTAGCCAGAGCATTACATCGGGGCGCAGGTTATGAATATTTGTAAAAATCTGATACTCACCGCCGTAGGGTGTGCCAGGACGATCGTATGGTGGTTCATTTACATAAGCGCAACTACCTAAAGCCACGGTAAAATCCGGGGCATCGGTGCGCCATTGCCAGAGCGTCTGTGTCTGGAAAGAGCAGGGATAATCGAATGTAACCGATTGATTATTAATGAGTAATTGGTAATCATATTTTTTACCGGGTTGAACCTTATCCGCGATTAGTTTGGCTGTAAAAGCGCTTTGTGCTTCGGTTTTTACAGGATTGGTAAGTAGTTTTTGTTGGGGATTGCCTTGCTCCCAGTAGGCGATTTGCACGGTGGCAGATTCCTTGGTTTGCACCCAGAGCAATACTTCCATCATTTGCGAATAGCCGACCATCGGGCCAGATTGCAGCAGCGACTTTTGGGCAAAGGCGTTGGCTACAAGCAGAAAAAACAATGTAAATAATAGAATTCGGCGCATGGTATTTTTTTGCGCAAAGCTAAGGCGAATCAGGGATTGAAAGGGAACTTGCCGGGTTAATTTTGTGTAAGAACTTTTCAAAGAGAAATTAAGTTGTTGAAATAAAACCCGGATTATGTTATTTTTGTACAAATCAATTGATCATGAAACCCAAGAATTTTGAGGAATTTCAGGATTTTTTGCGGGAGGAAAATGTATTCGAGCGATTTGGGATTTCCCGGATCGGTGTGTTTGGGTCATTCGCTCGGGGCGAATCTGATTATAATGATATTGATATATTGATCGAAGAAAATCTTGATTATGATACTTATTTTGAGTTAAAAGAGTTTTTAGAAACCCATCTTGATGCTGAAATCGACATCGTACAACGCCGTTATGCGGAACCGGTGATTCTTTACTATGCACTTAAAGACGTACGGTATGCAGCGGCGTGAATTCAAGCACAATCTTGTTTATTGTCTTCTGATTTTAAATTCTATTTATAAAGTCCGGTTCTACGCTAAAGATTTTTCCGACCCTGTTTCTTTTTTGAAAAAGATAATCAATTACATTTCAATGCTTCTCTGATGCTTCTGGAAAACATTGGCGAACAGGCTTCAAAAATGACCGAAGAACTCAGAAATAAATATCCGGAAGTGCCCTGGAAAGAAATTACGGGTGTAAGAAACAGAATTGCGCATGATTATGCCAGAGTAGATTATTTTATCGTTTATAATATAATAAAAAAAGAATTGCCAATATTACAATCAAATATAATGAAAATCCTTCAAAAGGAATTAATAGCAGGGAATTTTGAAAGTGAACCCTTCGAATTTGCTCGCCAAAGTGATTATTACAAATTTATTCCCTTCGATGAAATTATCTAAAAAATCGCGCTCAAGCCCAGCCCCAGCCAGTTACCACGGCGGATAGCGCCTACGTCGGTTTGATTAAAAAACTGATTTACCGTAGCGCCGTCGCCTGCATCGCCGGGATCACCCTCGCGCCAGGTATAATGAAGTGCTAATTTGAGGTTCTTTTTATTTAGATACCAGTTTATACCAATATCATAAGTCGTTTCGCTGCCGGAAGAAGCTTTGATTGCCTGGGCGTCGGCTTGTTTTAGGGTATTTTTTGCACCATTAAAGTGCATGAGCATAAAGCTCGGTTCCAGAAAATATTTATTACTTAATATCATATTATAACCCGCCCGAATATGTCCGGCTTGAGAAAGATAGGTAAATGACCTGAGTTGCTGGTCGGCAAGCGTGCGTTCGCCCTCGCGCCAGAGCCAGTTCCATCCTCCGTCGAAGTTAAAAGCCCCCAGATTTAGCAAAGCATCTGCGGAAGCGGTGTAACTTTCAATAAATAAATCGGTTTTACCCTGCCAGGCGCCGCCGGCCGCAAGGGTCAGTCCGTTACGTTGATTGTAATAATTATTATCATATGAAATTTTGTAATGATCCATTTCCGGGTTGCCAATGTTATAGGCAATACGCCCTACCAGCAGCGGTGAAAAATTCTTACCGGTAGAATTGCCGCCGTTGCTATGATATACCGGATTAAAAACACCGATATTATAATTAATTTTATGATGCGATAATAAACCGCCCAGGTTGATCCCCAGCGCGCGTCCCGGGCCCGAGCCTACTAAATGATGGCGAATATAATTCTGCGACATCGCCTTTTCCATGGAGTTGACCGCCCAGGCAGAGGTAATACTTTCCCGACTAATTTGGGGTCGGAAATAACCCGCAATAATATTTAGTGATTCATTCGATTTATTTACTTTCCATTGCAAAAAAGCGTCCCAGATATAAAATTCCGGTTGGCTGCCGTTATTATCCCCACCCACAATCGCTGAATTGACATCGCGCCCCAGCAAATCATATGCAGCAATAAAATTAAATTGCAGCCCTTGATAAGGTTCGGCTTTGAACCCAAGCCTGGCCCGGCGCAGCAGCAGATTAAAGCGGTCTTCTACGGGTTCATAATTCGCCGTGGTATTATTATAAATCTCCTGCCCCATGGAATAAGCACTCCATAATTGCAGCATAATAAAAGGCTCGATCTTCGCGCCCTCCTTCATTTTCAACCAGTTGTCAAAGGTTTTTTGGGCAAAAACAGGCATTAAAGAAGTAAATAAAAGAAGAATTACTATTATGTAACTTGATGCTTTTTTCATGCGTCTTGTCTGTTCGGCTCCATAAATAAAAAAGGGTAAGCTACTAAACTTTCGCTTACCCGATCTAGAAATCACCCGATTATAATTTCTTGTTCGAAACATTACATTTCTCTATCTCTTTATTATTCCAATCGATTAGTGCGGCAGTTTGTCGCGAACTATTCCATAGGTATAAGTACCGGCAATCGCACTCAGAATGATCACCAATAAAATACCATAGCCGTTGCCCAGTAAAGTGTACATGGGACCCGGACATGCGCCCGCCAGTGCCCAGCCCAGTCCAAAAATAGAGCCGGCGATCAGGTGGCGTTTTACGCTCAGCGGAGTGGGTTTAAAATCAAGTACCCGCTTGCGTTTCATCAATGCAATAATCACCACGCCCAGCACTACTGCGGTACCAATGATGCCGTACATGTGAAAACTTTCAAAACGAAACATTTCGTGGATGCGGTACCAGGAAATCGCCTCCGATTTGGTCATGACGATGCCAAAAAAAATACCGACTAAAAGAAAAGGTATATTTTTCATAAGAATATGATCTTATTTACTTGTTTTTTGTACGTGTTTACAAAATTATTATAAGTTCATCAAAAAAGGAAAAATGAACCAGGTCATTAGAATTCCGCCGATGAAAAAGCCGATCACCGTGATCAGGGACGGTAATTGCAAATGCGACAAGCCTGTAATGGCGTGACCTGAGGTGCAGCCACCCGCGTAGCGCGCGCCAAAACCGACCAGAAAACCGCCGGCTATAGCCATAAGCAATCCTTTAATGTTTGTAAAATTAAATAACTCGCTTGGTAAATAACCTAAGCCTTTTGCATCCGATGCCGGGTAGCTGATGCCAATGGTAGCCAGATAATCGACCGTGGATTGGGAAATCGCTACTGCTTCCGGGCTGCGCAGGAAATTGCCTGCAATAAATCCTCCGATCACAGCGCCCAGCACAAACATCATACGCCACATATCATTCTTTACATCCATTTGAAAAAACGGCACTTTTTTGCCAGCGCCTGCCATGGCACACATCGTGCGAAACGTACTGGAAACGCCGAAACCACGTCCCATCCAATTCAGCAAAAACAACACCAGTGCAATCGCCGCGCCGGAAACCGCCCAGTGCCAGGGCTGGCTTACCCATTCTAAAAAACTTTGGTTGCCAATCACCAACTCCATGAAATACATTTTTTTATGATTCAATAATCTCCTTCATATGATTGTCAGGTAATAAACTATAGACAACCAGTTATCAATAAAATCCAAATTGTTAATAATGAGAACTTTATACCAGATTAAGCATATTGATTAATTACGTGCATTAATTGCTGGGCAGATTGCATACCGGATTGCCGCCATTTTGCTTCGCCATCCTTAAACAGGATAAACGTAGGCACGCCCATGATTTGTAATTGTTCTGCGAGCCGTTGGTTGCGATCCACATCTACTTTCACAATCGTTGCTTTTTCACCGATTTCTTTTACCACTTCTTTTAGAATAGGCGCCATAGCTTTGCAGGGGCCGCACCATTCCGCTGAAAAATCCACTAAAACCGGCTTTTCGCCATTTATTAATTCTTTGAACGATACTTTCTGTTCCATATTCATTATTTAATTATGTTGCAAAATTCCAACTTTTTGCCATAACTGGCAGTGATGTACATCACATTGTCATAACAATTCTTCTATCCTTTGCGGTTCAAAAAAGCGAAAAAGAATTATTCCCGATATCTCCCGTGCGACTTTTCCAGAGATTTTGTGTATTTTAGATAGTCTAAGTTTCGAAACGTTTTTTCAAAAAACCCGACAATATGAAAGAGCGCAATATCGCCTTCATCGGCGCCACCGGCAATCTGGGCCGCCCGGTTGTAAATGCATTGGTCAATCATGGTTTTCAGGTAACAGCGCTGGTACGCAATGTTGACAAAGCAAAACGCCTTCTCCCGGGTGCGGTTCACCTTGTAAAAGGCGATCTTAAAAACCTGCTGGAAATTGAACAAGCCCTGGAAGGTGCTGATTACCTGTATCTTAATCTTTCCCCTGATAAAAAATCTGGTCCCAAAGGTTGGCAAGCCGAACGCGAAGGGCTGGCCAATGCACTGGCCATTGCCAAGAAACACCGCATCCAACGAGTGGGCTATATTGCGTCGATCGTGCAGCGCTACCAAGGCATGAACGATTTTGATTGGTGGGTATTTGAAATGAAAAACCTCGCGGTGGATAAGATCAAGGAATCCGGGCTGCCTTACGCCATTTTTTATCCCTCCAACTTTATGGAAACACTTCCCACTACAATTCAGGGCAACAAAATGATATTTGCAGGCAAACCGCAGCATAAAAACTGGTGGATCGCCGGGCAAGATTATGGAAAACAGGTAGCAAAAGCCTTTGAAATCATACCTCCTGACGAAAACCGTGACTATATTATACAAGGCCCGGAGCCATATGATTTTCACGAAGCCAATAAAATATTCATGCAACATTATGCTAGGCAGCAACTCAAATCAATAAAAATGCCGCTTTGGGCAATCCGTTTTTTGGGGATATTTTCAAAAGAAGCGAATTACGGCGCGCATATCATCGAAGCAATTGACAAATATCCCGAACAATTTGAAGCCCAACCAACGTGGGCGGAATTGGGCAAACCCAAGACAACGCTGGAAGAGTTTTCTCGGAATATTAAATAAAAAAGGCGCACCGAAAGGATGCGCCGAACATTGCGAATTTCAAAATTCGCAAAACAAAATTGGAATGTTATTTCTGACGGGGGCTTCCGCCGCCACCCATCATATTATCTTCACCTTGCAGCAGATCGTTGTTGCGTTCGCCACGACGATCCCTGTTGCGATCCTTGAAATCCAGTTTACCAAAACGATAGCTGAAATTCAGACCAATCGAACGGGTCGCCACCGCGTTCAAACTTTCCTGATAGAAATCGGGTCCCTCGGATTTGTTTTCAAATTTCAAATCACGTGCAAAAGGCTGAGAAACATTCAAACCCAGGCTGAAACGCTTGTTAAATTCTTTGTTCAAACCAAAACTGAACATCGAATAAGATGCGCGGGAACCCTGAATAGACTGGCGCGGAGAGTTATAGAAACCAAACGCTTCCACTTTAAAGCCTTTGTTCAGGGAAAGCGTACCGTTCAGGTTACCGTTCCAGATCACCGATGTTCTGCTCAAGGCAACACCGTCCACCGTAGCTTGTGCATCGTAGGTTGACACGGTTGCGCTCGCACGCAGGGTAAGTTTTTCCTTGATATTCACCGAAGTAAACATGCTGGCGCCAATGGACTGAGTTTGTCCGATATTGCGGAAAGTCGTCACGGAAACACCCGTCAATTCTTCGCCGTTCGGTGCGATCAGGTTCTGAATTGTGGTATAATTCTCGATATTGTCCGTTGTCAATCGGTAGAAAACAGAAGCATTCAGCACAATGCCTTTGATATACGTGCCATAATTCAACTCAAACTGATTGCTGATTTCGGGCAATACCTCCGGGTTACCGACGGTCAAATCGCGCGGGTTGCTCAGATCCACATAAGGATTGACAAAACGCAGGCCCGGGCGGCGAATCCGTTGGTTGTAAGACAATTTCAAGCTGGAGAACTGGTTCAGATTATGGCTGATGATAAAGCTCGGCAGGAAATTGCCGTATGAATTGGAGAAAGATGTTTCGTTAAAATCATAATCTCCGCCAAATTCGGTCTGTTCGTATCTTCCGCCAACCACCATGCCATATTTATCACCCAAATTGATATTGAAAGACAAATAAGCCGCATATACGTCCTGATCGTAATAGAAAATATCAGAGTTGCTTGGATCCCGTACAAACTGATTGCTAGTATAATCAAAGTTCTGAGCCGAGAAATCACTCTCAATTTGACGCAGAATACCCTTTACACCAGTTTCCATTTTGATCGCCTTGCTGAAAGGGTGAACGTAGTCAATCTGACCAGTTATTTCAGAGTTAGTTCCCAGGTTTTCATTAATATTGCGACGCAACAGCGCGATATCGTCGCTGTTTTGGTCGAAGCTGTTTTCAGAATTACTCAAATCCATATCCACCTGAAGGCCAAAGGTCAGTTCCTGCTGGGGCTTTTTGAAGGTACGCTTATAGTCGGTATTCCAGTCAAAACCACTACGCAATGATTTGGAAACACTGCTCAGGGTATATTCCTGATCAATACCGTTGACGGGGTCTGTAAAAAAGGCATTGGAAATATTCTCTCCGTTTCTGCCGAAGCCTCGAAACCCGATAGAAGATGTAATATTATTATAAGCATTAATATCATAAAACATGCCCAGGTTGGCGCGCGGACCGTAGAATTCACTATCGCCAGTGCCTTCCTCTCTCAGGATTTGTTCCTGTCCGTCAATTGTTCTTACCTGATAGCGATTGCTGTAGGAAGGGCGATTGGGGTTGTACCAACCGCTACCGCTGAAATTCAAGCCAAAACGACCGCGGGCATAGTTCAGATTGAGGCTACCACGATTGGAGCGATTACCTACCGTACCATTCACCGAACCAGTGAAACCTTCTACGTTCTTTTTCTTGGTGATAATATTGATAATACCGCCCGAGCCTTCGCCGTCAAACTTGGCAGTAGGCGTGGTAATGACTTCCACTGTTTTGATCTGATCCGCCGGGATGGTCTTCAGTGCATCCGCTACATTCGAGGAGAAAATGGTGGAAGGTTTGCCATTTATCAAGATTTGCACATTGGAAGAGCCGCGCAGCGATACATTTCCTTCTGCATCCACTGACAATAGCGGCACCTTTTGCAACACATTGGATGCATCGCCACCAATGGAGGTTACGTCCTTATCTGCATTATAAACCAGTTTATCAATCCGGTTTTCCACCACCGCCGCTTGTCCGGTCACTTGTACTTCCGCGAGCATCACGCCCTCTGGATACATATAAAGCGATCCTGCATCAAAGTCAGGTTTTTCGGGGGTTAATTCGATGTTCGAAATAACTTTATTCTGATAACCCAGGAAAGAAAGGTGAAGCTCATAAGTACCAAGGGCTACTTCCAGTAGTTTGAACGTGCCTTTATCATCGGTGATACCGCCGTCTATTTGCTTGCCTGTTTTGGGGTTTACAACGACCACCGTCGCGAATTCCACCGGTGCGTTTGTGGTGGAATCAATCAGCATCCCGGAAATTTTACCGGTGATGCCAGAGCCAGCACCGCGCTGGAAATTTCCCGGAGCACTACCTTGCATTGGGTTTTGGGCGCTGAGCTGGATGAAAAATCCAAGCATTAATAAACTAGCGAAGAGTAATTTTTTCATAATAATTTTGGATGATCTTATTAATTTTTGATTGATTGCATTTTCAGCAACACGCTTTTGACAAACTGCTTCGGTTGCTTTTTTCCGAAGTTTTATTCTTTTAGATATTCTTAACAGTTTTTAAGAAAATCTTCATATGTTGCTGATTTTTATCTCGAAGGAAACCCTGAAAAACGTAAAATGTTGAGACGGAGCACTTTTGTTTAGGTCACTCCTGCTTACAATTTTTTTTCACCTGCCTATCCGCTCTTATAAATCAAAGAAAATGTGGCAATTAGCCCCCATTCTGGTTTTTTAAAATAAAATCCGTCCTTGATCGTTTCGCATAAAAAGTGTTACTTTTGGGCATTTCGTCATTATCCCATACAGAAACACGATGAAAAGTTTGGACATGCTAAAGAAGTTTTTTGTATTGGCGATAGCAGTGGTAGCCTTTAGCGTACCGGCAAACAATAGCCTGCTGATGAGAGCCGGTTTACTCTGGGGAAAGAAAAAGCAGGTCACTCAGCAACCGATTGTTCCTCCCGAATGGCAAGCGCTGGCAAATCGTTACGAAACCTGGGTCAATAGAGCCATGGCCGCAGAAGACGTGCCCGGTGCAGCGGTAGCGATCATCAAGGATAGTACGGTGGTCATGCTGAAAGGTTTTGGCTTAAGAAAAGTGGGCACTACCGACAGCGTGGATATTCATACGGTTTTCAGGCTGGCATCCTTATCCAAAGGTTTCGCACCCGTGCTGACCGCACAGTTTGTGAAAGACAGTTGCATGAACTGGGATGACAAAATCGCGGGTTATTTGTCTTATTTCACGCTGCGCACCAAGGAACACACCGATAATATGAGCATCCGGCATGTGCTGAGCCATACTACCGGTTTGCCGCGACATACCTATTCCAATCTCCTCAATTCCGGGGTTTATTATGACGAAATTTTCCCGAAATTAAAAGATGTACGTCCCACGCACAAGCTGGGTACCTATTATGCTTATCAGAATGTGACTTACAGTTTCATCGGCGATGTACTACATGCTGCTACTGGCAAGAGCTATACGCGGCTGCTGGGTGAGCACATTTTCACGCCCGCTGGTATGGACGACGCTTCGGCCTCTTTCGATGGCATTTTAATCTCGCCGAATGTAGCACAACCGCATAACATTTTAAAAGGTGGCGGCTACCAGTTGATGGATATTTCCAGAAATTATTACGAAGTGATTCCCGCTGCGGGTGTCAACGCCAGCATTGCCGATATGGCTTGCTGGATGCAGGTGCTCCTGGGCAATCGCCCGGATATTATTGCACCGGAGCAATTGCAGGAAATTTTTACGCCACAAATCGAGGTCAATCTTCGTGAAATGCGCGACTGGCCTGGTTTGCAGCGTGCCTGGTATGGGCTGGGCTGGCGAATTCTTGATTTTGAAGACAAAATGCTCGTCTATCATGGCGGTTTTGTAAATGGCTACCGCACGGAGATTGCCTTCGATCCGCGCGACAAGGTAGGTATTGTGGTGCTAAGCAATGGCATCAGCCATTTTATTGGCGACAGCGTTATGAAGTTCTTCGAAATGTACGAGGCAATGGAGCCTCAATCTTAAAGCTTTATTACAGCAGAAGCGTATAATGCGCTTCCAACTTATTGGGTATAATACTTGAAGCTTCGCTGCAAAGCTTCAGAATCAATTTCCTTTTTTTAAAGTTTTCAAGGCTTCAAAAACCAAGCTCGCCACGGCTTTCGCGCCTTCCGGTTGAAAGTGAGTGTTGTCGGATTGCCCGTCGGGATACGCTTCGTACACACCGGCCGGAAGATTCATAAAATAATGTTCCGTCACGTACGCCTGCCCCTTTTCGCTAAAAGCATCCATGGATAATTGGTTGAGATCAATAAAATAAACATCCATCTCTTTGGCAACATCCCTTGCCGCCTGCGGGTATTCGCCGTGCACATTCTCCAGATGACCATCTTTCCAGGGATAATTTCGGCAAACGGGCGTAAGAATGATCGGAATGGCCGCTTTTTCTTTGGTTTGAGATACAAACAATCTTAAGAACTCTTTATATCCCTCGATATCAACGTAGCGCTCGGGTTTGTTTTCTGCGGCATCATTATGCCCGAATTGCATCATAACGATATCATCTTTTTTAAGATTATTATACAC
>CAZGAU010000154.1:0-12264 GCA_964523725.1 uncultured Saprospiraceae bacterium
CAAAGAATTAATTGGCTTTTGCGACAGCAGTAGGGGCAGTTGCCATGAGGTGATTGCCCCGAATTTGTATGCTGATTTTGCGTCCCTTTTTTCTCCCTCACCAAATGACTATTGACTTTCGACTATTAACCATATACTTCATGTCCTATCCGAAATTTCCACTCACATAGTTAGCGGTCAGCTCCTGTTTTGGATGGTTGAATAGCTCGTGCGTCTTGGTATATTCAATCACCTCGCCGAGGTACATAAAAGCCGTCAAATCCGCCACGCGCTGCGCCTGCTGCATGTTGTGCGTGACGATCACAATGGTGTAATCTTTTTTCAGTTCCAGCATGAGTTCCTCTACCTTGGCCGTGCTGATCGGATCCAGGGCGGAGCAAGGTTCATCCATTAATAAAACCTCTGGTTCTACCGCCACTGCACGAGCAATGCATAGTCGCTGCTGCTGCCCGCCGGAAAGCGCCAGCGCGGATTTGTGCAGATCGTCTTTCACTTCCTCCCACAAATAGCTACTTTTGAGGGTTTTCTCCACCACTTCTTGCAATTTTTTCTTATTGCGTTCCCCATTGATTTTCAATCCATAAGAGATATTATCAAAAATAGATTTGGGAAAAGGATTCGGTTTTTGAAATACCATCCCGATTTTGCGGCGCACTTCTACCACATCTTTGCCGGGTGCATAAATATCATCGCCGTCCAGTAAAATTTGTCCTTGCACGTGCGCTTCGGGCGTGAGGTCGTGCATGCGGTTCATCGCGCGCAGCAAGGTCGATTTGCCGCAACCTGAAGGTCCAATCAACGCAATAATCTTATTTTCAGGTATTTTCATATTAATGCCTTTCAACACCTCTTTGGTTCCGTAGGAAAGGCGTACATCCCTGACCACCATTTTGGCTTGATCGCTCATGTTCTGTTTTTGTTGAAATTTCGATACCGGTAGCGAATGATAAATGCAATGATATTCAAAATAAATACCAATCCCAATAGCACCACCGCTGTGCCGTAAGCCAAAGGCCGCACCTCGGCAATGGCGTGATGCTGCGTGGAAAGAATATACAAATGATACGGCAAGGCCATAAACTCATCGAAAACACTCGACGGCAAATACCTGAGGTAAAAAGCGGCTCCGGTGAAGAGAATCGGCGCGGTTTCGCCGGCGGCCCTGGAAAGCCCCAGGATGGCTCCGGTCACAATGCCCGATACAGCGCTCGGCAACACATTGGTACGAATAGCCTCCCATTTGGTGGCGCCCAGGGCCAGCGCACCTTCACGATAGGAATGCGGCACATTTTTCAACGCCTCTTCGGTGGTAGTGATGATGTAAGGCAAGGTCAGCAAGCCCAGGGTCAACCCCGCCGAAAGAATGGAAGTATCAAAGCCCAATCCCTGCACAAAGATAGCCACGCCAAACAATCCATAAATAATGGAGGGTACGCCGGCCAGATTGCGGATCGCCGCACGGATCAAGCGATTCAGAGGGCTATCCACCGCGTATTCACTGAGGTAAATAGCTGCGGCAATGCCAAAAGGAATAGCAAAAAGCGTGGTCACCAGCGTGATAAACACTGTGCCCACCACTGCCGGAAAGATTCCACCTTCGGTCATCCCTTTTCGGGGAAAATCGAAAATAAACTCCAGGCTCACAACGCCCGCCCCTTTTGAAAAGATGTCCCAAAGCATAAATCCCAAGAAAAACAATACGATCAGCACAAATAGCCGCAGGGTGCTCATGCCAATGATCTGGATAATATTTCTGGATGCTGGCATCTGGTATTAACTTTTATACCGGTATTTGGCGGCAATGTTTTCTGCGATTAAATTCACGCCAAGGGTGATCAAAAACAAGACCGCGCCCACCGCAAAAAGCGCGAAATAATGCGTCGTTCCAAAAGGTACTTCGCCCAATTCGATAGCAATCGTGGCGGTCATGGTACGCACCGGATCGAAGAAGCCCTGCGGCATGGCCGTAGCATTTCCGGTAGCCATGAGCACGGTCATCGTCTCGCCAATAGCGCGCCCCATTCCCAGAATAATGGCAGCGATAATGCCTGAAAACGAAGAGGGCAGTACTACTCGGATCAACGTCGTCCATTTATTGGCGCCAAGCGCATAACTACCTTCTTTAAAGCTATTGGGTACCGCCCGAATAGCATCTTCGGCAACGGTGATGATCGTAGGTAAAGACATGATTGCCAATAGGATAGAGCCATTCAATGCAGTCAGTCCATTATTCAAATTAAAAACTTTTGCAATAAAAGGTCCGACCAGCACAATCCCGATGAAACCAACGGCCACGGAGGGAATTGCAGCAAGCAACTCGATGGCAGGTTTCAACCACATCCGAACGCGCTCGGGGGCTACTTCGGCAAGGTAAGCCGCCGCACCAATGCCCAAAGGCACCGCAATGAGCATTGCTCCCAACGTTACCAAAAAAGTACTGACCATCATGGCAAGAATGCCGTAGCTCGGTTGTTCGTATGCGGAAGGATTCCAGTTGGAAGTGAAGAAAAATTCAGCCGGATTAATATCAGCGAAAGCCTTGATTCCATTGACGAGCAGCATACCGAATATGCCCAGTAACGCCAGTACCGAAAGCAATGCCGCCAGAAAAAACAGGAGCCTTACAATTCTGTCAATAAGATGACGCATCTGCATAACTGAAGTTGAGTACTCGTTCGTTGGTTGCCCAATAGCGCCTGGATACAGGGTAGTAGCCGGTTTGTTTCACAATAGCTTGCCCAGCATCACTCAGACAAAATAACATAAAATCTCGCAACTTGCCATCGGGGCGGCCGTCGGTGTATTGAAACAACGGCCGTACAATCGGATAATCCCCATTAGTGATATTTTCGGCTTTGGTTGGCACAAATGCCTGATTATGAGCATCTTTCTTTACAGAAAGCACTTTAATATTTGGCGTAATACTGCCGTCTTTTTTCACGACATATCCAACCCCGACATAACCGATACCGGCCGGATCATTTTTGATACCTTCCACGATCTGTGCGGTGCCGTTCATCTGCTTGACGTCCTGCGAATATTCTGCGTGTAAAATACTATCGCGAAAATAAACATAAGTCCCGGAATTACTCTGGCGGCCGTACATCGAGATTTTCATATCCGGACCGCCCAATTCGCGCCAGTTCTGGATTTTACCTCTGAAAATAGCGCCGATTTGTTCGACTGAGAGGGCGTTGACCGGCAAATCTTCATGCACGATCAAAGCCAGCGCATCCATTGCAAACACAGAAGCAATCGGCTTGATGCCTCGATTATTGGCCAAATCGATTTCTGCTTCTTTCATCGGGCGGGAAGAATTGGCAATGCTGGTTTTGTTATTGATGAGTGCGGCGATACCTGCACCCGAACCGCCGCCGGTAACCGCTATGGAAATGTTCGGATCAGCCGCCATATAGGTTTCAGCCAGCGCCAGGGCAAGGTTCACTTCGGTATCGGAGCCTTTGATGAAGACATTCTCAACCTCCCGTGTTTCGAAACTGCAAGACCAAAGGAGGAATATTATGAATATTGCCAGATAAAATTTGATTGTTTTCATAGGTTGTAAATGCTTGTTTGGCGGACTTTAACCGCCTTTTCATAAGCATAATACACCTGTAATATTAACTGGACATGAAGCGAAGTTTATTTTTTTGTAAAATCTGATTTTTTCAACCGACAAATAAGGCAAAAAAATAATAAATCAGCGCCCCCATTAGAGCAGACACTGGAATAGTGAGAATCCAAGCCCATAAAAGATTGATGGTAACCCCCCAACGCACGGCAGAAAGCCGTTTGGTAGCACCCACTCCAATAATGGCACCGGTAATGGTATGCGTGGTACTCACCGGAATACCCAGATGCTCGGTCAAGTAAAGCGTCATCGCGCCCGCCGTTTCTGCGCTCACGCCCTCCAGTGGCGTTACTTTAGTGATGCGAGTTCCCATCGTTTTTACAATGCGCCAGCCCCCGCTCAGCGTACCCAAACCAATGGCAACAAAACAGGAAATCGGCACCCAGGTGGGAATGGCATTCAGTTCCGGGATATAATTGGTCGCGATCATAGCTGCCCCAATAATACCCATCACTTTCTGGGCGTCGTTGCCACCGTGACCAAGGCTAAAGGCGGCGGAAGATACAAGCTGCAAACGCCGGAACCAGCGTTCGGCCTTATATGGATGCGAATTTTTAAATAGATTTAGAATTACATTGGTAATAATAAAAGCCATGATCATACCCACGAGCGGCGCGCCAAAAATAAACAACACAATCGGGATCACCTTTTCACTCACAATCACCGAAAAAGTATCGTACCGGGCTATCGCCGCCCCAATAAAACCGCCGATCAGCGTATGCGAAGAACTTGAAGGAATCCCAAAATACCAGGTGAGCAGATTCCAGATAATGGCAGCGATCAACCCGGCCAGAATGACATATAAAGCCAGGCTGTCTCCTTGTTCCAAGGTGACACTTTTGGCAATGGTATTCCCGATCTTGAATTCTCCGACGATGTATTTGGATACAAAAAAGGCGGCAAAATTGAAAAATCCGGCCCAGATCACTGCTTGGATCGGTGTGAGTACTTTGGTGGAGACAATAGTGGCAATGGAATTGGCAGCGTCGTGAAAGCCGTTGATATAATCAAAAACCAGCGCCAATGCTATTATAATAATGAGCAGGGTAGTCATATCCGAGGATAGATTTAAGCGTATTTGAGCAGGATGGATTCAATTACATTGGCAACATCTTCGCATTTGTCGGTTGCCGTTTCCAGAATATCCAGCATCTGCTGCTGTTTTAACAACTCAATGGCATTGGTTTCGTGCAGGAATAAATCGGAGATCGCAGCATCGAAAATTTCATCTGCCTGATTCTCAAGGCTATGAATACGAACGAGAACTTGGTTGGTTTTTTCATAATTCATTTCCCGCAGGCCCATCACCGCGGTATGCACTTCGAGGGCAGATTTTTCCACCAGATCCACCAGTTGACGCATGGGTTCAGTAACAGCCTGGATATGAGTGAGTTCCAGTCGTTGTGCCGCAGCCTGCATGTAATCTACCACATCGTCCATGGCGGTAGCGAGGTAGTGAATATCTTCCCGGTCAAATGGTGTGATGAAGTTGATGCTAAGCTCTTTGAAAATCTGGTGCGTGATATCATCACCAATGTGCTCCAGATGTTCTACTTCTTTGATAAGCGCTTGCCATTCACCATTTTTGGAGGTATGAAACAAGGTTTTTAAAGCTTTGGCCGTAGCCAGCAGGTTGTCGGCGTCCTGTTCAAACAATCCATAGAACTTCCGGTCCTTTGGTGCAAATAATTTGAGGAATTTATTCGTATTCATGGTGCGAGGATTAGCTTTTAATTTTTGTGCCGCAAAGATGAGCGATTCAATGTAAACTGAGTGTTAATTTATACAAAACAACCCCTTGAAATTTAATAAGTTATTCCGCTACAATTAAATAGTTTTGCCATTTTTTTCAATTTCCTTTTCATCACAGACCTTCTGTTTTTTATTGAAACAAAAAGTATTGTTTTTTAATACTTTGAGCTTGTTCTCCTTCTTTATTCAGTCTTAATTAACGCAAGTGTCTATCAACCAAGTAATTAACACAAAATTAACAATAATTAAACAATCAGGTAATCTAAGGCGGATAGCTTTGTTTTTGACAAAAACTGAGCTCCAACTATGATCGAACGCACTGCCAAATGGCTAAACCAAAACTTCCGGTATCGGGTCTTCCGTCTCTTCTTGTATAAAGAAAGAAAGTTTTATCAAATCCTGATTGTGCTTTTCATTCTAGCTGGAATAGCCTATCCGTATCCGCAAGTAGCCATGTGGCTAGGCTTTTTGTTTGCAGGTTATTCGGCAATTGCCAATGACAGTATCCAAACCATCGGTACTTTCCTGGCTTCCAATTCCAAGCGCCCCTGGTGGCTCTTGTGGTTATTTATCTCCGTGATTTTTGTCGTCACGATGATCTATAGCTGGTCTCAGTACAGTGGTGATGTGTCTTATCAACGCCTTGCTTCCAAAGGTTTTGCGGAAGCGCCCCGCACTTTCCAGTTCTTGCAGTTGGCGGCGCCGCTGGTGCTGCTCTTTCTTACCCGCCTGAAAATGCCGGTTTCTACTACCTTCCTTTGCCTAAGTGTTTATTCTTCCAACCTCGACGGTATTCAGGGCATGCTGTTCAAAAGTGTTTCGGGGTATCTGGTGGCTTTCGGCGTGGCGATTGTGATCTGGTTTTTATTGGCAAAGCCAATCAAGCGTTTTACTACCGGCGAACCCAGCAACATCTGGACGGGCGTGCAGTGGCTGATCAGTGGTACCCTATGGGCTGTTTGGCTGATGCAGGATGGCGCCAATATCGCGGTAACGCTTCCTCGTTCGTTGAGTTTCTGGCAATTGATGGTTTTCCTGGGTTACATTGTAGTTGGGTTGGGCGTACTTTTCTACCTGCGTGGCGATAAAATTCAAGGCATTGTGACCGAAAAATCGCATGTGCACGACGTGCGCGCGGCTTCAATCGTGGATCTTATTTATGCCATTATTCTCTTCATTTTCAAAGAAGTGAGCAATGTGCCGATGAGTACCACCTGGGTATTCCTGGGCTTGATGGCCGGGCGCGAGCTGGCGATGACGATCATGAAAAATTATGAAACAAACCGAAAAATGTCCACTACCTGGCGGATTATCCGTAAAGATGTGGTCAACGCTGCCATTGGACTGATCGTTTCCGTGGGCATTGCCATTCTGGTGAATCCCAAGATCATGCAGGAAATCGGAACGTATTTTGCCGGTAAATAAAGGTTTCAAAGCTGATTGGTCTGCAATTTGTACAACAGCTCGGTGCCCAAACCACTGATGAGCAGGCGTTCCTTGTGGTTGTGTAACAATTGCTGCGTCCAATCCACAAAACCGCCGTCGGCGATGTCGAATTCCCGTTCGCCAACAGCCAGCATGATTTTAAATTGTAAACCCTGATAATAATTGGCTTCTTTTATTTTTTGAATGGTGCAGCTCATTTCGGGGAATGCTTCTGATACAGATTGCTGTAGGGTTTCAAAAAGTGGATTTTCTTCTTCTGCTTGTGGCAAGTCCTTTAAAATCAGCCGAATCCGAGTGTTTTCTATACCTAGTTTTTCTGTGAAAAGTTGCTTGTAAAATTCAAGGTGTTCCTTCAAAACTTCTTTTTCAAGCTTAAAATTTCCCTCGTCTCGCCCTGCGGTAGTCAGGCAAAAAATCTTGAAATGTGGCGTAAACCCTGGAAAATCAAAAATTTGGGTGCGGGTATGCCGGTGCGTGGTGCAAAGGCGCACGCGCTCTGGGGATTTTGCATTTATTTTCAATAGTTCACGTCGATGCAGACTGCTTTCCAAAGCCAGCACATTGGTGGCATCGGCTGTGACTTCTGTGCCCCGTAATGCGGATAGAACTTTGTGTTGGTGCACCGTAGCCAGCACCGAACAAGTACCCAGCGGGCTCACCGGCGACAGTTCCAGCGGAGCAAAATTTTGTTTTGCTGCAAACCGCAATAACTCAAGTTCCCATTCGATAAACGGGATCCAGTCATAAGCTACTGGTTTTACAAAACGGTTTTCTTCGTACGACTTCAGTAAATCGGCAGGAGAAATTTGATTGGTTTTCTGGTGCAAAATTTCGAGCAATAGAGAATTTAATTCGGAGCCGGAAATTTGCTCGGTCAGTTTTTCAAACAAGTCGGGTACGCCGAGGCGTCGAGTGACTCCTTTAGTGATTTCGGATGACATAGCTTGAGCTTTTGCAGAATATTTCTAACAAAAAACCCGGAGTTTCCTTATAAAAGTTCCAATATGTCAGGCTTTCATTATTTTAAACACATAGATCCCCAAGTCCCCCTTCTCCAAGTCGCAAAGTCGCCCTTTCTCATAGTTTCATCAATACCCCTCCGGCAGATTCACCAGGGATCGATCATTTGCAAAATCATATAAAGTGCTGCGGCGCAGATCGTAATACGCCAGCCAATAGCTTTGCAAGGCGCTCACGTAATTCCGGCGTGCGGATTCCTGCTCTTGCACAGCGATGTTCAAATCGGTGATACCGATTTTGCCAATGTAATAGCGATTCCGCGTCATTTCCTGACGCTTCCGCGAAACCTCATAAGCCCGTAAGGCGCGTTGCACCTGATTCCGCACAAGATCAAACTGCTGCACTTTTAGCAAAATATTTCGTTCAAAATTGACGCGCTCCTGGGTCACGTTCATGCGTTCGAGCTCCAGGTTCGACTTGGCAATTTCACGGCGAGCTTTGGCTTTTCCCCAATCAGCAATGGGTACTTCTACACCCAGCGTGAGTTGCTCCCGATCCAAAGGATTTTGATACGCATCAGAGAAACTATCGGCAGTTTGTTGCAAACCAAAAGCCGCGTTGATACTGACTTGCGGCCCGGTTTGTCCTTTTGCCTGAGCAACATTGCGCTCGGCTTCGCGGAGCCGTCGTTCGAAAGCGACAATTTCGCTTCGGTTTTGCAAGGCAAGTTGCAGCGCCCGGTCGGGATCAATAATAAATTCGGGAATTTCGGCGGGTGGAATCATTTCAAAGCGAACCGCTTGCTGGATACCCAGGAAATTACGCAATTCCTCGATACTGGTTTGCAAATTTAAAGTGGACTGCGCCAACGAATTTTCGGCATTGGCCACGCTGAGTTCGATCTGCAGCAGCTCGGTTTCCGCGATTCTGCCCACTTCAAAACGCCCTTTGGAAATCTCGTACAGCGTATCGGCATTGGATTTTTCCTGTTGTGCTGCTTCCAGATTCAACTGGGCGATCAGCACATTGAAAAAAAGTTGTGTTGCATCGTAAGCCGTTTGCTCCATATCTTCCGAAAAACCGCGTTTTGCTTCCTGATAGCGCAAAGGCTCAATTTCTTTATTCCATTTCAGTGCATTAAAATTGAAAATCGGTTGAATAAAGCGCAAAGCCACCGGGCTGGAGAGATAAGAAACCACATTCGGGTTGCCACCATCACCAAAAATATCCAGGCGAGTCAGGTCGGTGTTTAACACAACGGTACCTCCCGTCAATCCAATATCTTGTTGCAACTGCAAACCCAGAGAATTATTCATGAAAGCCTGCCGGCGAAAAATAACCGAACCATCGGGTTGGGTAATCGATTGGATCGAGCGATTCAGAAAAGGCAAGGTGGCGGATAGTCCGATCACGGGTTTGTAATCTGCCCGAAAAGACTGGAATTGCCAGAAACGGTTGCTTAGCCTTGTATTGGCGAGTTGCACATCGGGCGCGTCGCTTTGAGCAATTTGTACAACCTCTTCCAGGGTCAGGCGATACAATTCGGGTTCTTGTGCAAAGGTAAATTTGGATATGAATATTAGGATAGGGAATAAGAGCCAGGTGTTTCTCATGTATTCAATTAATTTGTTAGATCTTTAAAATTATCAGCACATTGGCATATCAGCAAATGATTATTCTACTCTCAAGGCTTTGATCGGATCCTGCCTGGCGGCTTTTCTGGCTGGAAATATTCCAAAAATCAAACCGACCGTGGCAGCTACGCCAAATGACAAAATCACTGACCAGGCCGACACTACCGCCGGAATCTCAAAAGAAGCAGTGATGACATTCGCTGCAATAACCCCACCGATAACCCCCAATACGCCTCCCAAAAGGCTTATAAACACTGCCTCAAAAAGAAACTGCTGCACAATATCGCTTTGCTTGGCTCCCATCGAACGGCGTACACCAATTTCCTTGATGCGCTCCAACACCGAAGCCAGCATGATGTTCATAATGCCGATACCACCGACCAGGAGCGAAATGCCTGCAATGGCGGCCAGCACCAGGTTGAAGGTTTCCTGGGTTTTCTGTTGCTCTTCGAGCAATAATTCCGGCACTTCTATCTGAAAATCAACTACATCGTGATGACGACGCTTGAGCACGCGAGCAGTTACATCCGCCGAAGCGCGCAGGTATTTGGAGTCCTCCACACGCACAACCATGCGATCCAACTGATGATAATTTTTGTCTTCGTTGTCACTGTTGCCACGCCGCTGAATGTCGGCATTGGTGATGGTCGCGCGATTTTTAAACCGAAGCAAGGCGGTTGTAACAGGAATGTAAATATCATCATTATAATCGCGGATACCCAGATTTTCCAGGCTTTCCCGACTGGCAAGGCGCTTTTCCAGCACGCCGATAATGGTTAGCCAGGTATTACCGGCTTTTATTTTTTGACCTAATGGCGAGTCATTTGGGAAAAATTTGGTTTGAATATTCTTGCCAATCACGCAAACCGGTCGCCCGCTTTCCAGATGCTCCGGATGAAAAAACTGCCCCCTGCTAAGTCGCAGGTTATTCAATTCAAAAAAGGTATTATTGATACCAATGCAGCGCCCTTGCTCCAATTTTCCGGACTGGATGATCGCAGTAGAAAGCACAATTTCCGGGCTGATGTTTTCAATATTTGGCAACACGGTTTCGATCGCTTCGAGATCTTCCAGGGTAAGCCCCGGCGACCAGGGCTTTTTGTTTCTTTCATTGGAATTGGTGTTGCTGCTGCTTGTAGCCGTACCTTCCTGGTTTTGAGGATTTTCCTCTGGAATGACGGATGTAATGACAATATTATTGGTACCAATGAGCTTCATACGCTCGAGGATGGATTGCTTGGCGCCCGAACCAATGGCCAGCATGGCGATCACCGCCCCTACGCCAAATAAAATACCCAGTCCGGTTAGAAATGCTCGCAAGCGATTTGCCATCACCGCTTCCATCGCCAGCAGGAAATTAAAAAGCGTTCTTTGCATAGAGAGAAATCGTTAAATGTTCAAAAACAAGTTTTTACGCAAGAACTTAATTAATAATAATAAATCCTCCGCCGGAACTGTTATCAGACTGAATATTTTCCTTGGGTACTTGCTTGCTGCGCGCCAGGGCTTCGGCCTCGCGCTTTTTGCGGGCTTCTTCCTGCTTTTTACGGATTTCTTCCTTCACTTCATCGGGTAATGGAACAAAGGTCAGTTTTTCGGATTCTTTTGGCACGGAGAGATAAATTTCATCGTTTTCCGATAAGCCATAAGCTATAATCACTTCATCATCATTGCTTTCGCCGATGACCACTTCCTGCTTTACAATTTTACTATCCTGCTTTTTAAATACAAAAGAAACGCTATCGCTTTGCAGGGCTTCGATCGGAACGGATAACACATCGGGGTAAATGTAGGTAACAATTTCATTACTGGTAGTCATGGCAGGACGCATGATGGAGTCATTTTCATTTACCTGTATAACAACTTCAAACACTTTTGCATCATAATCGCGCAACTGCTCGCCGATATTAGCTACCTGAATTACCTTACCTGTATAAGCACGATCGGGGAAAGCGTCAATTTTTAGTTTAACTTCCTGCCCCTTTTGTACACGACTGATATCCACTTCATTTACATATGTTTTCGAAATCATATCTGTTAAATCAGGCAGTTCAGCCACGATGGGATCCCAGGCCTGCACTTGCGAACCGGGGCCGATCTTACCGTTCCAACTCCGCGCATAGATCACCATTCCTGCTTTTGGCGCCATCACAGTAAATTCATTGGCCAGGCTTGCGAGCTGATTGTACTTATCCCGATTCTGACGCAGGGAGGCATTGATTTCGGCGATTTTAGCGTCCGATTTTTCTTTGGTAAGTTGTGATTTTTGCAACAATTGCTGATAATCACGCTCCGTCCGTTCCAGGTCCAGTTTAGCTTGCTGGATCACACTCTGCGGCTCGTATTTACTTTGTTCCAGCTGTAATTCTTTTTCCTTTTGCTGAAATTTCAAATTGACCAACTGATCACGGAGCCCGCGCATTTCAATGGCCGTGTCTATTTTTGCTTGTTCCAGTTGGGTAAGAATTTTATCAATTTCGGTCTGTGCGTCGCGCATTTTATTGGTAAGCTCGGTTTTATCGAGTGTGGCCACATAATCGCCCTCACTTACTACCGTACCTTCCGCCACCATATCGGTGATGCTGGTCTGCCAGATACCCACGGTACGCATGCCCTGCGGGCCTCTAATCTTTTCCGAGCGCTTGGCTTGTAATTCACCTGTAGCTGTTACTTTTACTTTGAATTCACCTTTTTTTACACGGGTAACTAGTTCGGCATTTTCTGTTTTCCCATCAGTAGGGCGTAACCAGAACCAGCCAGCTACAGCAATGACAATGAGGACAAGCGGAATGAGGATTGTCTTTAAATTCATGAACAGGGGCTTTGGTGATCCTTTATAGA
>CAZGAU010000155.1:0-12254 GCA_964523725.1 uncultured Saprospiraceae bacterium
AAGTAGCCACGCCTCCGCTGTAACTGGATGCTGTAATCACATCTACTGTCCCCGTTGTAAAGTCACCATCGCCATCGCGGTCTATGAGTAATTTTATAAAACTGTTGGAAGAAGCAGAAACGGATGCATTTGTCAAATCTATTTGTACTTGCATATTGCCCACTATGCCCGTTTCTTCAACACGCCATTCTGCATCCAAACGCTGAGTGTTGTCATGTAAGCTTATGGGGAGATCGGTAGCTGAATTTGCCAGGTCTTGCAGGGTGGGCATAGCAGCAAGGTTACGTGCCCACATCATGAAATGACGATCTGCTGGGAAATTGCCTGCATTGGACACGTTATCGGCCGTAATGCCCCCCAGCCCCATGGTGATAATCGCATTTCCATTAGCAGAGCGGGATTGTTTTTGGTTCAAACTCGAACAATCATCGCGACCAATGCCTGCAATATGGCGATTGTAACTACCGTTAGCTGTTGCATTCCAGAAAACGGTCGTGCCGTCGCTGGCGACATAATCCTGCGGCGTGGTTTGATCCAGTGAAATACCGTACTTCAAGGCCAGATAAGATTCTGCCTTTTGGCGATCGGTGGAAGACAATTCGCTATTGTAAATAACGAATTCGGCAATGCGCCCATCAAAAAGATTAGAAGTCGCTGAAGTGATTCTTCCCAAACGTGTTTGGTCGAAGGTACCCGAAGCGCTGGACTGCACGAAAGTAGTATTCAAGACGCCATCTACATACACGTAAGAATTGGTATTGTTGCCGTTCGGCTGGTCGGTAGCGTCCATCGAAACGGTGAGCAATTTCACCTGATTCGTAACATTTCCATTCGTATAAGGCGTTGAGCCTATACCTGTTGCCACATCAGTCATGGACAGGTAGCGGTCTTCCGAACCAGACTCATTCCCCCAAAGCGGGCGCCCCGAGGTATCAGCTTGATACACTACCAAAACCGTTAGAGGATCTGTTTCGGCCGGATCTATATCCAAATTAATATTAAAGAAGTCATCGCCTGCAAAATCGAGCGCGTGATTGAAATTCACCAAACCGCCTGTGGCTGGCTGATTACTTGCTGTGCTTTGAATGGCATTGTAGTAGCGACCGCTAAAATCTTTCCACAAGCTGCTGGTGGCATTTTTATCGCCACGTAGCCAAACCAAAACATTATCTTTGTCTGCACAGCCCGGTGCCTGGGGGTCGAGCGCGGCCAGCGTAAATGCAGTGTAAGTATCAGGAATCAGGATTTGAGAAGTAATCGAGCCGTTCATTAGGTCGCCGGTGGTTGTGGTATTACCGAGATTCACCCATTTACTTCCGTCCCAGCCTGCGATAATTAAATCATTTAAATCGGAAGTAAGGGTACTCACCATGCTCGCTGTATTCCATGTAAGCGTCAATTTTATTGCTGTTGCCCCATTCACATCCCAATATTCAATCGTGCTTACGTTCAGTACATCTGTATCTTTGGAACTGGTGTCGAAAGGTCCTCCGGTGGGGTAAGCAGCAACGCCTGGATTGCCGACGAAATATGCAGCTGCGAATTTATCGGTCATATTAGCCGGGGCAGAAATGCTGGCGGTACGAAGGGTAGTACCAGAACCAATTGGGAAGATAAAGGCATCGTTTCCCGTTTTAAAAACATAACCATCCACGTGGCGGGTATCTGCTTGATTGGTATAGGTGGCGTTATCCAAAAAATGAACCTGATATGCCAAATTGCTCCGATCCGTAGAAACAAGACCATCGATAAACGTAAATTGATTGGCTACCCGAAGTTCATTGGCAACGACCAGGCCATCGGCATTGTCCAGTTCCACGTTATTCATAGCCAACTCGGTCGTTCCATCTACGGTTTGCAATTGGCATCCTTCAAAAATATCTGTTCCGGTAGGCGCGGTGTAAGTGCCATTATTGGTCAAATCCTTGATGTAATGAATCGTACCATTATTTGTAATCGCGCCGGATGCCGTGTTGGTAAAATTGCCCTGATACAATGCTGAACCAGTGATCGCCATATTACCATAATTGGCAGCATCCAATGCATCTGGAAGGCATTTAGGGAAGATGCTCAATACCATATTATCTGTTTTCATCACCGTAGCACAAGCGCTCGTGCCGGTGACGGTCAGCGTCAAGGTGACCGTTCCTGCTGTAATATCATTTGCACCCGGGGTGTAAGTCGGATTTTGAATGGTTGCGTCATCAAATGTGCCGTCGCCATTGGTCGTCCAGAGGATGCTGCCATTGGTCGCTACCGCGTTAGAAATGGTGTAGGTTTCGTCGTCCACTATTTTGGCATCGAATCCTGCAAAAGCGAACGGTACGTTTGCAGTTTCTACGGTTACAGTCGCCGTGCCGCTGAGGGAAGTGCCAGGGCAGGTATTGACATCGGTAATACTTACTAATGTATAATTTGTTGTAGTAGAAGGGGAAACGGCTATGGGATCGCCTGAGTTATAATTATTTACGGTAATATTATTACTTCCATTATTTAATACGACTTTGTAAGGTCCTGTTCCGCCAGTTATCGTAACTGTCAAATCTGTACTTTGACCAACACAAATACCCGCGTCGCCAGCTAATATTGCTGAGATATTGGGACAGCCACTAACGCTACCTATGGTAAAAGCTTCAAAATTATTGGGAACAATAGCATTGGAAGTGATCGAACCGCTCGTCAGATTGCCGGTGGTAGCTACATTGCCCAAGTCCACCCACTGCGCGCCATCCCAACCGACAACCCTCAAGTTGTTCAAACTTCCTACTAAAGAACTGACCATACTGGCAGCATTCCAGGTAAGAATAAGACTGATACTTGCTGTGCCATCTACATCCCAGTATTCTATCGTGTTTACATTGTTCAGCCCTGCGCCCAAAGCGGCTGTACTGAATGGCGCTCCTGTCGGCAGCATCGCTGCATTCGGGTCAACGGCAAAATAAGCTGCGCACAACTGGCTACTGGCAGTAGTACCAGAAGTAGATACGGGACGTAGCGCTCCATTATCTCCTACCGGAAAAGTGAAACCCGTAGTGCCGGTTTTGCAAACATAGCCATCTACATAGCGGGCATCAGTACTACCAGCGTAGCTTCCGGCAGTCATAAAATGTAGCTTATCGGCAAGGTCACTTCTATCCGTTGTGACAATACCATTGATAAACGTGAAAGTACCTTTTATCTGTACCTCATTATCAATGGTCAATCCAGCGGCATTATTAAACTGAACATTTTTTACATTCAACAACATGCCACCATCAATCAGCTGCGGCGAAGATCCCTGGAAAACTTCCAAGCCATTGCCGGTATAGCTACCATTATTGGTGAGGTTATCTATATAAAAAATGGAACCGTTATTTGTCATAATACCACTGGCCGTATTGGTAAAATGACCAAAATACGCTGCCATTCCCCCTGCCGGAATGGTTTTATTGCCAGTATTTGTAATAGGATTTTGAGAAAAAGCGGTAAAGTGTACTATACAGCTGAATAACAGCAACGAATACCTCTGCCATGCTGAATAAGATTGATAATGCCAATATTTATAGGGACGTATAAAAATTTTCATATCTATTTGAATTATGGATTTGCTAATACCAGCATACAAAGCCAGGAGCGTCACGTAGATAGAGCCTGCTAACGAGCCTTGCAGTTTTCAGAGAGGACAAGGCGTACCCATTGCCATTGGTAACAATACCAATGGATACGCTTCGTCCAGTTGAATTACTAAAAGTGGTTCGTTTATTCTTTTCCGGTAGTGGATGCTGCATTTTGCTGCAAAGATGAAGCATTTCCCAGCATGGCTTTTATGCTGGCAACTTCTGCCTTCAAAGTTTGCATCTCTGCCAATTGCGCTTTCAAAGCTGTATTTTCTGCCTTTAGGTTCGTCAGGTCAGATTTAAGCTCCTTCACCGCATTGATGGTGATATACATCAAGGCATCCGAGTTGACATATTGCTTCAAATCTTTGATGCCGTACTTTTCTTTGATTTCAATCAAGTAGTCGCGCAGTTCAGGAATATTGTAGATTTCTTCAGCATTTACGCCAATGTAAGTCTTGTTAAGTACGCTTTCATTTACATCATCCACCTTCGATTCATCGTACTGGAAGAAGACAGGATTGATCTTTTCTAATGTCGCCAAGCCAAGTTGCATCGGCTGCATATTCTTCTTGATGCGCGGGTCGGAGAACACCGCCCAGGCTGTGCCGCCGGCTGATTTGGATGCGTTGCCACCTACAGAAAGATTCTGGTCAGGGGAGAGTGTATTTATACCAACAAATCCGTTTGAACCTACACCATAAAAATAATTACGCGCGACAGAAGAATTAGTACTATTACCTGTTATTTGGAAATTCGCAGCCGTGGAATTGTCGGGACCAAAAGCAACGATCCGCCCTCTGTTTCCACCAGCAAAAAAGTCAAAATAGGCTTCGCTTGCTTTAGAAATAAGTGCATTGCTGCTGGTATGTATGCCACCGGCTACTTCCAGTTTGTCCACTGGACTGGCTGTACCAACACCGACCCGATTATTGGTGCCATCTATAAATAAGGTATTGGCATCAAAGTTGAGGTTGTCCGTCAAGGTTACTGCTGTACCGGCAGGCGTAGTGCCGCTACCGTCGTAGATACCATTGCCATCAGCAGCGCCACCGCCACCGCTGCCGGAGATGAGGAAGCCGGAGAAATCATTGAGAGCTGTTGGAACAGTGTTCTGACTCCATACTCCTAAACCTACTACATCGCCGGCAACTAAGTCAAGCACACAAGAAACCACGGACATTTCACCCGATGTGCCAGTGATACCGGCTCTGGAGCCATGATGTACTAGCACTCCATTTTTTAAAATAGCAGCATAAAAACTACCGCCAGGGTTGCCACTGGCATGAGAATGACCGGTAAAGTAGTATCTTCCGGCTACCGGCGCCGTAAAAGTACCCGATAAATTATTGCCAATATCAAAATATTCCACATCCATCGCATGAAGTGTAGTTGTACCGGCTATTGCATTTCCGGAGGTTCTTCTACCGCTAAAAGATACTTCTGAGCTGGCCGATGAACTGCTACAGATCCACTGGGCGCCATCGCAATATTTGATACAATTGGCATCGGTATCATATACCATCATACCTTCATTGCTGGCATTGGCAGCAGGTAAGTTGGCAGTGGTAAGACGTGGGAGCAGCATCCCTTTGTTTGTCGCTTCCATCTCCAGGATGGCGCTTGAATTAATGGTATTAACGTTGTTGCCTAATTTCAGCTGCGCGTGTGCGGCGAAATATGTAACTAATAGTGCACAGAGAAGTGTAAATTTTTTCATGTGAAACAAAAGTTTATGTTTTTTGAATAATGATACCAGGATGAAGACAATAGGAGATAACCCTGCATCTGAAGAGATGTAAATTGTGTAAACTGGCTTTTTCATGATGATAGACTTTTTATCAGTTAAGGATTCTCATTTCTAACTTTGTGATTAAATCAATGATAGGAGACGACGACGACGGAAATCATCCGGTAGTCAATCCCTACATAAGCGCACTTCAGTAGAGATAACGCTATTGACCAGATAACCAGAAAGATTAGATCTGACTGTTATCTCAGGGAGAAGCCTTTTGAGAAGTTTGTGTAACGTAGACTAAGATAATGAGGTAGATACTGACTACCTATGCCTGATAAGCCTCAAGGCTTTTAGCTTTTCTTATAAGTGTCTTTGTTTGGGCAAGAGTCATAAATAATGACTTCATCAATATGCCAAAGGTAAAGTAGAAGCGTGGATAAAATCTGAGCAAATGATGCCAAAAATCGAGCAGGAGCTGCAATTACTTCCCTTATAGAGAAAAAAAATGCGATATTTAACTTGAAATAAATTTACATACAAAATGTTCATATGCCATGTTATATAAATACAAACCCTTCTTTATCCTGCTGTTTATTTTCGCTATTAGGATAGGTTACAGTCAGCACTCTAGTATTTATGTAGAAACACTATCCATGAAGCAAGGACTTCCTAATGACATAACACATTATGCCATACAGGATAACAAGGGGTTTGTATGGATTGCTACCAATTATGGATTTGCTCGTTTTGATGGGGAAAACGTACATACCTTTGCTACAAAAAATAAAGAAAATTCCGTAGTCAAATGCTTTCAGGATGTAAATGGCTTGATTTGGGCAGTACTAGCTACGGGCATCGATATTTTAAATCCACTTGATAATACCAGTCAAACCATTCAAGAACATTTTGGCACACTTCCTTTCCGACTGGAAAAATTGAAGCAGATTATTAATGACTCGGAAGGAAACATTTACTTGTTACTGAATAATGGTGATATATACCGATACAATGGCGCATTTTCAAAAGTAGCTGTTTTCCCGTATAATCGAGAATCCGACCCGCCTATTGAGTTGCTTACCTTCATTGCTGATGAAGATTGCTTTTGGCTTTCTTTCCGTTATTATCAATCATTTTTATTATATCGCCTGGGGTTTGATGGAAAAATTGAAGCAATTCGAATACCCGCCCCTGTAAAGAAGATGCAATTAAGCAAGAAGGGGCAATTGTGGTTGCTATTGGGGGAGGATAAAGCATCAGGCGATTTATATACATTTGAAAACAAATCTTTAAAACCTGTTTTACTCCCGGGAATAATTGATATTCAAAACTTTATTATTGACAGCGATGAGCAAATCTGGTGTGTAAATCAACAACAAATTACTGTATTCAATCGTAAAAAACAGCCTTTAAGTAGGCTCTCATATAACAAGCTGACGACGGATGCTGTTAAAGGAGCCCATTTGATGGTAGATGGGCAGAATAATGTATGGTTTTGTACTTCGGTGGGTATTTTCATTTTTCATCTGCAAAAAGTCTTTTTTACCAATTATTTAAACCAGGAACAACCCTTTGATACAAGGGGTATCTATATTGATGAGGCTGGCAATATTTTTGTCAACCAGGAATCCACCTACAAAATCAGTGAAAAGGGAGTTGATACCTTGGCTCCTGAAACGCGTGGAGTAGGACTATTAAAAATCGGTAATAAGCTTTTAATAGGGAATTATTGGGATTACGTTGGGGAATATAATATGGATAAAGGTACCTATGAAAAGAAGTATTATGTACAAGATGAAACACTCAAAACCAATGTAAATAGTGTTTTTCAGTCATCCAAAACCGGAAGAATCTGGACTGCAGGCGCTACTGGTATTGGGTACATAGATACAAGTTCAAATAAAATCTTGGATTTCAATCGCTATAATGAATTTTACGCTTTTAAAAACCAAGCTGTATCACATTTCTATGAAAATGAAGAGGGTATCTGGTTAGCGACCAGTAATGGTCTTTACTTATTGGACGAAACAAATGGTATCATTGCAGAATATAACACTTTGTTTCCTTCTTCTGAGTTTGTGTACGTATATGAAGATAAAGCAGGTGTTTTTTGGTTGGGTACACAAGGCGATGGCTTGATACGCTGGGACAGAGCAAAGGATGAAATACAACAATTCACCAATACCAACGGGCTATCCAATAATGTCATTTATGCCGTTTACGAAGATGATTTCGGCTATTTGTGGTTGCCCAGTAACTACGGTTTGATGCGTTTTAATAAACAGACGCACGAAGTGACTACTTATTTGCCGGAAGATGGACTTCCGCATCATGAGTTTAATATTTTCTCCCATGCCCGGGCGCCTGATGGCCGCCTGTTTTTTGGTGGACTCGGGGGCATTACTTCTTTTCACCCCAGGGATTTTGTAGAAGATACTTTGTATCAAATACCACTGGTTATCACGGATTTCCAGAAGCAGAATGCCCAAGGCGGTCTTTTTCAAAATTTTACAAAGGAAGCATTGGCTCATCAAGCGTTAATAATACATCCCGATGAAACTTCTTTTACCCTGCAATTTGCTTTATTGGATTATAAAAGATTCTACGATAAACGCTATGCTTATAAAATTGAGGGTTTGGATAAAGACTGGAATTATCTGGAAGACAATCATATACGAATAGGGCGCTTGCCTTACGGCAAATACATTTTGCACCTGAAAGGACGGCGATATAATGAGCCATGGTCAAAAAATGAAATTCATATTCCGCTTATCGTTGTGAAGCCGTTTTATTTAAAAACGTGGTTCCTTACATCGTTATTTTTAATGTTGGCGGCTATTATTTACTTTGGTGCAAAACTTCGTGTAAGCATACATGAGCGCGACCGTGCAAGATTAAAACTCGAAGTAAAAAAACAAACACAGCAATTACAAGCCCAGGCAGATCAACTCAAAGAAATGGACACGCTCAAGTCAAGACTATTTGCAAACATCTCTCACGATTTCAGAACGCCCCTGACGCTGATTTTAACGCCCCTGGAAGATTTATTACAACGAATTGATTTACAAGAAGCGATTAAAAAAACCTTGACAGGTATCAAAAATAATACGAATAACCTGCTTTCTTTGGTCGAAGAATTGATTGATTTGTCTAAATTTGAGAATAACCAAATTGAGCTGGATGAGCAGCCTGTCCATTTAAAAAAGTTTGTCGAAAGGGTATTCGCTGCGTATGAGTCTTATGCTCAAATTCAAGAAGTACAATACAAATTTTCTTATCAAACAGAAGATTCTCTAACAGTTTTGATGGATCGCCCCAAAGTCGAAAAAATTCTAAATAACCTTCTATCCAATGCCTTTAAATTCGTATGCGAAAATGGGAAAATTGAATTGATTGTCACAGAAAAGAAAGCCGGCATTCAGATACAAGTAAAAAATGATGGAGAGGGGATCGCGCCTGAGCATCTGGCTCAGATATTCGATCGTTATTTCCGGGGCAAAACCCTGGGTACTAAAGTAGAGGCAGGAGCAGGTATCGGATTATCCATCGCCAAAGAATACGCACGCATCATGGGGGGCGACCTAACCGTGGAAAGTCAGCCGGGGGTGGGCAGTATTTTTACCCTTGCTTTACCTAAAAAATTGGTTGACTCGACACCTTTACCAATAGAAATGACTGATAAACAAACAGTTTTTAAAGCCCATGAAAATGGATTCATTCACAACAATCATGATAGGAATAGCATTTCGCAAGTTACAATTCTTGTGGTAGAGGATAATCTTGAAATGCAAGCCCTATTTCATAATATACTCGTTCCGCACTATAAAATATTAGAGGCATTTGACGGTCTGATGGCATTACAAAAGTTGGAAAATGAAAAAGTAGACTGCATCATCACGGATATAATGATGCCTAAAATGGATGGATTTGAATTTATCAATAACATAAAATCAAACGAAGATACCTCCTGGATTCCTGTTATTGCAGTAACAGCATTGGCGGATAAGCAAAAAAAATTGGAAGCCTTGAGAATAGGGATAGATGATTATTTGACCAAGCCCTTCTGCGGGAATGAACTTTTGGTGAGGGTGCAAAATCTGTTGCATCGCAATAAAAATCAAGTCAATACTACTAAAACTCGTATAATACAGAGCGCAGAGCAAAAATGGCTAATGGAAGTCGAAACCCAGGCTTTGATTCTGCTCGATAAATTTCCAGATTTTAATCTTCTGGAACTTGCTGATCGGCTGCACATCAGCGATTCTAATCTGCGGCGGCGGATAAAAAGAATCACTGGGCTTACTGCAAATAACTATATCAAAGAAATTCGATTGCAACACTCAAGAGAATTATTGGAGAATAAAGCCCATTTCACCGTGGCTGAAGTTTCCTATGCGGTAGGTTTTTCTTCTACAAGTTATTTTATCAAGGTATTTACAGAACGCTTCGGCAAATTACCATCGGAATACCTTAAAGAGAAGCTATAAGCCATTTTTTGGCATCAGTTGGCAAAATTGTAATATCAAAAACCCTTTATTTTGTCCCTGTATGTAAATTTAATTTTGTTTAGACGATGATCTCACATGAGGGGTCATCGTTTTTTCATGCATAGATACGTAAATCCACCAACAACATGCAAGTAGTAAATAGCCGGCAAATCTTTAAAACCGATACCTGATCTGCCCGCTTGCCTGCGTCCGGTTTTGTCCGGCGATTTCCTCCAGGCTACTGCCAATACTGGGCTGGTTCTTCCAGTACGTTTGCTCGATACGGCCTTCCACCGTCAGATTTCGACCGACTCGGCAACGCACATTGAGGTAAAATCTTGTGCCGCGATTGTAATAAGCCGGGATAGAGAAATTATATAACAAGGCACTTTCATAAGAATAAAAGCGTGTTTGAAAACCTTCAGTGTCAAAAATCGAGAAACGAGTGGTGAAGGACAAAGGAAAGCCGATCGGGCGGAATAAAATATCCTGATAAAGTGCAAATCCAGAACTCTGCGGACTGTCGCCAACTTGTGAAAAACCCCAATCCACGCGGCTGCGCAGTTCTAGTGACTTGGTAATGTTTCGTTCTACATGAAAGCGCGTTTGAAAAATGCGATTGTCAGTCAATACTTCGGTTTTGCTCTCTGGTTCCGGCGAATTGCGTTCTTTCACTTCCTCGCGTACCTCCACGTAAGCGCGTAGCTGCCGGCGTTTTTCATAGGAAAGCCGGGCGCGATATTCATAGCCTCGCGATGGCGCCGCCGCATCAAAGCGAATCCAGGGATGTTGCCAGGCATCGAAGTAAGCGCTCAACGTCCAGTTGGGGATAGGGCGCATTTCCAGACCCAAATACAAACCCTGTTCATTGCGAGCGCCGGTGGTTTCGGAAAATGGATTGGCATTTAAAGCCTGATAATCTCTTGGAAAATAGCGATGTAGCACGGCCAGATCGACTTTTCGGTCCAGTCCAATTAACAAACCATTGATGGTGGCAATAGCACCATTATTGCTCATCGCGGTTTCACCAAAAAAATTAAAATTGCGCCAGAGATAGGAATAATCGACACTTGCATTCAGCAATCGATCACCTGAAAAATAGAAGCGATTGTAAGGCCGCTGATTGATTTCCAGTGTTTTATCAAATTGGTCGAACAAAGCATTAAATGCGATATGTCCGTAACGACCACTAAATTTCACATTTCCACCCAAGGTGAATTGCTGCAAGGCATTTTTATTTGCGATTTCCGTAGGCGTGCGATGCAGACCATCCAGATCAAAAGAAGTAAAGCTTCTGATTTCAATATCGGATTCCAAAGTATCATTGGGCACGATCAAATTCGCATCCCGCCCACGAAAAGAGGTAAACACTGTCGCTTCTATGTTTTTGCCAAAAGCCAGCGTAGTCGCCGCGCCCCGAAAGAAATTGACTTCATTAGCCGAGGTGTAAGGCCGAAGCACCCGGCCGCTGCGCTTTACCGTCATCGGGCTGGAGGATTTGCCAATGCCAAAACCCGTGTACAGCATCAGCCCCTGCCCGAAGCTTACGGCGTAATCGCCAAGGGCGATGGCTTTAATATTTTTATTATAATCCCGGATAAAAAAATGCGCCGAGTAAAAGTCGAAACCATTGGGATTACTACCTCTGAAGAATTCTTCACCCCGGTCTTTTTCGCCGGTGATACCATAACTCAGACGCGTGCCATATGCATGCCGGTAACGGAAATACAGTTGATTCGGATCGCCGAGATAGCGACTGGCGCCGGCTTCGGAGGTGGTAAAGCCCTTTTGTCTTTCCAGCACCCTCGACCAGCGCAGGTACATTTCATGCCGTCCGCTCGCCAGCATCTGTCTCAGAGGGATTTGGTAATCGTCCACATCGCCTTTAACGGTGACAAAAGGCAGAATCCGGCGGATGGTCGGCAGGTCAAATCCCGGAATTGCCTGCAATTCATAGATCGAGATCAATTCACCCGTTTGCTGCCTATAGCTCAGGAAATCAAGGATTTGCGCGTCGGTGAGCAAGCCCAGGTCGCGGAGGATCGCCTCATCGGCACGGTTCAGGTTGATTGGATTATTGCGAAAATCTTCCAGTTGTTCAAAAAGTGTATTGAAATCGAAAGCCCCTTCGCTATCGGTATTTTGTAAAAAATCTTCGATGAGTTCCTGCACCTCGTCGGGCGGCTCAATGCGGGTGGTATCCGGCTGCTGTGCCAGCATAAATTGGGGAATCAGGATGAGGAAGAGGAAAAACCTTTGCATTGTGTAAATTTAGAAAGCACTTGGCAGTTTGCGCCTAATGAAGGCAGATTTTTTATTGACCTTGTGGTTTAAAATTCAAACTTTGCACTTCTTTATTGGCTTTGATGTCTTTCAGCAAGCGGTTTTGCAGGCGACTTTCCACCCAGGAGGGCACGTCGAGATAGAGCAAAGCCT